>NYWY01000053.1 GCA_002685335.1 Planctomycetaceae bacterium
CTTCAAGCCGCGGGCGGTCGTCGTTCGGTCGATGATGAGGGCTCGGTCAGCCCGCATTGCGGGGGCTGGTGTCCGCCACCGCATCCGGGTGGATCGCGAGGTCCGCGATCAGCCCGGGGACCACGAGTTCCACGATCGGGGTGCCCTCCTTGATCGGCGTGCCGTCCATCCGGGTGATGACCGGCATGGGATTCGCCTTGAGGTGCTTCTTCAGATCGGCCTCGAGCTTCTCACGCACGGTCTCGTCGAGCTTCGCGAAACTCTCGCGACCCCGACATTTCGGAAAACCGGAACACCCCAGCCAGGGGCCGCGCTTGCCGTCGCGAAGATAGAGATTCCGATCCTCGCACTTCGTGCATTTCAGATCCGTCTCGAACGGGGGAGGGGCCGGGAGCTTCAGGCAGTCCTTGCGATCGAGATTGAGCACGAACTTGATCTCGGGATAGTTCTGGCTCGCCATGTATTTCCCGAAGCGCCCGGTGCGCAGGATCATCTGGGATCCGTCATCCGGACACTTGATGTCCACCATCTCGGGCAGCAGCGGACGTCCGGCCCGATCGATCGGGGCCGCGTAATCGCAGTCCGGATAGGCGGTGCAGCTCAGGAACCGACCGTTCTTGCCGAATCGATAGCAGGTCATGGCCGCGCACTTCGGACAGGCGTAGGGCGCGGGCTGGATCTCCGCCTTGGCGTGACCCAGTTCCTCGTGCGCCCGCTCCAGCGACTCGCTGAACCGACCGTAGAAGTCACGGAGCATCGTCTTCCATTCGACGTGCTCCTCCTCGATCGCATCGAGCCGCTTCTCGAGATCACGGGTGTAGCCGAAGTCCATCAGACGGGGAAAGGCCTCCACCATCTTGTCGGTGACCACTTCACCGAGGGCGGTCGCATGGAACGCCTTGCCGACCTTCTCCGCGTAGCCGCGGTCCTGGATCACCTTGATGATCGACGCATAGGTGGAGGGGCGGCCGATCCCCTCGTCCTCGAGTTTCTTCACCAGAGACCCCTCGTTGTAGCGGGCCGGCGGCGAGGAGAACTTCTGCCGGGGCTCGATCGCGAACGGGGCGGTCTGGTCACCGTCCGCGAAGGCGGGCAGGACCTGTTCGTCACTGGCCGCGACCCCGCCGACCCGGGTCCAGCCGTCGAAGGCGAGCACCCGCCCGGTCGCCTTGAGGATCGCACCGGTGTCCCGGTCGGATCTCCGAAAGCGAACCGCGGTGGAGTCCCATTTGGCGTCCGTCATCTGACAGGCGACGAACCGGTTCCAGATCAGTCGATACAGCTTCAACTGCTCCTCGCTCAACGCGGACTTGACCAGGTCGGGCGTCCGGCGGGGATCGGTGGGACGAATCGCCTCGTGGGCCTCCTGGGCGTCCTTGTTGCTCGAACCGTAGAACCGCGGCTTCGGCGGCAGGTAGTCACTCCCGTGACGCTCTTCGATGTAGCCACGAGCCATCGCGATCGCATCACCGGAAAGATGCGTGGAGTCGGTTCGCATGTAGGTGATGAGACCGACCTGGCCTTCGCCCGGGACGTCGAGTCCCATGTAGAGCTGCTGGGCGATCCGCATCGTCCGATCGGCGGTGAATCCGAGGACGTTGCTCGCCGCCACCTGCAACGAACTGGTGATGTAGGGGGCGAACGGCTTCGAGGATTTGCGCGTGGTGTCGGTGGAATCGACCGCATAGCGGACGTCCGAAGCGATCTCGCCCGACACCGTCCGGACGTGTCGCGCCGGTCCCTTGCCGTCGGGATCCTCCCGGGATTCGACCGAGACCGCGGTCAGACCGACCCCGTCGGCCACGTCCGCGATGCGATCCGAAAGGTCTTCGATCGCATTCTTGGAGCAGCCGAGACTGAACTTCCCGCCGCCGAGTTCCACCAGTTCGGTTCGCAGCCCCCGGTTCTCCGAAAGCCAGACGTTCTGTCGCTTGATGGTGGGACCCCGGCCCTTGTCGTCGATCTCGGACATGAATGCGGCCCACGCCTCGACCAGGCCGGGCGCCGTGGCGGGGTCAAGGGCGAGTTTCACCCCGACGTCCCACGATTCATCCGGGACGAACGCATCGATCTCGCGTTCCCGCTCGACGATCAGACGCGTCGCGACCGACTGGACCCGACCCGCGGAAAGACCCCGAGCGACCTTTTTCCAGAGGAGCGGTGACGCCTGATATCCCACGATCCGGTCGAGGATCCGACGGGCCTGCTGGGCATTGACCTTGTACTCGTCGATCGGATGAGGGGTCTCGAAGGCTCGTTCGATCTCGCTCTTGGTGATCGCATTGAAGACCACCCGCTTGGCGTCCTTGGGCTTCACGCCGAGGAGTTCCGCGAGGTGCCAGGCGATGGCTTCACCCTCGCGATCGAGGTCGGTCGCGAACCAGATCTCCGAGGCACCCTTGGCGGCCCGCTTCAGATCGGTGACCGTCTTCTTCTTCGCGGTCAGAACCTCGTAGCTCGGCTCGAAGTCGTTTTCGAGATCGACCCCGGGGACCGGCTGCTTGGACCCCTTGGGAGCCTTGCTGGGAAGATCCCGGATGTGACCGACCGAGGCCGTCACCACGAATTCGGGTCCGAGATAGCGATTGATGGTCTTCGCCTTCGCCGGACTCTCCACGATGACCAGTTGTTTCCCGGCCGCCGAGGGGGTCGAGAACCCCGCACCGGTCTTCTTGCCGGTCTTCTTCCCGGTCTTCTTGCCGGTCTTCTTCTTCGTGGATGCCTTCTTGGCCATGGGATTCCTGAGTGCGACGTCCACGACGATTCAGACGTCGGGAGCGGGGTTGGACAGTCTCTCGCTTCGGGCCTGCCGGGCGGCATCGGCCGAAGACAGGGGGCGGCATTGAAAGTAGTTGGAGGGTCTCCCGTCAAGCCCGAGGTTGAATAAACGTCCGAGAACCACGGTTTTCGGCCCAAGATTTCTCAAGTTGCCGTTTCGAGCTTCAAAACGAGCTCCTGAACGATCTCCTCCGTCGTCCGATCGACCGGGTCGATTCGGATCGCTCCCGGCACTGCCAGAAATCGACGTAACCAGGTCCGCTGCTGCTTGCCGTAGCGGCGGGTGCGAATCTTGATCCGTTCGACCGCCTGCTCGAGTCCGAGGCGTCCCCTCAGATGCTCGCGCAACTCCCGATACCCGACCGCCTCGATGGCCTGGGGCCCGAGTCGGCCGGCCTCCTCCAGCCGCCGGACCTCCTCGAGGAATCCCGCCGCCATCATCGCCCGGACCCGGGCGTTGATTCGCTGATTCAGCCGCTCCGTGGGCCAATCGAGCACCACCACTCGGACGGAAGGTCGACCGCCGATCGACGCGCCCCATTCCGCCTGATGTTCCGAGAGCGGGCGGCCTGTGATGGCCTCCACCTCCAAGGCACGGATCATCCGACGTCGATCGTTGGGGTGGATCCGTTCGGCAGACGCGGAATCGACCTCCTGGAGACGGCGGTGCAGCGACGCCTCGTCGAGCGTCTCGAATTCGGCCCGAATCACATCATCCCGGCCCGGCCCCTCGAACACTCCTTCGAGAAAACCGCGGGCATAAAGGTTCGTACCGCCGACCAGAATCGGAACTCGATCCCGGCCGTGGATGTTTCGAACCTCCGCCTCCGCCCGATCGAGCCAGTCGCGAAGCGTGAACGCGTCTCCGGCGGGATCGATGACGCCGCAGAGATGATGGGGGACACCCGCCTGTTCGTCGAGCGTCGGCTGGGCGGTCCCGATCACCAGGTCGGCATAGACCTGCATCGAGTCCGCAATCACGCATTCTCCGCCGCCGGGGATCGCCCGGGCGAGAGACACGGCGACGTCGGTCTTCCCGCCGCCGGTCGGGCCGAGAAGAAGAACGATCGGGGACTCCGGTGTGTCGGTGGGTTCTCTGTTCACGCCGCGACGGTAGCGGACAGCGGCCCGGCTATCATCCGCGACCCTCGGAATCCCGATCTACCCCAACCGCATTGGAACGCCGCCGTGAGCACGCCCAACCACGCCCGACGCACCATCGACGACATCGACGTCGCCGGCCTCACCGTCCTGGTCCGCGTCGACTTCAACGTTCCGATCCAGGAAGGTCGGATCACCGACGACACGCGGATCCAGGCGGCGCTGCCGACCATTCGCTCGATCACCGAGCGTGGCGGCAAGGCGGTGCTGATGAGTCATCTCGGACGCCCCGGTGGCATCGGACACGAGCCCCCGCATTCACTCTCTCCCGTCGCGACCCGACTCGGAGAGCACCTGGGACGCGACGTCGTCTTCCCGAGCCATGACTGCACCGACGAGCCCGCCCGGGCGGCGATCGCCGCCCTTGAACCCGGCGGCGTGCTCCTGCTGGAAAACCTTCGCTTCCACCCGGGCGAGAAGAAGGGGGACGGCGGGTTCGCCCGGACCCTCTCCACCGACGTGGACGGCTACTGCAACGACGCCTTCGGCACCGCCCATCGGACCGACGCCTCGATGGTGGCGGTCGCCGAAGCGATGGGGGACCGACCTCGGGTCGCGGGTCGACTTCTGGAAAAGGAGTTGAAGTACCTGGGTGAAGCCATCGAATCGGCGGAGCGGCCCTTCGTCGCGATCCTCGGCGGAGCGAAGATCTCGGACAAGCTCAAGACGATTCGGAGACTGGCCGGAACCGTCGACATCCTGATCGTCGGGGGCGCGATGGCGTTCACCCTCCTCAAGGCCCGTGGTCATTCGGTCGGTCGAAGCCTGGTCGAAGAGTCGATGGTCGAGGAGGCCGGCCGGATGATCGAGGAACTCGCCGCCAGCTCCACCGATCTGCTCCTGCCATCGGACTTCAACTGTGGTTCGGCCCCCGAGCCCGGAACTCCGACCTCGATCCATGGAACCGAGATCCCGGACGAGCTCATGGGACTCGATATCGGCCCGGATTCCGCGCGAGCCTTCTCCGACGCGGTTCGAACCGCTCGAACCGTGGTCTGGAACGGCCCCATGGGACTCTTCGAGGTCGCTCCGTTCGATTCTGGAACCCGGATCGTCGCGGACGCGCTGGTCGAGGCGACGACCGCGGGCGCGGTCACGATCGTGGGCGGTGGCGACACCGCGGCGGCGGTTCAGGGCCTCGGACTCGGCCCCTCGGTCTCCCACGTCTCCACCGGGGGCGGTGCCAGCCTCACCATGCTCGAAGGTGGCCCGATGCCCGCCCTGGACGTTCTCGACCCGGCCTGAGTTCTCCTCCTTCCCGGACCCGCCGCTCACTCCACCCGGATTTCTCGACCCCTCTTCACGCCTCTCGGGCGGATGCCTCATGGCCCGAACCCGCCTCTCGGACTACCCTGAACCATTCGGATGCCTCCCCACGGGGGCAAACGTCCCTTCCACCAGCAGCCCTTCACGCGGATTCTTCGGAGCTCCCCATGCGATTTCCCCAGCGATTCAACCAGACCATCGGCCGACTTCTCGGTGGCGCCCTCCTGACCTCGATGACCGCGGTGGCGACCGCGGCCGACCTGAAGGTCGGCGACAAGGCCCCGTCGGTCGACGTGAAGGAGTGGATCCAGGGTGAAACCTCGGTCGGAGAGGGCAAGCCCTACGTGGTCGAATTCTGGGCCACCTGGTGCGGACCGTGCAAGAAGGCGATCCCGCACATCAACGACCTGTACAACCAGTACAAGGATTCGGGGTTCACGGTCATCGGCATCACCGACGAAGAGAAGGAGATTCCGAAGGTCAAGAGCTTCGTTCGGCAGCAGGGTGATCGAATGACCTACCCGGTCGCGATCGACGGGGGCGCCAAGAACGACTGGATGCAGGCGGCGGGCCAGAAGGGCATTCCCTGCTCCTTCATCGTCGATGCGAACAACACCATCGCGTTCATCGGCCATCCCATGGACGATCAGTTCGACGGGATCCTCGAACAGGTGATCGCCGGACGCTACAACCCCAAGCTCCAGAAGCAGGCACGCCCGAAGCTCGCCGCCGCCGATCGGGCCGAGAAGGTTGCCAACTGGGCCGACGCCTACCGACACCTCGACGAGGTCATCGACCTGGACTCCACGGTGTTTCTCTCCGTCGCGCTCCGCAAGTATCGAATGCTCGCCTGCGGCGAGAAGAACGCGGAAGCGACCGATGCCTGGGGCCAGAAGCTCCTGAACACCTATCGCGACGACGCGGGAGCGTTGGAAGCGATCGCCCGGCTCACCGCCAACGAACCCACCGAGTGCGTTCGTGACCTGCCGCTCGCTCGAAAGGCCGCGGATCGCCTGCTCGCCTTGGAAGGCCCCTCGAACCCGGACGCACTCGCCACCAGTGCCATGGTCGACTTCGCATCCGGGAAGAAGGACCAGGCGATTCGCCAGCAGATGCAGGCCTGGATGGCGGTGAAGCCGGACCTCAAGGACACCTACAAGCGACAGCTCGACGTGTACCGCGGCCAGGCCGGACGCGGGAAGCGACGCTGATCCTGCCATCACCAGTCCTTCGGCGATCATCGATGAACACCGCACCAGAGTCCGTCAAATACCGATTCACCCAGCCGCCACCGACTCCGATCGCCGCCGCATCGGTGCTGGCCGCGGATTTCGCCTGCCTCGGGGATGACTGCGCCCGGGTGCTCGACGAAGGTGCCGACATGCTTCATGTCGACATCATGGACGGACACTTCGTACCGAACCTGTCCATGGGACCCGCGGTCTGTGCCGCGGTTCGCAAGGCCTGCCCGAATGCATTCCTCGACGTCCACCTGATGGTGACCGATCCCGGGGCGTATCTGGAACCGTTCGCGGACGCCGGCGCCGATCATTGCTCGATGCACATCGAGGTGGCGGCACCCGAAGCGCTCCTGCGACTGCGAGATCGATGCCACGAACTCGGTATGACCGCAGGCATCGCGATCAATCCCGAGACTCCGCTCGAACGACTCGATCCGGTGCTCGAAGGTTTCGACCTCGCGTTGGTGATGAGCGTGCATCCCGGATTCGGCGGCCAGGCGTTCATCGAAGATTCACTGGAGAAGACGCGGATCCTGTCGAGCCGGCTCCGACCCGACCAGCGGCTTGAAATGGATGGGGGCGTGTCGCCGGAAAACGCGGCCCGCGTGATCGAGGCCGGGTGCGACGTCCTGGTCGCCGGCTCCGCCATCTTTCGAAGCGTTGACCGCCCCGCGGCGATCCGCGCCATTCAGTGTCCGGAGACGTGAGTCGGAGACCCTCCATCGTGCTCTGGCTGGTCCGAGCAGGGGAGACCGACTGGGACGAATCGGATCGCCTCCGGGGCGACGAGGACCTGCCGCTCTCCAAGGGTGGTCGCGCGGCGTCGATCGAGGCCTTCGAACGAGCCACGACACTGCCGTTCCCTCCGCCGGCAAGAATTCATCATCCGCTGGACTCCGGGGCATCCGAGACCGCGAAACTCGCGGCCAAGGCGTTGGGCGGACGACCCCGTGGCAATGACGAACTGGCGGACCCGGCCCTGGGCGTGCTTGCGGGCCTGTCGATGATCGAACTCCGGGATCGATTCGAGCGGCGGGCTCGGCAGTGGGAGGAAGATCCCTCCAATCTCGTGCCGCCGGAGGGCGAGCCCCTCGCGGACGCCCGCACCCGACTCGTCGACGCCCTCCGAATCATCCTGAAACGACGACCACCGACCGTCGGGCTGGTCCTCCACGAGCTCGCGGCCGGATTCGTGCGGGCCGCCCTCGCCGGTACCACGGACGGAAATCCCCGACGGTGGATGGAGGGAAGACCCCGGGTCGAGATGTGGCTGCTGCCCCTGGACGCGGCCGCGCGACTGGCGGTCCCGGGCCGGAAAATCGATGATCGAACGGGCTGAAACGGCCCGGATGCGACGGACGGGTCCGACGCGGATACCCTGCACGACGATTCCTACGGCGGCCGTCACCGCCGTTTCACGACTCCGACGGAGCGGTTCGTGGCCAACCAGACCTGGGAACAAGCCGATATCGCCGCCAAGAAGGCGGTCCCCGAAGGACTCTGGATCCGGTGCGCCGGTTGCGGCGAGACCGTGTTCGGAAAGACCATGGAGCAGAATCTCCAGGTCTGTCCCAAGTGCGATCACCATCACCGGGTCTCGGCCCGGCAACGGGTGGGGCAGTTGGTGGACCCCGGCAGTTTCGAACCGTTCGACGCCGATCTCGCCGCCGCGGACCCACTGGGATTCGTCGACGTGAAGCCCTACCGGGCGAGGATCGACGCGGCTCGACGAAAGAGTGGCGAGAACGACGGCTGCCTCACCGGCGTCGGTTTCGTGAAGGGACGAAAGGTGGTGGTCGGCGCCATGGACTTCACCTTCCTCGCCGGCTCGATGGGCTCCGTGGTGGGCGAGAAGCTCGCCCGCGCCACCGAGCATGCTCTGGATCACGACCTTCCGCTGATCATCGTCGCCTGCTCCGGCGGGGCCCGCATGCAGGAGTCCGGCTACTCGCTCATGCAGATGGCGAAGACCTCGGCCGTCCTCGGACGCTTCGACGAAGCCGGAGGCCTGTTCATCTCCGTGCTCGCGGATCCGACCACCGGTGGCGTGACCGCGAGTTTCGCGATGCTCGGCGATGTGATCCTCGCGGAACCGCGAGCCCTCATCGGGTTCGCCGGCCCCCGCGTGATCAAGCAGACCATTCGCCAGGATCTTCCCGAAGGCTTCCAGACCTCGGAATTCCTGATCGAATCCGGATTCATCGATCGGATCGTGCACCGCCGGGATCTGCGGAGCGAGATCGGCCGACTCATCGACTACGCCGGCAAGTGACCGACGCCCCGTCCCATCGAGGCGAGGCGTCCCTTCGATTCATCGTCGCCTGCGGCGTGGCCCACGCGATCCTGATGACGCTGGTCTTCCCACCGATCGACGCCTGGTGGCTGGTGTTCATCGCCGGGTCGCCGGTCGCGGCCGCGACCGTCGCCGCCCGACGATTCCGGGTCGTCCTGCCGTGCCTGCTGGTTCCCATGATCGGCACCTGGCTCTGGCACCAGTGGTGGGTGACCGAGGTCAGTGCCGCGGGAATCGTCCCGATGGCCATCTACCTTGCCCTCTGGACCCCGCTGATCGCCTGGGTGATCCGACGACTGGCGCGAAGCCGGACCTTCGGCGGGTGGCCGCTCGCATTGCTCGTGCCCCTGGCCTGGACCGGCGTGGAGTTCCTGCGGAGCGTCCTCGTGTTCGACGGCTATCCCTGGTACCTGCTGGGCCAGCCGCTCATCGGTTGGCTTCCCCTCGCCCAGCCCGCGGACATCGCCGGAATCAACGGACTCGCGATCCTCCCCGCGGCGACCGGCGGACTTCTTGCCGACTTTTTTCTCGGCCGCGGCTCCCGGTCGACTCGCCGTATCGCGAGCATCGCCACGGCCTCGCTCGTGGTGATCTGGACCGGGTACGGCCTGCTCCGGGTGCAACCACCCGGAACCGGCCGCCTCGGCCCCGCGATCCTCGCGATCCAGACCGTCCTGCCGCAGTCCAACAAGGTCGGCTGGTCACCCCGCGACCAGTGGGACGACACCGTCGGATTCGCCCGCCAGACGATCGAGGCCGCGGAGGCGGTTCGTGCGAATGGCGGCCGAATCGACCTCATCGCCTGGCCCGAAACGATGCTCCCCGGCATCGGGATCGAACCGGCCTCCACCGCGGTGATGGAGGAGGCGGGATGGTGGCCGGGAAATCGATTCGCGGAACTGGCCATGGAACTCCAGTCGGAGACTGGCGTGCCGCTGCTTCTGGGCAGTGCTTCCTTCGAAGGTCTCCGAAGAGAGACGACCGAAGACGGCCCGACCCTCGCGTGGGACCGGCGGTTCAACAGCGTCTACCTCCTCGATGAACGAGGTCCCGAAGCCGCGACCCGATACGACAAGGTCTTCCTCACGCCCTTCGGCGAGCGAATGCCCTACATCTCCAGTTGGCCCTGGCTGGAGCAGCGGATGCTCGACATCGGAGCCCGCGGCATGCAGTTCGACCTCGATGCCGCGAGCGATCCGGTGCGGTTGATTCTGGAATGGCGTCGCCCGACCGAAGACGTCCTCGGATCGACCGGAATCGGAACCCCGATCTGCTTCGAGGACACCGTGCCGTCGGTCTGCCGAGATCTGGTCTGGGAGAATGGCCGAAAACTCGCTCCACTCCTCCTCAATGCGAGCAACGACGGCTGGTTCGGGCCGTATCCCGGGCCCCGCTCGACCCATCTGCAGCTCGCCCGATTTCGCTCGATCGAAAATCGAGTGCCCATGGTCCGAGCGGTCAACACCGGCCGCAGCGCCTGGATCGACTCGTCCGGCCGACTGCGAGCGGCGGCCCCCGCATTGGTTGCCGATGCGATCCTGGCCGAGACCGAACTCGACGACCGCCGGCCGCCATTCGCCACCCTGGGAGAACGCCCGATCTGGTCGCTCACCCTGATCTGCATCCTGATGCTGATCTGGAGCGGGTTGGATTCCCGCCGCACGAATCCCAGGAATTCGTGATACTGCCGACGTCGTATGCACGCGAACTCACGGAGGAGACGCACATGGATTCCAGACGTTCCCGACACGCTCGCTCCACCCTCGGTCGACTGACCGTCGCTTCGATGGTGACCACGATCCCGTTCCTCACCGGATGCGTGAAGCCGGAAGAGGATCGTCCATGGAGCACCAAACAACAGAGCCTGGGACTCGAAAAAACGGTCTCCGGGCCGGTCGAGACCGTGGTCGCGACCGAAACCACCGTGGCCGCCTCGCCGCCCATCCCGGCCGCCGCGACCTCTGAAGAGGCCACGGACGTGATCCTGGACGTGGACGTGACGGACACGGCCGTGGCCGAGTCGGTGATTCTCTCCGGCAACTCGCCGGAAGATCGCGCCCGAACGTGGCTGGAGACCGCGGCGCAGAACGACTATTCCCTGGTTCGAGCCTACGCCTTCGAGGCGATGCAGCATGCCCCGGCGCTGCTGCAGGAGATCGGTCCCCGAGGACTGGTCGACGAGAATCGAGGCGTTCGCTTCGTGAGCACCATGGCCATGGGGCGGGCGAATCTCGATCGCCTGGCACCCTTGATCGAGCCCGGCCTCCTCGACGAAAGCGAATCGGTGCAGGCCGCATCGATTTTCGCCCTGCGACGATTCGGACTCCCAGCCAACCCATCGCCCCTCGCGATGATGGCGATGAGCGAGGATCTCGAAATTCGTGGCAACGCGACCATGATTCTGGGGATGCTGGGAAATCCGTCCGCCATTCCGATCATCGACAACGCCCTGGGCCACGGTCTCCGCCTGCAGAATCCGATGCGGGTTCGAATCACCGAACTCCAGGCCGCCGAGGCCCTGGTCAGTCTCGGTGACGACGCGGACATCGAACCGATCCGAGCGGCCCTCTTCGCACCGGTCGAACAGGGCGAACTCACCGTGCTGGCCTGCGACATGCTCGGCCGGCTCGGGGACCAGCAGGCCCGCTCGATGCTCATGCGACTGGTCATTGCCGACGGGAATCAACGACGTCCGGCGGAAATCCGCGTGGCGGCCGCCGGTGCGATCTACCGGCTTCCCGCCCCTCATGAGCCCGGCCTGGAGCGAGTTCTCCTCGAGTATGTGACGGCGGAGGACCCCCGACTCCGCACCCAGGTCGCCGGTGCTCTCGCCCACGTACCGGCCCCGGAAGCCCGCGCCGCCCTCGATCGACTCCTCGCGGACGAGGATCTCGTGGTCCGAACCGCGGCTGCGGGGGGGTTGCTGGCCCTCGAACGAAGCCGGGAAGGTGCCGTGGGCGGCCCGTCCCCGAACCTCGCAATCTCACCTCCGGATTGACACCAACCCCGGATTTGAGGTACAAGAAACCCGATGGGCGGACCTGCGTATGGATACGCTCCCGGGTTCGTCCTGACCTTGATCTCTCCGTCGCTCCGCGACTCACAGAATCGTCTCCCCGGTGACCCCGAACGTCGGCGTCACCACCACTTCGGCTCCGATGACGGCGCCGTCGGCTGAAAGGATTCCGCTCGTGCATCTCCTGACCAAGCTCTTCATCGTCCTCGTTTGTCTTCTCGCGGTGATGATCACCCCGCTCGTGGCAGTCAACGCGGTCAACGAGTCGAGCAACAAGGCGAAGTTGGCCGAAATGACGTCGAAGCGAAACGCACTGGCGGAGGCCCTCAAGGCCGGCGACCAGATTCGCATGTCGACCGACCAGAGTTACGCGGTGAAGACCAAGGAACTCGAAATGCGGATCGCCGAGACGCAGAAGGACTACGACTCCGCCATCGCCGACAGCACCCGACTCCAGGGCGAGCTCGCGGATTCCCGCAGCGGCCAGGAAGACATCCGGGCCCGGATCGGCATGATGGCCCAGACGCAGGACGCCCAGCGTCAGCTCAGCGAGACGCTGGTCACCGAACTCCGCGACCTCCGACAGCGAGCCGTCAGCGCCGAGCGTGAAGCGGTCGACCTGGAAGAGGAACTGGGAATCGTTCGCTCCCGCCTGGAAATCGCCCAGGCCGCCCGCCGAGCCCTGCAGGAAGAAGTCCAGCAGCTCAACGACGAGCGTGACTCCGCGATGGACACCATCGCCCGGTACGTCGCCTACATCGGCGAGCTTCCCTCGGCCCGTGCCGGCGCGACTGCCGGCTACCAGCCCGCCGACCGAAATCTTTCCTCCACCATCATCAACGTCCGTCGCTCCGAGGATTCGACCCTCGCCGAGATCAACGCCGGCAGCCGGGATGGTGTTCAGGAAGGCTGGGTCCTCACCATCGCGGACGGCAGTCGTTTCGTCGGGAATCTCCGAATCATCGAGGTCGATGTCAACCGATCCACCGGCGTCATCGAACTCGAGGATCAGGATTCCCGCGGTGCGGTTCGGTCCGGCCAGCGAGCCATCGCCCGCAAGGGCCAGTGATCGAAACCCGCCCAGGTCCGCTTCCCGCATCGTCCACCCGGCGGATTGAATCCGCTCCTCTTGGAACGTCCTCCCCATGAGCATGATGAACGCTCCAGTCCGTCGCACCGGTGGTGACCTCGACGTCTACACCGGACTTCTCTTCGCCGCCTTCGTGGTCCTCGCCACCGGCGTGACGACCATCGCCATGGCCAACATGAAGCAGGTCGAGTCCCCCGAACGGGGCCAGTCGATCCAGACCGAGTCCGTCCTGTTCGGCGTGCCGGGCTTCGAAGTCATCAAGTGACTCCGGGAGGGTCTCACAAGCCCTCATGGCCCCGGAGACGGGCCCAGGTCCCCCTCGACCCTTCGGGGAGTGACCAGACCCCGTCACAGGACTCCAGAACGACTGACGGGCGATCCGCAAGGATCGCCCGTCGCCGTTTCCGGGTCGGGAGAGGCTCTGATCTCCGAAATCACCGTTTCCGGAGTCCGGATATTCTCGAAAACGGCCCCGGGCATCCGATAGGCCCCGATACGAGGTTCTCGACAGGACTTCGGAACCGCCTGACTCCGCTCGGACTCTCACATGCTCCTTGATTCGATCCTCGGTTGGTTCAGCGTCGACATGGGTATCGACCTGGGTACCTGCAACACCCTCGTCTGCGTTCGAGGCGAGGGAATCGTGCTGAACGAGCCCTCGGTGGTCGCGGTTCGCAAGGGCACGAACCGAGTCATCAACAACGGCACGGCGGTGGGCTGGGCCGCCAAGGACATGTTGGGCAAGACTCCCGGTTCGATCACCGCGGTCCGGCCGTTGAAGGACGGGGTGATCAGCGACTTCGAAATCACCGAAGCCATGCTCAGCTACTTCATCAAGAAGGTGAACGGCCGGAGCCGAGTGTTCGGACCCCGTGTGGTGATCGCCATCCCCTCGGGGATCACCGCGGTGGAAAAACGAGCGGTGCTCGACTCCGCGGAGCGGGCTGGCGCCCGCAAGGTCTATCTGGTCGAAGAGCCCATGGCCGCCGGCATCGGCGCCGGCCTTCCGATCTCCGAACCCACCGCGAGCATGATCGTCGACATCGGCGGTGGCACCACGGAAGTCGCCATCATGTCCCTTGCGGACATCGCGAGCTGCGAGAGCGTCCGGGTCGCCGGTGACGACTTCGACGAAGCGATCATCAGCCACATGAAGAAGACCTACGGGCTCACGATCGGCGAACAGACGGCGGAACGGATCAAGATCGAAATCGGGTCCGCCGCCCCGGTGGGGGAATCGATGAACATGGAGGTCCGTGGACGCGACATGGTCACCGGGCTGCCCCGCAAGACGGTGGTCACCAGCGACGAGATTCGCGAAGCGTTGACCGAACCCGTGAACCAGATCGTCGAGGCGGTCATCCGGACCCTGGAGCATGCCGAACCCGAACTCTCCGCGGACCTCGTCGACAACGGCATCATGCTGGCCGGCGGCGGCGCCCTGCTCCGAGGAATGGACGTGGTGATCTCCAACGCCACCGGACTGGACGTCCGCATCGCGGAAGACCCTCTGACCTGCGTCGCCCGGGGGACCAGCATCTACCTCGAAAGTCTCGAGGACTGGAAAGCCACTCTCGAGTCGGACCTCGAGGAGGTCTGAGTCCCTTCCGCCCGGGAGCCGGCCCATCGCACGCCACGGAACGCCGAGACCGACGCCTTTCACCTTCGCGGTCGCGATGGTGCTGGTGGTCTCGGTTCTCCCCGCCCGCTGGCTCACTCCATGGACCGGACGCCTGGGCGAACTCGTCGGACTTCCCCTGGTCCCGCTGGGGGATGGAATGACCGCGGTCCGGATCTGGCTCGAAGGCGAGCCTCCGGGGACCGTCGACTCCGTCGAAGCGGATCAACTCTGGAAGGAGGTCGCCTACTTCCGTCGTGAATTGAGCGCCGCCCGGGAGAAGATCCGCTCGCTCCGAGCGCAGCTCGCCGCCGTCCAGCAGTTCGAAGACCTCCTGACCGACGAGGGCCTTCGTCCCCGCACGGTGATCGCCCGGACCGTCCGGACCACCCCGACCCGCTCCGGCGAGCACCTGGTGGTGGTGAACAAGGGACGAGGTTTCGGGGTCACTCCCGGGGCCATCGCGATCCACAACGAAGACATCCTCGTCGGCTACGTGCTCGAGGGCGTCGGCAGTACGACCGCGACCATTCGCCCGCTGCCTTCGGTGGAAACCGGAAGAATTCGGGGAATCATCGCCTCGGATGACGACTCGAATCCGGTGCAGGTGATGCTCGCTCCCGAAGGTGACGGCTGGACGTCCGCGATTCCCACGGCGATGAAGCAGCGAGTGACCGTCGGCTCCATGGTGCGGCTCTCCGACGATCGATGGCGATGGGCCCAGGGGTACCGAATCGGCCGGGTGGCCGGGATCGAGCCCTTGGAATCAAATCCCACTCTCCAGACCCTCACCATCGAACCCCTGGCTGATCCCCAGGAGGTCCGGAGCCTGCTCCTGATCTGCGATCCTCCGGAGGGTGCCGGATGAATCTCGGCATCTACATCGTGGTGCTGCTGATCTGCGTGGCCCTGGACACGAGCCTGCTTCCGGTCATCGCGATCGGCGGAGTGGCCCCGATGTCCACTGCGACCCTGGTCGTCTTCGTCGCCCTCTTCGCCCCCCGAAGCACCGCGCTCTGGGCGGCACTGACCGCGGGGCTGCTGCTCGATCTCTCCCTGCCTGCCGCCGCCACCGGCGATCGAACCCTCTTCGTGCCGGGACCCTATGCCCTCGGCTTCGCCTTCGGAACCCAACTGGTCCTGCTGCTTCGGTCGATGGTCTTCCGCCGAAATCCCGTCGCGGTCGGACTCCTCACCGCGCCGTTTCTGGTGGCCGTGACCCTGGTCTGGATGACGATCTGGTCCGTGCGAGGGTTCGACTCCGACACCGTCGTGCCCTGGGAAGGTCGGAACGCACTGGCGGAATTCCTGCATCGTCTCGGCTGGGCCGCCTACAGCGGAGGGTTTGGAATCGCCTTTGGATGGCTCCTCCTGTTCAGCTGGCCGGCGTGGCGCTTCGACCTCGGTTCCCTTCGTCGCTGAGTCGGCTTCGAAGAATGCTCCTCCGGGTATCGTCGAGGCATGAATGGACTTGTTCTTCTCGACGACGGCCGCGGACGATTCGGTCCCATGGTCGATCTCCGACCAAGTTTCGACCTGCGAAGCGGCATCCTCACCACCGCGGACCGAATCGGGCTCGCCAGCGGACTGCAACCCGTCGGGGCCCTCGTCCCCGAATCCCTGGCGGGCATGACCGGCGTCATCCATCCGGATCTGGCGATCAACCGTGTTCCGGATGGCGACGGCCCCTGGCTGGTGATCAACGGCCGACTGCTGAGCCCTCCGACCGGGGTCGGCCTGGAGCCCGGTACGGCCGAGATCGACCCATCCGACGGCTCGATTCGACGCGCCGTTCTGGGACGCGAAGAGATGGAAGCCCTGGTGACGGCCGAAACCCCCAGCGAAGCGATGCTTCCAGAGACGGTCAGGCGGGTGGAGCGGACCGAACCACCGCTTGCCTGCGCCGCCTGGGATGTCTTCACCGAAGCCGGCGCAAGGATCGGTTCGGACCTCGGACTGATGTCCAATGACGGCGAAGACCGCTGGATGAGACTCCACGGCGGCACCGTGATCGGGGACCATCCGATCCGCATCGACCGCACCGCGACCCTCGATCCGCTGGTGGTGATCGACGCCCGTGACGGCGCGGTGGTGGTGGAGGCCCAGGCCCACATCGGCGCTCATGCGGTGCTGACCGGGCCGTGTGCCATTCTCCAGGGAACCCGCGTGGCCGCCCATGCGACCATCAAGTCCGACACCGTGATCGGCCCCGGATGCCGGATCGGCGGCGAAGTCGGAGGAACGATCTTCCAGGGCTTCGGGAACAAGAGCCACGAAGGCCACCTCGGCGACTCCTGGGTCGGAGAGTGGGTGAACCTCGGTGCCGCGACCGTCAACAGCAATCTCCTGAACACCTACGGCGAGGTCTCGATGAGGCTGGAACCCGACGGCCCGCGACTTCGATCGGGACGGCGGTTCCTCGGGTGCGTGGTCGGCGATCATGTCAAGACCGCGATCGGCACCCGAATCATGACCGGAACCGTGCTGGGCACCGGCGCGATGATCGCATCCTCCGTCCCGCCCCCGACGACGGTGGAACGATTCGCGTGGACGACCGACGGCGGCGTTCGCCGGTACCAGATCGAGAAGTTTCTCGAGACGGCCCGGAACGTGCTTTCCCGCCGCGATCGCGAAGTCGACTCCGCCATGGAGAGTCGCCTGCGAGGACTTCACGCCATCATCAGCGGGAATGACCCGTCGTGAGCGGACGCGATCTCTGGCTCATCGATGGCTACGCCCAGTTCTTCCGGGCCTTCCATGCGATCCGAACGGACATGCGAAGCCCGGTCACCAGCGAACCCACGAACATGACCTACGGGTTCGTGGACATGCTCCTCAAGCTGCAGCGAAATCATCACCCGAGCCATCTCGCGGTGGTGCTCGACGTCTCCGGCGATCGAGGGACGTTTCGAAGCCGGATCTTCCCGGAGTACAAGGCCAATCGTGATGCCCCGCCTTCGGAGCTGAAACCCCAGGTCGAACGGTGTCTGGTCCTGCTGAAACAGCTTGGCGTGCCGATCTACGGATCCGAAGGCTTCGAAGCCGACGACGTCATCGCCACCATCGTTCGACAGATGCGGCGGGAGGAGGAGGATCTCGAAGTCCGGATCATCTCCAAGGACAAGGATCTGCAGCAGTTGCTCGATCATCGCGTTCGAATGGTCGACGTGCACAAGGACACCTCGATCGGTCCTGCGGATCTCCTCGACGACAAGGGGATCACGCCGGAACAGGTCGTGGACATGCTCGCCCTCATGGGCGACACCGTGGACAACGTCCCCGGGGTTCCCGGAATCGGACCGAAGACCGCGGCCGCCCTGGTGGCCGAGCACGGAACGATCGAAGGGATCTACGAGACGATCGACGCGGAGGCCGCAGTGGCGGCCTCGAAGAGATCGATCAAGGGCAAGCGACGGGAGAACCTCGTCGCCAGTCGCGACGGGGTCGCCTTGTCGCGCACCCTGGTCACCCTTCGGGACGATTGTCCGGTCGAATTCGATCTCGAGGGAAGCCGAGTCGATCTCGCGGCGGCCGATGATGCCGCCCTGGACGAGAGCCTGAGGATCCTCGGGTTCAGCCGGCTCCGAGACGCGTATCGCGAACTGCTCAAAGGCGGCCCCTCGGCGCCCGCGGCTCCCGCGGAGACCGCGGACGACGGGGCAGGAACCCTCTTTGGAGCTCAGGACACCTTCGATCCCGACCCCACCGTTCCGGCCGACGGATCCTACGACGTGATCCGGGATCTTCCCGCCCTGGAAGCATTGGTCATGGAGGCTCGGAAGGCGGGTCACATCGCGGTCGATACCGAGACCGATTCGCTCGGTCCGCGATCCGCCGCCCTCGCGGGGATCTCCATCTCAATCACGGAGGGGACCGGCGCCTACATCCCACTTCGTTCGCCCGAACCGGAGACCCACCTCGATCTCGAAGCCGCGGCGCCGCTGCTCGGGAGTCTCCTCTCGGACCCGGCGATCGGGAAGGTCGGTCACAACCTGAAATTCGACCTCGTGGTGCTTCGGGCTCACGGCCTCCCGGTATCCGGCGTGGCGGGAGACTCCATGGTGGCGTCCTACGTCGAAGATGCGACCCGCGCCTCCCACAGACTCGACGCGCTCTCGGAGACCATCCTCGACCGCCGGTGCGTGCCGTTGACCGCGGTCATCGGCAAGGGGAAGGACCAGAAGTCCTTCAGTCAGATCCCGCTCCGGGTCTCCGCCCCGTACGCGGCGGAGGATGCGGACGTCTCGCTGCGTCTCGAGAATCGAATTCGGGCCGGCATCGAGGTGGAAGGCATGATGAATCTCTACCGGCAGACCGAACTGCCGATGGTCGAGGTTCTGGCCGATCTGGAATTCGAAGGCATCAAGGTGGACGCGGCGGAACTCGACCGGCAACGAGAGGGGCTCTCGGCGCGAATCGACGAACTCCGACGGGGGATCGTGGACGCCGCCCCCCACGCGTTCAATCCCGATTCACCCAAACAACTGGCGGCCGCGCTGTTCAACTCCCCGGAGGATGAGCCGCCGGGCCTTGGCCTCAAGCCGATCAAGAAGGGCAAGACCGGCCCGAGCACCAATGCGGAAGTCATGGAGACCCTCGCTGAAGATCCGGCGGTCGAGACGCCGATTCCACGATTGATCCTGGAATATCGGCAACTCACCAAACTGGTCGGTACCTACCTCGTCGCCCTGAAGGATGCGATCGACGAGACCACCGGTCGCATTCACGCGTCGTTCAACCAGACCGTCACCGCGACCGGTCGATTGAGCTCCAGCGATCCCAACCTTCAGAACATTCCGATCCGGACCGAGGTCGGACGCGAGATCAGGCGTGCATTCGTGGCTCCGGAGGGGCGACTCCTCCTGGCCGCCGACTACTCCCAGGTCGAACTTCGAATGCTCGCCCACCTCTCGGGAGACGACGCCCTCCGTGGGGCGTTCGAACGAGGCGAGGACATTCACGCGACGGTGGCCGCGGAGGTCCTGGGCGTGGAGCTCGACGCGGTCGATCAGGAGATGAGATCGACCGCGAAGATGATCAACTTCGGGATCGTCTACGGCATCACCGGTTTCGGGCTCGCTCGAAGGCTGGGCGGCGAGATCGACGTGCCGACCGCCGACCGGATCATCAAGGATTACAAATCACGGTTTCCGAAGATCAGTGATTTTCTCGACGCCTGTATTTCCGAAGCCCAGGAAAACGGCTGGGTGAAGACGATTCTCGGTCGTCGCCGGCGAATTCCGCAGATCGCCGCCCGAAATCCGATGGAACGGCAGCTTGGGGAGCGGATGGCGATCAACACGGTCGTCCAGGGAAGTGCCGCCGACCTGATCAAGCGGGCCATGATCGACCTTCATCAGCAGGTACCCGCGGCGTATCCGACCGCCCGGATGATCCTCCAGATCCATGACGAACTCGTTTTCGAAGTCGATGAGGACGACGTGGAACAGATCTCTGGGGTGGTTCGTTCGGGGATGGAAAACGCCATGTCGCTGGAAGTTCCGCTGGTCGCGGAACCCTCATGGGGGCGGACCTGGGCCGAGACGAAGTAGAAGGCGACCAAGAGGTTGCAACCCGACTTGACGGGACCGCGGGGGACGCTACTCTGTCACATCTCGGTTCCACTTGGAGCCGGGCCACATTCAGGGGCGGTAGCTCAATTGGTTAGAGTACCGGCCTGTCACGCCGGTGGTTGCGGGTTCGAGTCCCGTCCGCCTCGCTCCCGACAACCCGCGTCATCGACGCGGGTTGTGTGGTTTTGGGGAGAAGCGAAGCGGCCCGCGGCGGCCATCCGGGTCAGGAGGGCACGCGCCACTTGACGTTGCAGCCGAGACTGGGGTGCTGTTCGGCCGGAACCGGACGCCGCTCGAGCACGGCTTCGATCGCACATTCCAGATCCGCACCGTGCGCTTCACCCTCACCCGGTCGCGTCTCGTCGAACTGGCCTCGGTAGACGAGGTTCCGATCCTGGTCGTAGAGGAAGAAGTCCGGGGTGCACGCGGCATCGAACGCCTTGGCGACGCTTTGATCCTCATCGATCAGGTAGGGGAATCCATAGCCTCGAGCGATGGTTTCCTCCGCCATGCGGGGAGGAGCGTCTTCCGGGTGGGCCTCGAAATCGTTGGAGTTGATGGCGAAGGTCACCAGACCCTCCTCACCGAATTCGGCGATCAAAACCGCCATCCGATCCGCGATGTGCTTCACGAAGGGGCAGTGATTGCAGATGAACGCGACCAGGACCGCGGGGGCCTCACCGGCATCGGAAAGTCCGTGCATCCGACCCGAGGGATCTGGCAGGTTGAAATCGGGACAGGGGGTACCGAGCTGGACCATGGTGGAGGGGATACGGGGCATTCGAGGAGCCTTGAGATGAGGGGAACGAAAAGAGATGTTCAGGACGGCTTTTGAGCCGAGGAGTGTCATCGACCACTCGCAGGAATCTCCGCCATCCGATGCCACTGATTACCCGAGGTAAAAAACCTTGATCAGCGAAATTGAACCAATAAGAACAAAAGGATCAGTCCGACCACCAGCACCACCAATGTCCGCTTTGACACACTTCGCCCGGCCGGATCGGAACGCTCTCGCCGAACCCGGTTCTCGACCACCTCACCGCAGTGGGGGCACTGCCAGGCTTCGTCCCAGATCTCCTCCCCGCAGTCCGGGCAGAATCCGGTTTCTTCGGCGAATCGAGCGAGGTCGTCGTCACTGGGTTCTTCGTCTTGCATGAACGAGGGGTTCCGCTGATGCCTCCGACGATACTCCCGGAACGACCGCAGTCGCCCCGAATCGGGGCGACTGCGGATGGGAAAACGAGAAAAGAAGGGGTCATCCGGTCCGAGCCGGCATCTCCGCCAGAAACGCACTCCCGAGAACCTGCTCGGCGGTGAGTTGTTTTCGGAGTTTTTCAAGTCCACGATGCTTCCAGTTGTTGATCGTGGTGACCGAGACTCCAAGACTCCTGGCGGCCTCGGCGTAGCTCCGACCTTCACAGACGATCAACCGAACCGCATCCCGCTCGTCGGCTCCGAGGCGGGAGAAGGCCCGGTCGAGGGTGTCGATGCCCGCGATCGTCTCGGAGTCCGGGCGATCGTAGAGCAGGGCGTCGCCACGCTCCCGAAATCGGGATCGGGGGATGACTTCCTCGTCGAGAATCTCGCGAAGTCGGCTGGCGCGGGTATGCCTTCGCCGAAGAATGTTGTGAACGATCTTCAGCAGGTAGCTGATCGAGATCTCGAGTTCCTCCAGCCGCGGATGCTGAAGGAGTCTCACGAAGGCCTCCTGCGCCGCGTCCTCCGCCACCGCGGTGTCCGCGGACTTTCGAGCGAAGGCGAAGACCCGCTCGTAGTAACGATCGAAGAGATCCAGAACGATCTCGGCTCGCTTCTGGTTGATTTCTTTCTGATTCGACATGATTCTGAATAGTCCTTCCTTGAACCGGTGCACTTCGCCCGGTCGTTGTTTCGCGAGGTCCATCTCACCTGGAACTCGCGATACGTGTCCAACGATCCGCCCGGATCCGTTTGCCTCACCGGGCGGGGTCTTGCTCCACGAGCGACATGAAAGCAGGTTCGGTTTCCCCGTCACAGGCGGCGAATGCCCCATTGGGTCGATCCGCATCGGGAAGCGGGTGTTCACCCCACCTCGTACCGATCGTGGGGTGTCCGCCCACCTCCAAGGCTCTGATGCCTCGTCCCGTACCCGTGAGTGCGGTTTTGCTACCATCCGTGATTACCTCCCCGACGAGATCCCCCGCACCATGATCAATGCGCACACCGTTGTCATCGCCGACGATCACCCGCTGATCAGGTCATCCGTGGTGTCGCTGATCGAATCCGCGGCCGATCTCACCGTGGTGGGGGAGGTGGGGACCGCGGACGAAGCCCTGAGGCTCACCGCGACCAAACGCCCCGACGTGGTGGTGCTCGACATCAACATGCCGGGAATCGATGCGTTCCAGGCCGCCGGCGAGATCAGGCAGATCCATCGGGGCTCCAAGGTGATCTTCCTCACCACCAACGACACCGATGCGGCGATCGAACAAGCCAAGTCCGTGGGCGTCAGCGCCTTTGTGCACAAGGGCGACGATCCGAGCGAGGTGATCCATGCGATCCGCGAGGCCATCGCGGGCCGCAGTCACTACTCGCCGACGATCAGCGATCGACTTTCGAACACCTCGCGTCGCAACGGCGAATCGAAACTCTCGACCCTGTCGGCCCGGGAGCTCGAAACCCTTCGTTACGTCGCGAAGGGACTGGCGAAGAAGGAAATCGCGCCGCTGATGCACATCAGCGTCAAGACGGTCGACAAGCACGTGACGCAACTCATGACCAAGCTCGACATCCACGATCGGGTGGGACTGGCCCGGTTCGCGATTCGCGAAGGCATCATCGAGGCCTGAGGTCGCCCTCGGTTCCGCCGGCCATCAACGCCTGGATCTGAACTCGCAGTTCCTCGATCCGGAACGGCTTCCGAAGGAACGCGGAACGCTCGATTCGGGGAGGATCGCTGAGACCGCCGGTGATGAGCAGGCACGGCGTGAGATCACCACGTTCGCGGAGTTCCCGGAGGCATTCGAGCCCGGTCTTTTCCGGCAGATCGATGTCGAAGACCAGGAGGTCGATGGACGTGGCCTCCGCCATCGTCTTTTCGACTCCGATCGCGTCGTTTCGAGCGATCACGCTCGAGCCCATGCCCTCGAGCACGCGGACCAGTACATCCCGAATGACCGGGTTGTCTTCGACCACCAGAACCTCCCTGGCCTCAGGCGTCCCGGAATCCCCACCCTTGGGCTCCTCCAGCCCCTCGGACGCCTCTTCCGTCGCCATGTGGACGGGCAGGATGACCCGGGCCGCGAGACCCCCCAGAGGCGAATCCTCGAGCAGGAGACGACCGCCAGCCTCCTCGGCCAGCCGGCGGCTCACGGCGAGCCCGAGTCCCACGCCGTCACTCGCCTCCCCGGTCTCGTAGGGCTGCAGCATCCGCTCACGCTCCTCGGCCGGAATCCCGGGGCCGTCGTCATCGACCCGCACCTCGAGCTGGCCGTCGGGGAGCAGGCGGGAGCCGAGAAGAATCCGTCCGTGCCGGTCGACCGCGTCACGCGAATTGACCAGGAGATTCAGCAGAACCTGCTGAAGGGTGTCGGCGGGGGCGAGGAATTCGATCGAAGTGGTCGCTTCCGGAAGTTGGATGGTCTGATCGAAACGAATCCTCTTGGGCAGGAGCTTTCGGGCGGTTTGAAAGATCTCCTCGAGTTCCGGTCGGACATTGACCCGAAGCGGATCGCGATCCCCCCGCAACGAGCCACGAAGACGGTCTCCGAGCCGCTTGGCTTCCTGAATCGTCTGAGCGATGAAATCAATCTGTTCGATGACCTCCGGATCGTCGATCCGCGATCTCAGCAGTTCGAACCGGCCAAGCACCGCGAAGAGGACCCCGTTGAAGTCGTGGGCCACACCACCCGTGAGCTGGGCGATCGCCTCCGATCGTTCCAGCCAGCCTCTGGTCGCCGCCCAGGACTCTCGTTCGGCTTCTTCGATCTCCCGTTCCCGTGCCCGACCAAGGAGCTCCGCCAATCGGCCGAGCATCTCGATGGTGTCCGCATTCCACAGACCATGACGATGCGATTCGATCGCGAGCAACGGGCCGGGCCGCCCATTGACCACGACGGGAATCAGGACCAGATCCGGATGATGGGGCAGACCGACCACCGGTCGGCCGTGGTCGAGACGAGATTCCAGATCAAGACCCTGCAAATCGACTCGATCGATGAATGGTCGCACTTGATCCCCGGTTCCGATCCAATTCGCATGGGATTCCCAGCATTCAACCCCATCGGACCGTCCGGGCTCGAACCAGGCGGCACCACGGAGGTCGAGTTCGGTGCCCAGACGTGGCAGCAGCTCGGAGACTCCTTCCACCAATCCATGGGAATTGGCGAGGCAATCCACGGTGTCACCGAGAAGGCGTTGATTGCGCAATTGATCACGGCGCCGGAGCTCGGCCTCCACCCGGTCGGTCTGATCGATCAGGATCAATTCGACTTCGGCATTCCGAACCGCGAGTCGTCGGATCTCGAACCATCGCATTCGATCCTGACCCGACCGAGTCCGGGACCGAACTCGAATCTGTCGGGTTTCATCCGATTCCAGCTCGTCGGATCGCAACATCAACGCGATCTCCCGACGATCGTCCGGATGGATCGCGGTCGCCCAATCGCCCAGTTCGCCCGCGGTCGAAGGGAGCGGCTCCGCCGGCCCGACCCCGGCCATCAAGCGGCTCAGGCCCGGACTCACACAATTCAGACCTCCGTCACCATCGCTTCGAAGGAAACCGACGTCGTCATCCTGCCACGACTCCAGAACTCTCGTGGACAACGATCCGGTCGAGACGGGGGAAGGTGAACGCACCTCCTCCTTCTCCGCGGTTCGAGTCGGACGGAAGAACATCGCGGTGGCGAAGATTCCCAGCAGCACGCCTCCGAGTCCGAATGCCACCGGGAGGACGTCCAGTCCGGGACCCGGGCCGGCATTCGCAGCCACGACGAACTCCCCGGTCGCGAATTCAAGAAGAAAAACGATCATGATCCTCCAAGCGTAACAATCGGTCGCCCGAGACAACCCCGGGGCGGATGCCCACTTTCACCCACCACCGACATCGACCAGGTCCGAATGGGGATCTGCCACCGCTCTTCCTCCCCGGAGAGATCCGGATTCCGAGCCATGGCGAGCGGGGCAGAAGAATGAAAACGGGCCCGACCACCGGAAGAAGTGGTCGGGCCCGCCTGTATCCTGCCCGGTTTCATCCACGTTGGTGGTTGAAAACCGACTTTCAATGCCCCCGCTCGGACTCGAACCGAGAACCCGCTGATTAAGAGTCAGCTGCTCTGCCGATTGAGCTACGGAGGCGGGGAAAGTGTAGCGGTTCACACGATGTCCGCAAGTCCCCGAGCCCCTCGAAGCGCTCCATAAGTTCGAATCAGACGATTCGCCAGCCCTCCTCGACCAGGGCCTTGGCCTTCTTCCACTTGCGCTCCTGACGCTCACCGGTCTCCGGATTCTCGATCGTCACGATCTCGTTCCGACCGATCGCCGGAGCCTTGCTCACGGTCCCGGCCGACGATTCCGAGGTTCCGTTGCCGGCCTGTTCGGCGATCTCCAGATCCCGACGCTGCTCCTCGGTCCCCGACTGACCGGCCTCGGCCTCCGCGATCATCGCCGCGGCGGCGGCCACCGAAGGACGAGCGGCCGTGACCGGTTCCGCCGGCGGGCGTGCCGCGGGCTGACCGCCGGCCTGTGCCCCGGCCGGTGCGGCCGTCCCCTGGGGCCGGGGCGTCTGGGCCTGAAGACGTCCCTTGAACGCGACATCGGTGACCCGTTCCCGAAGATTGTCCTCCATCTCATTGAAGAGCCGGGCCGATTCACGCTTGAATTCGATCCGCGGATCGCGCTGACTGAAGGCCCGGAATCCGATGGCGTCGCGGATCTGGTCCATCGAATGCAGGTGATCCTTCCAGGTGGAATCGAGGACCTGAAGCATGATCCAACGCTCGAACTGACTGAGCTCGGTGCGGAGATGTTCCGAGATCCGACGTTCCGCGAACGCCTTGAATCCCTCTTCCACCGCGGCTTCCCGCTCCCGGTCGGTCAATCGCACCAGGCAGTCGGCCTGGAACCACTCGTCGAGCTTGTCGACGTCGTCTCCCGCGGCCCGGACCGCTCGGTCCGCTCGTTCGGAGATCCTGGCCTGGTCGTATTTCCCGGCCTGCTCGACCAGGATTTTCCGGAGCTCCTCGGGGTCCGTCGAGGGAAGGGCGGACGGAGACCAGTTCAATTCGTATCGCGAACGGACCCAGCTGCAGAACTGCTGCAGCGCCTGCTGGGGATTGGCCTTCATGCTGCTGGTGGTGTGATCGACCGCGTATTCGATCGGGTACTCGACCTCACGACGGCGGTATGCATCCCGCGACGCATCGAGCAGTCGGTTCGCCGCCTCTTCCGGATCGGACGCCCCGGTGACGATCTCCGGTTCGAAGTCGGTTCCGAGGCGGTTGTTCGCCCAGCTCACCAGTTCCTCGGCCCCGTATTCCTTGCGGAGAAAACGGTCGAGCGGCGCGAGGTCGACGGCCGCGATCTTGATCTCCATCGCCTTCTCGATTCGCGTCACGACTTCCCGGCGATCCGCCCCTCGGACCCACTCGGGTTCGATCTCCGCGTCGTAGTTCTCCTTCGCCCAGGAAGCGAAGCCGGTCACATCCCAGTCTTCCCGTTCCAGATCGTCGGCGAGATACTCGTTGCAGGTGTTGGACAGGATCGAGGAACCCTCTTCGAGATAGTCCGCTCTCACCAGAGCCTGCAGATCCTCGCGGTCCTTGCGACGGACCCGATCGGATTCGATCTGGAACCCCAGGTTCTCGTGCACCCATTCGGAGATGCAGCGGCCTCGGTATTCCGACGCGAGGAGACGTTCCGCCTCGTCCTGCACCGAGTCCTGGATGTACGAGAAGATGCGGTCCTTGATGCCCTCGTTCTCCAACACCGGCTGCCGGATGGCATAGAAGGCCTGACGCTGGTGTTCCATCGGCTCGTCGTATTCGAGGATGTTCTTCCGGATGGTGAAGTTCCGCTCCTCGACCTTTCGCTGGGCGTTCTCGACCGAGCGGGAGAGCATCGGATGCTCGATCGCATCGCCCTCCTTCATTCCCAGCTTGGAGAGCACGTAGAGCGTCTTCTTCCCCGCGAACATCTTCATCAGATCGTCCTCGAGACTGAGGAAGAAGCGACTGCTGCCGTTGTCTCCCTGACGTCCCGCGCGACCGCGAAGCTGATTGTCGATCCGACGGCTCTCGTGTCGTTCGGTACCGATGATGTGGAGGCCGCCCATCCGCTCGATGGAATCCTCGAACCCGATGTGGTGGAGCAGGCAGCTACCGTTGTCGTCGAGAACCTTCTCGAGTTCCTCGACTCCCATGCCCTCGGCCTTGGCGGCCTCGACCCAGGCGAATTCCGTCGCCCACTTGACCATGCATCGACGGCGAGCCTCGGACGCTTCGAGTTCCTGGGCCTCGCCTCGGTTGATCCCCAGCTCTCGAACTGCGAGTTGTCTCCAGCAGAGGTCCAGGACCTCCTCGTCCGACATCTCGGGACGGGCTTCCTTGGGACAGATGCTGCTCCGCTTCCAATGCTCGATCAGTTCCGCCCGCGAGATCGCGCCCAGCTTGATGTCGGTCCCGCGACCCGCCATGTTGGTGGCGATCATCACCGCCCCCAGACGACCGGCCCCCGCCACGATGTCGGCTTCCCGCTCATGCTGCTTGGCGTTGAGGACCTCGTGCGGGATGCGATGCTTCTTGGTGAGCATCCGACTGAGCATCTCGCTCCGTTCCACGCTGGTGGTGCCCACCAGAACGGGACGGCCGAATTCATGGGAACGGGCCACGTCGTCGACGATCGCCTCCCACTTGTCGCCTTCGTTGAGGAAGACCAGGTCGTTGCGATCCACGCGTTCGATCGGGACGTTGGTGGGGATGGACACCACGTCGAGTCGGTAGATCTCGTGGAACTCCGTCGCCTCGGTGTCCGCGGTCCCGGTCATTCCGGCCAGTCGATCGTACATCTTGAAGAAGTTCTGGATCGTGATGGTCGCCATGGTCTGGGTCTCGTCCTTGATCGGGACGCCCTCCTTGGACTCCACCGCCTGGTGAAGACCGTCGGACCACTGACGACCGACCATCTTTCGACCGGTGTTCTGGTCGACGATCACCACGCCCTGTTCGCCGTTCTCATCCTGAGCGACCACGTAGTCGCGGTCCAGGACGTAGACCACGTGGGCCCGCAACGCCTGTTCGAGAAGGTGGGGCAGGTCGATGTTGTCACCGACGTAGAACGAACCGATCCCCGCCTTCCGCTGGGCCTCGGTCACTCCTTCGTGGGTGAGCGACGCCTGCTTCTTGTCGAGTTCCACCTCGAAGAACTGGACGAAGCGGTCCCGGAAGGCCTCGAGCTTCGGAAGTTCCTCCCGGGCGGTCTCGAGGGCGGCCTTGATCCCGGGGATCGCCACCTTGTCCCGCGCGTTCCGGAGGTCGCCCTCGAGTCCGGAGATCTGGACCATGCAGGACTGCACCTTGTCATCGGCTTCCGACCATTCCTTCTGACGATCGACCAGATGACGAGCAAGACCGTCCGCCAGTTCGTATCGAGGACGGACCGAGTGTGCAGGACCGGAGATGATCAGCGGCGTCCGGGCCTCGTCGATCAGGATCGAGTCGACCTCGTCGACGATCGCGAACTGACGACGACGCTGGACCTGGTCCTCGGGCCGGAGTTTCATGTTGTCCCGCAGGTAGTCGAACCCGAATTCCGCGGTCGTCCCGTAGACGACGTCGCAGTCGTACATCGCCTTCTTCGTCTCGCCGGACTGCATGTGCATGGGATGGATCGCCCCGACCGTGAGCCCGAGGGCCCGGAAGAAGGGGAACGTCCAGTCGCGGTCTCGCTGCACCAGGTAGTCGTTCACCGTGACCACGTGGACCTGCCGGTCCTCGCAGCAGGCCAGGTAGCAGGCGAGCGGGCCGACGATCGTCTTGCCCTCGCCGGTCTTCATCTCGGCGATGCGGCCTTCGCTGAGCACGATGCCGCCGATGAGCTGGACGTCGAAGGGACGGGCGCGGAAGGGAGGCCGACTGACCGGATGAAGTTCTCGAACCGCCTCGTAGATCCGATTGGGAATGTCGATGAAGAGCCAGGCGGGGATCGGGGCCTCCGAACCCAGCAGGTCACCTTCAGGTGGTGCGGCCTCGGTGGCATTCATCGTCGCGAGGGTCTCGTCGAAGAGCCGACGAGCATCCTCCGGCAGCGTGTCCGGATCGAACCCGGACTCCGGATTGAAGATGTTCCGGATGCCGACCGCTCGGTCCATCGCCTCCCGGGCGATCGCGAAGATCTCGGGAATCAACCCGTATCCGTCCTCTCCCTCGGCGATCCGCTTCCGGAACTCGGTCGTCTTGGCACGAAGTTCGGCGTCGGTGAGCTGACGCGCCGCGTCTTCTCGCTCGTTGACCGAATTGACCTTGTCGAGAAAACGACCGACTTGACGCTGATTACGAGTGCCGAAGAGCTTCTTGGCAGCCCAGCCGAAGAACGGAACGCCCATGGGAGGGTCCTTTCGGGAGTCGCACCGAATCCACCTCGTAGTGGATTCCGGTGGTGGTCGACACGACCGGCCGGAGCCGGAGATGACGACGTGGATGATCTGAATTGAAGGGGTCTGTGGTTCTGAATCCGACGCGAAGCGTGGTTCAGACCATCGGCGGGGGGAGATTCCCGCGGGCGGGTCCGGCCGGAGCCACCTGCTCGAAGACGTCCTTGGCATTCCAGGCGGAAGCCAGGGGCGACATCTCGCTCGAAGCCGCCGAGAGCGGCACCGCCTGCCGGGCGACGGTTCTTGGAAGCACCGTCTTGCAGGTGGTCGCCGATCGAAGGAAGACCGCCTGAATCGCGTCCGCCGGAGCGAGTCGAGGAGTCGCTCCGGTGGTCACCGCCATCGAAAGAAGAACCGCCGTCGCCACGACCGCCGCCAGGGCGGGGAGGACGGTTGATTCGGTCGAGTAGCGGTTCGACTGGCTCATGAACCAGAAGACTAGCCGCCTCCCGACCTCGCCGCCAATCCAAATCGGACTCCCACGCATCATCGGACCCACCGTAGGATTGAAGCATGGACAACGAACACCATCATCACCCCGGGCCCTCGGAGACCGATTCGAGGGTTGGAGATCGAAAAACCGGAGGCTCGGGGTCAAGGTTCTCGGTCGAAGGAATGCACTGCACGGGCTGTGCGACCGGCCTTCAGTCAAGCATCGCCGCCCTTCCGGGAGTCGAAGCGGCACGAGTGGATTTCATCACCGGATCGGCTGAAGTCCACGGTGAAGTCTCGGCCGAGACCGTCCTCAGGTCGATTTCCGATGGCGGTTTCAAGGGCGGAGTCCTGGCTCCGGCTTTCGACCTTCAGGAGACCCGGACCCGCCTGGAACAGGCGCAATCCTCTTCCGTCCGGCTCTGGCGACGACGAGCGATCGTCGGCCTCGGGCTGTGGGTGCCACTGGAGACCCTGCATTGGACCCTTGGAGGCGCCGGTCATGCCTGGATGCCGTGGGTGATGTTCCTGGGCTCGGCCATCGTGCTGGTGGTCGCCGGTGGCGGCTTCTACGCCTCCGCGTGGAAGGCGGCCCTTCGCGGCGGGACCAACATGGACACCCTGGTCTCGATTGGTGCCAGTACCGCGTTCATCTGGAGCTTCGTGGTCTTCGTGATGCAGCAGTCGGCCGCGGGGGCCGAGAGCGTCTGGACCGACCGCCCGCTCTACTTCGCGGAGGCGGCGGCCCTCCTGGGAGTCATCAGTCTCGGGCATTGGCTGGAGGCCGCGGCATCCGTGCGGGCCGGAGCCGCGGTCCGCGACCTCCTCGAACTTCAACCCGACGAGGCGGAACGACTCGGTCCGGACGACACGGTCGAACTCGTGGCCAGCCGTGATCTGGAGATCGGCGATCACCTCCAGGTCCGCCCTGGTGGTCGGGTCCCCGTCGATGGGACCGTGATCGACGGCCGGAGCGAGATCGACGAATCACTGGTCACCGGCGAACCACTTCCCGTGAATCGCGCCGGGGGCGATCCGGTGATCGCCGGCACCGTCAACGGCTCCGGCCGCCTGGTGATCGAGGCGACGGTCGACGGACGCCACACCACGGTCGCCCGGATCGCCGAACTCGTCCAGGGCGCCCAGTCCAGCCAGGCTCCGATTCAACGACTGGCCGACCGGGTCAGCGCCGTCTTCGTACCGACCGTGATCTCGATCGCGGCCGCGAGCGTGCTTGGCTGGGGTCTCCTGGCGGCCGACTGGCAGACCGGCATCGTCTCCGCGGTGACGGTCTTGATCATCTCCTGCCCCTGCGCCCTCGGACTCGCCACGCCCATGGCGGTCATGGTGGGGGCGGGTGAAGCGAGCCGCCGCGGCATCCTGGTCAAGAGCGCCGGCGATCTCGAAGCCGCGGGACGCCTCGAACGGGTCTTCTTCGACAAGACGGGGACGCTCACCGCCGGTCGCCCGATTCTGGGACCCGTCACCCTGCTTCCCGAAGCCGAGGCGACGGGACTGGACCGACGGGAGGTCCTGCGGCTCGCGGCGGCGGCGGAAAGAGGCAGTGAACATCCGCTCGGAAGGGCCCTGGTCTCGGCCGCCGCGGCCGAGAAGATCGAATCGCCCCCGGTCTCCGATTTCACCGCGATTCCGGGGCGAGGCGTTCAAGCCCGGGTCGACGGCCGCAGGATCGAAGTCATCCGTGACGAGCGGGCGACCTGCCGGGTCGTGGTCGACGATCATGCGGTCGCCACCCTGGACCTGGTCGACGAACCTCGTCCGGATGCCGCGGAAGCGATCGATCGAATCCGCGACATGGGACTCGAAGTCATCATGCTCACCGGCGACCGCCAGACCGCCGCGGAGGAGATCGGCGGTCGAATCGGACTTCATGATTCGGAAATCATCGCCGACGCCTCGCCGGAATCCAAACTCGAGGCGATCGCCGCGGCCGGACCCCACACCGCGATGGTCGGAGACGGGATCAACGATGCCGCGGCCCTCGCACGCGCCGATCTCGGGATCGCGATGGCCGGCGGCACTGGAACCGCGATCGAATCCGCCGGGGGCGTGGTCCCGGCCGATCGCGTCTCCAGCGTCGCGGATGCGGTCCACCTCGCCCGCCGGACGCTCCTCACCATCCGGCAGAATCTCTTTCTCGCCTTCCTCTACAACAGCCTCGCGATTCCCGCCGCCGCCTTCGGACTCCTGGGAGCATCCGGTCCCCTCATCGCCGCGGCGGCGATGGCCTGCAGCGACGTTTCGGTGATCGGCAACGCGATCAGGCTTCGACGTTCGCTCGCCCGGGAACGACGGACAACGTCCGGGGAACGAGTCGATGGGTGAAGAGACATGGGCCGGCCCGGATTTGAACCGGGGTCTCGCCGATTATGAGTCGGGTGCTCTGGACCGCTGAGCTACCAGCCCTCTGTCGTGCTGCGGATCCTATCGCACCATCGCCCGCCCGCGGGCGATCGCGGACGAGTCAGGAAGCGACCGGTTCCCGAGCGAGGGCTTCGGCCGCGGCACCGCCCGCCACGAAGCCGCTGGCCCAGGCCCACTGAAAATTGAATCCACCGACCCGGCCATCGACGTCGAGAATCTCGCCCGCCAGGTGAAGTCCGGGCACGAGCCTGGATTCCATCGAATCCAGTCGAACCTCCGAGAGAGGCACCCCGCCCGCGGTGGCCTCCGCGAAGGTGTAGCCGCGATCACCGATGACCTCGAGCCGATGCGCAAAGAGACCGTCGAGGAGCCCGCGGCGAGCCTCCTTCGAGAAACCCCGCACCCGGTCCTGCGGCCGGACCTTGGCGATCAGCGCGATGGTCGCGACCAGACGCTCGGGAAGCCGTCCCCGCAAGAGAGCGGCGACCGTGAGTCCGCCGGGGGCCCGAAGCATCCCCGACTCGAATTCCTGGCGATCATCCTGGGGAAGCCAGTCGACCACCGCGTGCGCCGAATGATCTCCGGCTCGATGGGCGGCCAGCAGATGTCGACTCGCGTCCAGAACCACGGGACCCGAGATGCCGAAGTGCGTGCAGAGCAGCGGCGCTTCGTACGAGATGATCGCCCGTCCCTTCCCGTCGCGGATCGAGAGTCGAGCGGGGGTCGCGATGCCGGAGACGCTCCGGATCGGATCGTCTTCAGGAAGCACGAGGGGAACCAGCGCAGGATGGACCGAAGGCGTGATCGAATGTCCGAAACGTCGGACGAAGTCGTACCCCGCGCCGTCGGAGCCACTCTTGGGCAGCGCTCGACCGCCGGTCGCCAGAATCAGTCGGCGAGCGAGGAGATTCGTCTGATCTCCGCGGATGTGAAAACCGTCTTCCACCACCTCGATGCTTTCCACCCTTCGGGGAAAACGCAGATCCGCGCCCGCCTCGCTCCAGGCATCGAGCAGCGCATTGAGCACCGTCCTCGCCTTGTTGCTCACCGGAAAGAGCTTGCCCGTCTCTTCCCGCTTGAGTTCGACGCCGAGATCCCGGAAGAAGGCCACGGTCCGATCGACCGGCAGGCGCCCGAGCACTTTGCGGATCGCATTCCGGCTGGACCCCGCGTAGTCCTCGGGGCGAACCTCGTGATGCGTCACGTTGCAACGCCCGCCACCGGCGACCAGGATCTTCGCCCCGACCCGTCGAGCTCCGTCGAGTCCGACCACCGTCCCCGACGGACCGAGGGCGCGGGCGGCGTGGATCCCCGCCATCAATCCGGCCGCTCCCGCCCCGACCACCGCGATGTCGCAGCGATCGGATGGGGTCGCGGATGCCGCGGACACGGTCACGGGCGTTCCAGCGGCACGGACAGATCCCGGGCCTTCTCCGCCTCGTAGGTGAAACGACCCGTCGGGGCCTCTTCGCTTCGAAGCACGTAGCGGAACGTCTTCATTCCCCGGCCCGGAATCCCCGAGTCGACCAGGAGACGCGACGGACGGTGAGTCACGGGGTCGAAGGTGCGGGAGAATCGACCGGAGACCGGTCCGGCGAGCACCAGTTCGGTGCCGGCCCCGGGTTCGAATCGCAGGAGATCGGGGCGACCGATGCCCTTGTTCGACGCCTGAGCCGTCCGGGTGGGGATGATCCGGTCGTTGGCGATCTCCAGGTCGACCTGCCACAGGTCGTCGCCCAGATCGGAGACCACCACCTCGTTGGCTCGAAGCCGGGGTGTCTGGTCGGCGTGGAACATGGTGAACGCGAAGTTCCGGTGCGCCTCCTCCTCGAGCATGAAGGGAGGCGGGGTTCGCCGGGCGTACTTGGTTCCACCGCCCACCAGCACCGTGCCGAGCTCGGGATGATCGACTTCGGTCCAGTCGGTGAAGGTCTGACCGAAGAGCATCCGATCCTGCCAGCGGAAACGCCCTTCCTCATCGAGACCTCGGTCACCTGCCTGCATGATTCGTCGATCGGACCACAGTTCATTGGTGAAGGAGACGATTCCCAATCCCTCGGCCAACCAGTTCACACAGCCTCCGTGCACCGGATAGAGATCGCTGTGGATGACCATGTACCGATAGTGGGGGAGCATCTCCTCGCCCGCCGATCCCAGCGCGTCGTAGACCGCCCGATCCTCGCGCGGGTAGGAGGACTCTCCGTAGGGGACGCCCGGTCCGCGGAGAATCATGCCGCCGGTGTTGTGATAGCTCTGTCCGGCCGCGATGTTCGGATGGGCCTGGATGAATTCGCCGATCGCCCGGGTCTCCGGGTACGAGAAGGGATGGGTTCCCGCGCCGCGCTGGACGTGAGTCGGCTTCCAGTCGCTCGGAAAATTCCGGTTCATGTCGTAGCCGCCTTCGCCGTCCTCGTTGATCCGACCATCCTGATCGTTGTCGATGCCTTCGCTGCCCGCCATCGACCACTCACCCCGCATGATCCTTCCGTCGGGACCGGGCACCGCGGGCACCCGGTCGAA
>NYWY01000054.1 GCA_002685335.1 Planctomycetaceae bacterium
GACGACGGAACGGTGCAGGCGTTCGACCGGATCGACCGCCTGTACCTCCGGAATCCGTCGGTTGGCGACTGGATGCTGGTACCGGTCGCGGCGAAGACGCTGCCCGAAGGATGGGAAGACGATCGGATTCCCGTTCCGCAGCGGGTCTTCCCCTCGGATCACGGGGCGGTCGTCCTCGATCTGGAGTGGAAGCCGATCGAGAAGCGTTCGCTCGATCTCCGGATCGAAACCGTCGATCGAATCGCCGATGACGCCCCGCACAGCGCCTTCACCGATCTCCTTCAAGTGGACGACCGGCTGTACTGCACCTTTCGGGAAGGAGACGGGCACGTCTACGGCGCGGATGGTCGCATCCGGGTTCTGGTTCGCGGCCACGATGGTGCCTGGCGATCGGTGGCCCTGCTCGCCGAGGATGGCATCGATCTCCGAGATCCCAAACTGTCCCTGATGCCCGACGGACGAATCATGGTCCTGTGCGGTGGATCCGACTACGACGATCGGACCCTGGTCGGGGCCTGTTCAAGAGTCGCGTTCTCCGACCCCGAGGGAGAAGAGTTCGGCCCGGTGGTGCCGGTCGACATCGATCCGGCGATTCGCACCGACGTGGACTGGCTCTGGCGGGTCGCCTGGGACGGGTCGGGGACCGCGTGGGGCGTGGTCTACCAACATCGGAATCCTGGACCGAGCGTCCGGCTGATGAGGAGCGAGGATGGCATCGCATGGGGACACGTCGCCGATCTCCCCGTGGAAGGTGAGGGGAACGAGACGGCACTTCACATCGATGAAGCTGGACGCATGACGGCCCTGGTGCGAAGGGAAGGAACCGACGCCCGGGCGATGCTGGGGCATGCCTCGCCGCCCTACGTCGACTGGACCTTCGACGTCCTTCCCGAGGCGATCGGAGGCCCCGAGCTGGTCCGCTCGCCCACCGGCGCCGGCTGGATCATCGCCGGCCGGCGGTACCTTGCCGACGGCGTACGGACTTCGCTCTGGTGGCGGGGTGACGATGGGGCGTGGGAGACACTGGCCACGCTTCCTTCGGGCGGCGATACCAGTTATCCCGGGTTGGTGATCGACGATGATCGCCTGCTGGTCTCCTATTACTCGAGCCACGAGGGAAAGACCGCGATCCACTTCGCGGAAGCGACCATCGTTCCGCGAGACGACGGAGGTTCCATGGTTCCTACCGGCCGTCAGGTCCGCTACCGCGACGAGGTGGAAGCCATCGTGGAGGAATCAGTGGTCGACCCGGACTCCTACGAGGGCACGGTCCTCGTCGGAAGCAGCATCTTTCGTCTGTGGTCGGATGCCGAGGAGGATCTGGATCGATTCGATGTGGTGAATCACGGTTTCGGGGGATCCAGGACCTGGGAGCTCCTCGAGCACGCCCCGAGTCTGGTGAGTCCGTTCCGGCCCAGGACCATCGTCGTCTACTGCGGAAGCAACGATGTCAACGACGGTGAACCCGCTTCAAGGATCGTCGAACGGTTGCGTCGGTTCACCAGGCGCATGGAGGATGAGCATCCAGGGGTTCGGATCGTCCACGTCTCGATCGCTCGTGCCCCGGAGAAGGCCGACCGTTGGCACGTGGTCGAAGAGGCGAATCGATCGATTCGCGATCTGTGTGGTGATTCTCCGAATCGTCACTTCATCGATGTGAACGAAGGCCTGTTCGACGACCAGGGTGAACCGAGACTCGACGTGTACCTTGATGATCGATTGCACTACACCTCCGACGGCTACGACGAAGTGTTCCGACCGCGTGTGGAAGCGGTACTCGCGAAGATCGAGAGCGAGAGGGAGAAAAGCCGGTGAATGAATCGCGGAATCGGATCTCCAGGCGGCGATCTCGGATGGTCTCGGTTGGAGGGATCCTGTCGGCGGTGGTTCTTCTGGCTCCGGCGCTTGGCGCCTCCCTGGTGGTGGACGAAAGATTCCAAGCCTGGGACCGCGATGCCGATGGTCGACTGGTGCCCGAAGAGGTTCCGAAGCATCTCCGGGGCAACTTCGATCGGGTCGATCGCAACCGAGACGGTTTCATCGACCTCGAGGAGCATCTCGCCGTGGTCGGGCTGCCCGCCCGCAACACACGGGCCGAGGTTCGTCTGATTCCGGACGTGGCATACGCGGGTGACGGCCATCCTCGTCGTCGTCTTTCGCTGCTCCTCCCGAAGAGACCGACGGTGCCGGAACCACTGCCGCTGATCGTCTACATCCATGGCGGAGGATGGAAGGGGGGGCATCATCGGGATGGCGCGAGGGTTCTGATGGATCTGGTGGCGACGGGCCGATTCGCGGGAGCGACCATTGGATATCGCCTCACCGACGAGGTCATCTGGCCGGCGCCCTATGAGGATTGTCGTCGTGCCTTGGGCTGGATTCGGACTCACGCTGGAGATCTCGGAATCGATTCGCGTCGAATCGTCGCCTATGGCCATTCCGCCGGAGGTCATCTTGCTTCGATGCTTGCGGTCCGAGAGGTCGGACCGGATCGACTCGCCGGTGCGATCGACTTCTTCGGTCCCACGGATCTTCTGGCCATGCAGTCCCAGATGTCACCCGACGGCTTGATCGAACATGACGCTTCGGATTCACCGGAGTCGCAGCTGGTGGGCGGTCCGGTGCAGGAGCATCCAGAGCTGGCGAGATCCGCGAGTCCCATCGAGTTCGTCGACCGCGAAGATCCTCCGCTGCTGGTGATCCATGGCGACCAGGACCGGCTCGTTCCCTTCGATCAATCGAAGGAGTTCGTGAAGGTGATCCGGGAAGCCGGTGGGTCGGTCGTGTTCCTGGAGATTGAGGGTGGCGGACATGGAGGATTCCGCAATCCGCGGATTTTCGAAGCGGTCAGGGCCTTTCTTGAGCATCAGCTGCACGGGAAGGGAACGTCTCCGATCAGCGCTTCTCTGCCCCATGCGCCCGGAGGCTAGTCCTCGTCGGTCCGTCCCGATGCATGCTTGACTTCCGGCAACGTGAGCAGTTCCGAGAGCAGGCCGGGCCATCGATCCCCCGAGATGCCGGAGAGGCTCAGTTTGATGGTCTGGGTCTTCCGATCCTGGTCCATCACGCACGAGTCGATCCGAATCCGGATTCCTTCCGCGTCGAGCACCGTGCGCCATCCCGACTCGGAGGCTTCGAGATCGGAGATCACCAACTTGAGGGTCGAGCGATTTTCGCGTGGCATGACCCGGTTGACTGCAAGCAACGCCAGGATCAGGGCCGCGATCATCGCGGTGCCGACGGTGGCGACGTGCAGGCTGCCGTTGCCGAGCGCCAGTCCGATGACCACCGAGAAGATGACGAATGCCGCGTCCAGGGGGTCCTTGATCGGGGTCCGGAAGCGGACGATCGCCAGAGTTCCGAAGAGCGTGAAGGCCGCGGCGAGATTCGAACCCACCGCCATCGTCGACATCGCGATCAGCGGTGCGATGAGGAGAAGCGTTCGCCAGAGCGAATAGATCGGTCGTTCACGGTGGGCGAGCAGATGAAGGATCGCGACCACCAGCCCGAACGCGATCGCCAGGCTGAGGGTGATGAACGGAGTCATGGCCGGACTCTCCGCGGCGACGCCTGACGGATCGGCGCCGATGAGTTCAGAGACGAGATTCACGGGTGCCGATTCCATCAACGGATTGAAGAGCGATCGGCGGCCTTCGAGTCACCGGCGGATCCTGAATCGGAAGTGGATGATTTCTGTCGATCGGGATCGAGGCTCGGATGATCCAGGAGGAAGCGTCGCCGCTCGGCGGCGAACGCCTTGATGGAGGCTTCGCCTCCGAAGAGGGCGTCACGGAATCCAGTGCGATCTCCATGGAAGGGATCCCGAATCACGTCCTTCTCGATCAACGTGCGATAGGCGTCGATCCGTGGCTTGAGGTTGGCCCAATCGAGGTCGTTCTCCGCGATCGTCCGAAGCGTCTCGATGTATTCCGCACGCCAGGCATCCACCGCCAGGATCCGGGCGATCACCGGACGGGTGTCGGACTCGTCGGCGAGGGCGAGGGGGGCCTGGGTCATGCCGCCACCCTGCCTGCCGGGACCACCACGGCCCGGTCCGCGTCCGCCGGGGCGTTGATTTCGATCTCGACCACGATCTCCTCGACCCATTCCCCGATCCCGTGATCGGTTCCTGCCCCGGCGATCCGCATCGAGGTCGGCAGGCGGCTCACCCGGTTCGAAGCCGGGCGGGGGGCCGTCGGGACGGAGGCCCTGAGGCGGTCCGCCCCGTCCACCTCGTCCACCGGGTGCGTCTCGTCCGTCGGGTCCGCCTCGTCCACCGGGACCACTCCGTCGGCCTCGGCCGAAGGTCTCGTTGTTGTCGTAGTGGATGAGATGGAAGATCCCGTCGGGGTCCATGTACACGTAGTAGTCACTGCCCCGGCTGTAGTAGCCGTCGGAATCGACGAAGGCGTTGTCCAGGGCGAGGAAGCGGATCGCCTCCGAAACGTCGAGGTGCTTGGGAAGCGTCTCTTCCATCTCCTCGTCGGGGGTCTCCTTCAGAATCCGGCACAACTCGATCAAGGCGTCCCAGTCTTCGGGACCGGCGGAACCGGTCTTGAGCTCGTACTTGTCGGCGTACTCCTCGCGGTCCGGCCCGTGGTAGGCCAGCGCGCCGCCGCCGGAGAAGTCCGGCGGCACCTTCCATCGGACACCTCCCCGAGTGTCGTGATGTCGCTTGGTGAAGTCCTTGTTGATCTGTTCGACGTTCCCGTACACGCCGAGATAGGTGCCGTTCACCACCACTCGGACGAAATTGGCCTCGGGTGCGGGGATGTGATCCGAGGCGATGTTCGAGAACAGCACTTCCCGCATCATCGATTGGTCGCCGTTGGCGTTGAGCAGGTTGAGGGTCCGACGTTCGTCGATCCGGAGATCGTCGTCGTAGGCGTCGATCGAGATTCCAAAGGACTTCTTCGCCGGCATGTCGAACGATGTGTTGCCTCGGTAGGAGACTCCGACCTCGCCGATCGGTCGGCCGTCCAGCAGGAGCGTCGCAGGCACCTCGACGTCGGTGCCGTGGAAGGCGACCATCTCGTCGTGCCAGTCGTCCGCTTCGAAACGAAGGAAGATCGTGTGGAGCACGTCCCGGTCGTAGAGGCCGGTGCCTTCATGGCGGGGGGTCTGCCGGAGGTCATCGGGGTCGATCTTCAGGGCATCGGGAATGGTCTCGGGTCGAGGACTCTCCGGGCGTTCCTCCGCGCGAGCCGGACCGCCGCGGCGACGCCGGGGTGGTCGGGACTCCGCCTCCTTCCGAGCCAGGTCTCGTTCCGCTCGATCGAGTCGTCCGTCGGCGTTCGCATCGAATCGATCATGCAACTCGACGTCGGAGAACCGCCGGCCCTGCTCTTGCGCCGCCAGGGAGACGACCGACCCGAGGGTGACGCCGGTGGCGGCGGTGATGACCGAGGCAAGGAGCAGGGCATGGCGGTACGGCGTCATGGGAGATCTCTTTCGTCTGATGCAGAAGATGGGCGAGCATCATACGTTGTCGGATCGAGACCTTCGGGGACGATGAACTCATGGAATCGAGGGCTTCGACCACCATCGAGGCCGAATCCGGAGTCGCAATCGTGGATGCGATGTCATTCGATCGACGGGGTCCGTGTCGGCGGGATGCGACCTTCGGCGATTCATTCGACGGGGAGGGCCCCGGGTCAGGTCCGGATCGCTCGAAGCGAATACATCATCGGCAGTCTGGGATGACCGTCGGGAAACCGGTGGATGTCATCGTGGGGGTTCACGAGACCCTTGAACCTGGGAAAGAGCGTGAAGTCGTGTTCTTCCATTCGCTCGATCGAGAAGCCTGCGGCCAGGAGATGATTGAGGACCGTGCTGATCGGATGGGTCCAACTGTAGGAGAGATTGTTCTCGGTGTCGGTGTCCCGATCGGCGTAGGTACCGGACGCTTCGTCTCGATAAGGACGGCCGTCGTCGAAATAGGATTCGGTGACGGTGAGTGAATCCGCGTTGAAGATGTCGGTCAGAGGATGGAACTCGGCGAGGTAGAGGATTCCTCCCGGTTCCAGCAGGCCGGCGATCTGTCGACTCCAGCGTTCGAGGTCGTCGATCCAGCAGATGGCCCCGAGTCCGGTGTAGACGACGTCGAACGGACCATCGAGCACGGCGGCCGCGTCAAGGACGTCGCCGACCACGAACGTCGCGTCGATCCCGGTCCTCGCGGCCAGCGCCCGAGCCGCCTGGATCGCGGCCGGGCTGAAGTCCAGTCCGGTGACGATCGCCCCTTCCCGGGCCCAGCTCAGGGTGTCGAGTCCGAAGTGACATTGCAGATGGGCCATCCGAAGGCCGGTGACTTCGCCGAGTTCCTCGAGTTCGAACGGTCGGAGCTTGGACTTCCCCGCGACGAAACCCTCCACGTCGTAGAGGTCGCTCTGGAGGTGGATCGAGACGCGTTCGTCCCAGGACGCCAGGTTTGCCGCGCGATGGTCAGGGTTCATGGATGCACTCGATGGGTTTCGGGCGGGGTGGGGCCGCGAGTCCGGGCAGGGGGCCGGGGGCACGACGATGTCCGGACCGGCCCGGGGGTTTCAAAGTACGGCATTTCCAGGCCACTGGTGATCACATGGCCTGCCGGTGCGATGGCATCCCGATCGCCGGTCTCGGGTCGGAGCGGCTATCGCCGGGATTCCTGGTCGGATCGAGCCCTTTCGGGACGTCGGCTGCCACAATGAACCGGTCTCACCCGGTGGGTGGGGATCCTTGCCGTGTGATCGATCGGAATTCGACCATGTCGACCTTGTCGAGCCCTTTGCGAACATCCCTCTGCTGGATCCTGTTCGGCGCGATCGCGGCCACCGCCATGCTTCTCCCCGGCTGCAAACCCGTTGAGGCGCCCCGGTTGCGGATTCTGGCGGCATCGAGTCTGGAGCCCATCGCGGGTGCCGATCCGTCGGACGGGGGTTCGGAGATCTCGGTGGGGGCGAGTTCGGTGTTGGCGATGCAGTTGATCGCGGGGGCGACCGCTGACGTGGTGTTGTTGGCGGATCCCCGGTGGATGGATGAACTCGAGGCGACGGGGGTCGTGGTGTCCGATTCCCGGATCGAGATCGCGAGGAACCGGCTGGTGCTCGCGGTTCCGCGGCCGGGCGGGCCGGGCGCGACCGGACGGAGCGGAGGGATCCCCGACGGTCGGCTGGCGATCGCCGAGCCACGGAACGTTCCGTTGGGTCGGTACACCATGGAAACGCTCGAATCCCTCGGTTGGTGGTCGACCCTGGAGAATCGAGTGGTCCTGGCTTCCGATGCCAAGGCGGTGCTGGCCCTGGTGGAGTCGGGGCAGGTCGATGCCGGCATCGTCTACGCCAGTGATGCCTCCCGGAGCGAGCGGATCGACGTGGTTCGGATCTTCGACCGGAGGCTTCATCGTCCGATTCGATGTGAAGCCGCCCGCCTCTCCGATCGTGAGGCGTCTCGCGTCTTCATGGAACGACTTCAGGGGCCGTCGGGGCGGTCGCTGGTCGAGGCCGCGGGCTTCGAGCCCCCGAGCCCGGCGGGGAGGAGCGAGCAGCCATGAGTGACGGCGACGCGTGGTGGGCGGTGGTGGTGTCGGTCAGAGTCGCGACGGTGGCGGTGCTCGGCATGCTGGTGCCCGGGGTGATCACGGCCTGGTGGCTGGCCAGATCGAGATCACGTTGGACGGTGGTGGTCGAGTCGATGGTGAGCCTGCCCCTGGTCCTCCCTCCGGTGGTCGTGGGCTACCTCCTGCTTCGGATTCTCGGGCGGCGAGGGTGGTTGGGCGGTCTGCTCCATGATCACCTCGGTGTCGATCTGATCTTCACCTGGTGGGCGGCGGCGATCGCCAGTGCGGTCATGGGCTTCCCGCTCCTCGTCCGTTCGACGCGATTGGCGATCGAACTGGTGGACCGGGACCTCGAACGCGCCGCGGCCAGTGCCGGCGCGGGGCCCCTTCGGACCTTTCTTCGCGTGACCCTGCCCCTGGCGTTGCCGGGGGTGCTGGCAGGATCGATCCTCGCGTTCGCCCGGAGCCTCGGAGAGTTCGGGGCGACGATTCTGGTGGCGGGGAACCTTCCCGGAACGACTCGGACCCTTTCACTCGCCATCTGGACCGAGACCCAGGATCCCGCGGGCCAGGACCGCGTCATCGTGCTGGTGCTGTTCTCGGTGGCGTTGTCGGTGGTGGCGATGATCCTCGCGGAGCTCCTGGGGCGACGATTGGAACGTCGTCTCGGAAGGCGGGGCTGAGCGAGCATCATCCCTCGACGGATTCACGATCGATGAGCGTGAACGCGGCCGGGGCGACGATTTGCATGGCACGATGAGCCGAGGTGACCCTCCGGGATCCGTCGACCCACCGACCCGCGATGGAGCCGGTGATCGCGAAATGACCATCGGAGACCGAAATTCTCGGTACCGATGGAACAGACCGGCCTGAACGTGTTTTCGCGGGGGCGAAACCATTGAAAAACAGCCACACGAGCGCACGTTCAGGTCATGGCCGTACCAAAGGAAATACGACACACCGTCGGTAATCTGAACAACATGCTCCGGTCGGCGGGCGAGCGTTACGAAACGTGCCTCACTCTGGGCGAAGTGAGTCGTATGGAATTCGGCCGGTTTTCAGACGAGATCCTCGACGATTTTCGGGCCTCGATCCTGGCTCGGTTCGGGCGTCGTGGCGACGATCTCATCAGGCCGACCGAGAATGTCGTCGAGCTCGGTTGCCGCCTCCAGACCATCGACCAGAAAGAAAAGCCGATTCTTCGCCGCGTGCTTCAGCCGGGTGCTCCCGGTGCCGGGAGGTTGATCATGTTGCCCGGTCTGCATGGGACGACCTGGAGTTTCGAGCGGCTTGCGAAACTGATTCCTTCCGGACCGTCCATCGTGGCATGGGATTATCCGGGACTGGATCCGAACGGGCCCTGCCCGACGACGGTCCCCGAGATCGCCGAAATCATCTCGGACGTCGAGAACGTCGCTGGATCCCCCGGCGAACCCGTGACCGTTTTTGGATTCTGCCTCGGGGGGAGCATCGGACACGCGGCCCTCGGAGGGATCCGGGGATCGGTGAAGAAGCTCGTCGTCTTCGATGGTCACCCCGTGATCTCCGCGTCGGCGATTTCTCGAATGCGCTGGGCGGCCAGCATCTCCATCGCACGAAAGACGGCCCGTCGTGGGGGATGGCTGGAGACCCGGCTGGTCCGAATGGGAATCCAGCATCTTCGAATGCTTGCCGAGCATGATCCCGAACCGATCGACGCCGAGATGACCCTCATTCGTTCCGGATCTCGACTGACGCTCGGTCCGCTCGACATGGACGACTGGTCCCCGTACGTGAGCGGACTCCGATTGAAGTCGCTCGGAGAACTCGGGCATGTTGATCTCTTTCGCCATCACTGCGAGGAGATGATCACCAAGTATCTGACCGCGGCCTGATGGCGTCGGTCGCGGCACCTCGGTCGTTCGGGCATGTCCGGTCACCACGAGCGGGGACGGAAAACGAAGTCCCCCGGTTCCATCGTGATGGAACCGGGGGACTTCGAGTCGTCGTCGTCGCGTTCACGCTCCGGCGGTGACCCCGTCCATGATCGCGTTGAAGGTTCCGCTGGGGCGCATCGCCCGGGCCGCCCGGATCGGATCCGGATGGAAGTAGCCGCCGATGTCCATCCCGATGCCCTGGGCGTTGTTCAGTTCATCGATGATCACCTTCTCCTGTTCCTCGAGCGAGGCCGCGAGGCCTCCGAAGAGCCCGGCGAGGGCGGGGTCCTCGGTCTGTCCCGCGAGGGCCTGGGCCCAGTACATGGCGAGGAAGAAGTGGGTCCCGCGGTTGTCGATCTCGCGAACCTTGCGACTGGGAGCCCGATTCTCCATCAGGTACCGGGTGGTCGCTTCGTCGAGCGTCCGGGCGAGCACGCCCGCCCCGGCGTTTCCGGTTCGCTCGGCAAGATGCTCGAAGCTCGCCGCGAGCGCGAGGAATTCGCCCAGTGAATCCCAACGCAGGTGATTCTCCTTCTCGAACTGCTGGACGTGCTTCGGGGCGGAGCCGCCGGCTCCGGTCTCGAAGAGTCCTCCACCATTCATCAGGGGGACGATCGACAGCATCTTCGCACTGGTTCCGACCTCGAGGATCGGGAAGAGGTCCGTCAGATAGTCGCGAAGGACGTTTCCCGTCACCGAGATCGTGTCCTCGCCTCGTCGGATTCGATCCACGCTGAAGCGACAGGCATCGGCGGGCGCCATGGTGTGGAACTCCAGCCCGTCGGTGTCGTGAGTCGCGAGATAACGCTCGATCTTTCGCATCAACTGCTGATCGTGGCTGCGAGCGGAATCAAGCCAGAACACGGCAGGAACCCCCGTCGCCCGGGCCCGGGTCACGGCGAGTCTGACCCAGTCACGGATCGGAGCATCCTTGGTCTGGCACATTCGCCAGATGTCACCGGTCTCGACTTCGTGGGAGAGGTGGACGGTGCCGTCGGCATCGACGACGCGGACCGTGCCGGAGGCGGGGATTTCGAAGGTCTTGTCGTGGGATCCGTATTCTTCCGCCTTCTTCGCCATCAGGCCCACGTTCGGAACGCTGCCCATCGTGGCGGGGTCGTAGGCGCCGTGGATCCGACAGTCGTCGATCACCGCCTGGTACACCCCGGCATAGGAGCGGTCGGGAATGACCGCCTTCGCGTCCTGGGTCTCGCCGGCGGCGTTCCACATGCATCCGGATTCCCGGAGCATCGCGGGCATCGAGGCGTCGATGATGATGTCGCTGGGGACGTGGAGGTTGGTGATGCCGCGATCCGAATCGACCTGGGCGATGCCCGGCCCTTCGGCGTAGACGGCCTCGATGTCGGCTTCGATCGCCGCTCGTTCCGCTTCGGGAAGCGTGGCGATTTTCGCGACCACGTCGCCGAAACCGTTGCTCGGGTCGACCCCGATTCGATCGAAGGTCTCCGCGTGGCGTTCGAAGACCGACTTGAAGTAGGCCCGGACCGCATGGCCGAAGATGATGGGGTCGGAGACCTTCATCATGGTGGCCTTCATGTGCAGCGAGAAGAGAACGCCACGTTCCCGGGCGTCGGCGATCTCGGCTGCGAGGAATTCGTGCAACGCGGTTCTGGACATGAACGTGGCATCGATCACCTCCCCGGCTTCCAATGGAAATGCCTCGCGAAGAATCGTGGTGGTTCCGTCCGGAGAGAGGTGCTCGATCGAGACCGTGGTGGGGTTCTCGACGGTCACCGATCGCTCGTTTCCGAAGAAGTCACCGTCGGACATGCTCGAGACGTGGCTCCGGGAGTCGGCCGACCAGGCTCCCATCCGGTGGGGGTGGGCGCGGGCGTAGGCCTTGACCGCCTTGGGTGCACGGCGATCGGAATTGCCTTCGCGAAGCACCGGATTCACGGCACTGCCCTTGACCGCGTCGTACTGCCTGCGGGTGGCCCGCTCTTCATCGGTGGTCGGGGTGTCCGGGTAATCCGGCAGGTCGTATCCCTGGGACTGCAGTTCCGCGATCGCCGCCTTCAACTGGGGGATCGAGGCGCTGATGTTGGGCAGCTTGATGATGTTCGCATCCGGAGTCGTGGCGAGTCGGCCCAGCTCGGACAGGTGGTCGTCGATCCGTCGCTCGGCCGGGAGTCGGTCCGGAAAACGACTGATGATCCGCCCGGCGAGGGAGATGTCTCGGGTCTCGATCGAGACTCCGGCTGCGTCCGCGAAGGTTCGCAGAATCGGGAGGAACGAGTACGTGGCGAGGGCTGGCGCCTCGTCGGTGTGCGTGTAGATGATGGTGGGGGCGGACATCGTTGCCTTTCCGGGGTGTTGGACGCGCGGGCGGCCGAAACGGTGCTCAAGCGCGGTAGGCGATTGTAGGGCGTTCTGCCGACCCCGGCCATTCCGCGGGAAACCACCGGGAGTCGGGGATGCTGGTCGACCAGCACGATCGGCGGGGACCGGCTGGAGCGATCAATCCGCCGGGTGGCGAGCTCGAAAGAGCAGATCGTTGAGAGTGACGATCTCCGCCTCGGTGAGGTGCGATAGCTGGGTCCGGTGGACTCGATCGATCCGAGGTCGGAGGCGTCGAATCAGTTCGTGGCCCGGCTCCTCGAGCACGATGCGACGCGCTCGGCGATCGTCGGGATCGACCGCTCGGCGGAGGAGTCCTCGCCGCTCGAGCCGATCGATGATCCGGCTGACGTCCGGGCCGCGTTCCACGAGTCTCGGGCGGATCGCCTCGATCCGGATGCCCTCGGATTCCGCGGACGCCACGATGCGGAGCACGTTGTACTGGCTCTCCGTCACGTCGTGTTCCTGGAACAGGTCCTTGAAGTGCTCGGAGAGAAGCGATCTGGAGCGGACCAGATTGAGGTACGCCTCCTGGGCCGGAAGATCGAACGGCCGGGACTTCCCGATCTCCTCTGCGAGATCTCGCGGTGGCTGTTCCGAGGATTCGGTCATCGAGGTCAGCCTATCGAGCGGGCGGCGTGAACACCGGCCGCAGTGGAGATCATTGACACCGGCGACGTGGTTGGAACCGATCGATTCACTCGGGCCTCGTGGTCGGAAGGTTCCGGGCGAGCGAGGTGAGGAGTGATGCGTGATTCGTGGTCGGTCCGCTTCCCCTTCGGAATCCGGGGATTCCCGCCACCGGCCACTCCGGTCATCCTCCATCCGGCCGCCCCGTGGAGTGGTGGTGGGGATCACCGGCCGGATCACGGTTCGAAGAAAAGACGCTCGTGACGGCGTCGGGCCGGCACGAGCGTCTTGATTTCCATGTTCGTTCCGCTTTTGAGAGAGGGAATCAGGCGAGGACCAGCCGGTCACCCATGGCCGCGTGATGGTCTCGCATCGCATCCCGGGTGTCCACCACCAGTCGGGCGTGCTTCGCGATCGATTCGTAGTCGAACGTCGCGTGGTTGGTGGAGATCAGCACGCAATCGAAGGAGGCGATGGTCTCCGGCGTCAGGTCGACGCTGGACATCTGGAGATCGTGTCGTCGGACTCTGGGGGCGGTCGGGATGTGGGGGTCGCTGTACTCGACCTCGGCTCCACGAGCCTCGAGGATCTCGATCAGTTCGAACGAGGGGCTCTCCCGGGTGTCGTCGACGTCCGGCTTGTAGGCCAGGCCCATGACCAGGACCTTGGAACCCTTGATCGGCTTGGTGTGTTCGTTGAGCGCTCCGGCGACCCGATCGATCACGTATTCGGGCATGGAGGTGTTGACCTGGCCGGCGAGCTCGATGAATCTGGTCGCGCATCCCACTTCCTTGGCCTTCCAGGTCAGGTAGAACGGATCGATCGGAATGCAGTGGCCACCGAGTCCCGGGCCCGGGTAGAACGGCATGAATCCGAAGGGCTTGGTGCCGGCGGCCCGGACGACCTCCCAGATGTCGATGTCCATTTCGGTCAGCACCACCTTCATCTCGTTGACCAGGGCGATGTTCACCGCTCGGAAGATGTTTTCCAGGAGCTTGGCGCTTTCGGCGATCTCGGCGGTGGCGACTTCGACCACCTGGGCGATTCCCTTGCGATAGACCATGCCCGCGAGTCGGGTCGACTCCGGTTCCAGGCCGCCGACGAGCTTCGGAATGGTGCTGGTGGAGTGATCCTTGCGACCCGGATCCTCCCGTTCAGGACTGAAGGCGACGAAGAGATCTTCACCCACCACGAGGTTCTTCGCGGACTCGGGGGCGTGGGCCATCATCACCGGGAGCATCTCGTCCCGCGTGGTACGGGGGTAGGTCGTCGATTCGAGCACCACCAACTGGCCGGGTCGCAGGCTGCGACCGATGTGTTCGGCCGTGATCGTGATGTACGAGAGGTCCGGTTCCTGATGGCGGCCGAGCGGGGTCGGGACCGCGATCATGATCACGTCGCATTCACCCAGCCGACTGAAGTCGGTCGTGGCGTCGAATCGGTCGCTGTCGGACAGGTCGACGATCATCTGATCACCGAGGTGCCGAAGGTAGTTCTGCTTTTCCTCGATCGCCTTGATCTTCGATTCATCGACATCGAAGCCGATGATCGGCATGCCCCCGCGATGGAGCGCGTGAGCAAGCGGAAGTCCCACGTATCCGAGGCCGATGACGCCGACGACGGCGTTTCCGGTCTCGATCTTTTCAGTGAGTTGGGCGGCGATGGGAGGAATGGTGGTCACTTTGAGGCTCTCGGAAGCACGGTTCCGCGTTTCAGGAAAGACGATGTCCTGGAACGCTCCGCGGAAGTGGTTGGTGATGACGGGGACTTCGGTCGGGACCCCGCGAGGCGAACGAATACCTCAATAATCGGCTCGACAACGCCGCGGAGCCAGCTTCTCGCCCGGGGTCGTTGAAGAAATGTATCGAATCACCGAGGATCGAGGAGGTCCAAGATAAACGACTCCCCTGAAAGGTATCGGTCGGCCCTGATTTTTTTGGCCTTCCCGGCGCTCCAAACGGCCGATTTTCAGTGACGAGCCTGCTACCCTCAGGGGTCTTTCAAAGTCCACGGCGTCGGCACGGCCGATCGCCCTCAAGCCCCGAAATCTGGAGCCGTTCGTGAACCACGTCGACACCATGGCCGCCCCGACCGCGACCTCGGACCGGGCCACCCCGGAGGAGACCGAGAAGCTCATCGCCGACGTCGAGGCGTACTGCGAGGAGATTCGTCCCCTCGAGGAGATCTGCTACCTCGAGCACCAGCCGAATCCGGCGATTCGCGAGCTCGGCCAGAAGCACGGCCTGCTCGGCATGCCGCTTCCAAAGCGGTACGGCGGGCGAGGCGTCGACAGTCACACCTACGCCCAGATGCTCGCTCGAATCAATCGTGAAGGCACCGGTGTCCGGACGTTCTTCTCGGGTCAGACTTCGATCGGTCAGTATCCGATCCTCAAGTACGGAACCGAAGAGCAGAAGAACCGATATCTCCCGGCCTCTTGTCGCGGTGACTGCACCCTGGCATTCGGTCTCACCGAGCCCGATGCCGGCAGCAACCCTCTCGAGGGAACCTGCACCTGGCGTCTGGAGAATGGCAAGTACGTGCTCAACGGGGTGAAGTACCTGATCTCGAACGGATCGATCGCCGACGCGGTGATCGTCTTCGCCTTCCCGGAAGGTTCGGAAGGTCCCGATCGTCGGATGAGCGCGTTCATCTGCGACACCGAGGGTGATTCGTTCGAAGCCGAGGCGTTGCACGCCAAGCCCGGCATGTACACCTCGGATACCGCGATGTTCGAAATGACGGAGCACGCGATCTCCGGCGACAACATGCTCGGCGGCGAGGGCAACGGCTTCCGGATCGCCATGCACACCCTGGTCTCGGGTCGTCTCTCGGTCGCCTCGGGCTGCCTCGGAACGATCGAGGATTGTCTGGCCGAATGTCTCCGCTACTCCAAGGAACGGGAACAGCACGGAAAGCCGATCGGCAAGCACCAGCTCGTGCAGCAGCACATCGCTCGCATCGAGATGATGCGGGCCACCTCCGACGCGATGATCGAGCGGGCGGCCATCGCCAAGGAGATCTCCGACGACGCCCCCGGCGACAAGGAGAAGCTCGCTCACGCCGACTTCGTGGTCTCCGAGGCGAAGTACTGGGCGAGCAATGCCGCCTGGGAAGCCGTGGACCGGGCGGTCCAGGTCTTCGGGGGGCGTGGTTGGAGCGAGCTCTATCGCCCCTTCCGCCACCTTCAGGACGTTCGCGTCTGCCGGATCTACGAAGGTACGGACGAGATCATGCAGCTCAAGATCGCATCGACGCTGCTCGGCAAGGGCTACGCGGCCTTCGGTTGACCCGACCGGCGGGCGAAAAAACGCCCCCGATATGAGATGTTCTTTCGACGGCCCGGCGTTCTTCGCCGGGCCGTCTTCGTTCCCGGTGTGTCCCGGATCCCCGGGCCGCAGGCGCGAGGGTGCCACATCGACGGCGGCCGAAGCTCGTCGTTCGGGACGTCAGGCAGGGGACGTGAAGGGCGGGGTTCAGGCGTCCGCGGAATCGCCGGAAGTCTTGATCGCCTTCCGCATCGACTCGAAGCCTTCCTTGATGACCTGGTCCGCGGCCGCGCGGATGATGGTGCTTCCCAGGGCGGCGACGAGGCCGGACATGTGGACGATCTCCGCTTCCCATTCCAGGCGGGTTCCCTCGGACTCGTGGGGGGCGAGCATCAAGGTGGATCGAACCCCGAACTTGTTGCCGATGCCCTTCGCCTGGACGCCGATCACCACTTTTTCGTGGGGGGTGTGCTCGACCAGTTCGAAGTCCTGCTTGAGGTTCGCCTTGATGAAGCTGAACCCCGGTCGGACGGTGGTGCGGCAGATGCCGTCGGCACCCGTCTCCTTCTTCACCAGACCCGGAACGATCCCGACCAGTCGGTCGAGGTCGATGAGAAAGGCGTGGACCTCTTCGGGGGAGGCTTCGATGATTTCAGTGCCGTTGAATGGTTCGTACTTTGCCATGGATGACGAGTATACGACGCCGGGATGCGGCGTCTCAATCCTTGAGTCGATCGATTCCGGCCCGCTCGAGCATCTCCAGCAACCTCGAGGGGGAGAAGCCCTGATCCCAGAACCAGCGGACCCGGCCATCCTCGTCGAGGAGCAGGATCCGAGCGTTTCTGGGTCGTTCGGTTCCGGTGAATGCCTGCACGCGATCCGCGTCGTCTCCGTAGAGGGTGACCACCGACGCCCAGTCCTCGGCCGGGATTCCCGACCGCATCCCGTCGTCGATCGTGGACTGGAGGAACGTGGCGGGGAACCAACCTCCGACCGCCGGAATCTCCATCAGTCTGATCGTGGTGCCGGACTGCAGCAGCCCGAGGGTCCAGCGGTCGATGTCGAACTGGGTCTCCTGCACGTAGCCGACCATGAGGATGGCCGGCGCTCCCGCCACTTCGCCGGGAAGTTCGACCGGTCGGTCTTCCAGGTCGCGGCCCTCGACCGGGGGGAAGGGATCCCCGCTCGGATCCCGATTGGGGATGGTTCCGCCGCAGCCGGGTGCGAAGAGGATCAGGGCGCCGATCAGGGCGACGGATACGGCAAGGAGCGGGAGGAGGCGTCGTCGAGGCATGTCCTCAGGCTATCGTCTGGGGGATGCTCATCGGAGATCCGCTTCATGCAGAAAATCAGCACTCCATCCTGGACGTTCGATCTGCGCCTTCTGCTGGGGGCCCTGGGAGCGTGGTTGCTCTTCGGCACGATCGGCTGTGACGGCGCGTCGTCGGATGCCGATGTTCCCGTCGCGATCGACAACGAAGTCGGATTTCCGGCGGGAGTGGATCCCGGAACGCTCGATTCCGCGGTTCGCGAACTCCTGAGCGAACGCCTGCGTGCGGTCGAGGCCCGCCCGGATGACGGAGAGGCGTGGGGGTCGTTGGCCGATGGCTGGCTCGCCCACGCTCGATACGACCTGGCGGTCGATCCGGCGAATCGCGCCGTGGTGCTTCAGCCGGACTCCGCTCGACGCCGACTTCTGCTCGCCGTCGCCCTCGCGGGCGCGGGTGAACCCCTCGCCGCCTACGACATGTCGCGGCTCGCGGTGGAACTCGAGCCGGATCGAGCGTTTCTGGTGTGGAGATCGGCCGCGTGGGCGATGGAAGCGGGAGAACTGGAAGAAGCCCGGCGACTGGCCGCCCGGGCCATCGAACTCGATCCCGAGGATCCTCACGGCTACCGGGTCCTCGGAATGACCTTGCTCTCGGAGGGTGACGCCGAACGGGCGGCTGGCGTGCTGGAGCCGTACCTCCGGGGTCGACCGGGTGATCTCGCCGCCAGATATCTGCTTGGTCGCGCGTGGCAGGCGATGGGACGGGACGTGGAGGCCGATCGTGAACTCACGGTGGCGGGTGCGGCCCGGCCGGTGTTCATCGATCCCTGGACCCAGGCGGTTCGGGATCAACGGATCGATCGAGGCCAGCGCCTGGACGATGTCCTATCGCTGGCCTCGGAGGGGCGTGGCGAGGAGGCATTCACGCTGCTGGCGAGTATGCAGGCACGGTACGGCCCGGACAAGGAGATTCTCTTCGGGAAGGTTGCGGCGCTGGCGATCCTGGGCGATCACGCGGGCGTCGTGTCGGGAGCGGACGAAGTCATCGCCCTCGAACCGAACTGGGCGCCTCCGAGGCTTCGAGCGGGACTGGCCGCCGTGGCGCTGGTCCAGCGGGGAGCCGAAAATCGAAGCGAGCTCCTCGATCGGGCTCGACGAGAGGGTCTTCGTTGCGTGGAGCTCACGCCGGGCGATCCGCAGGCACACGAACTGCTCGGACGCGCCGCGGCCGCCGATGGCCGATGGGCGGATGCCCTGGCCGCCTTTCGGCGGTGCCTGGAGCTCGAACCATCGACGGCCCGCTATCACGTGGCGGTCGCCGATTCGCTGGTGGAGTCCGGAGAACTGCTCGCTGCCACCCGGACGGTTCGTCGGATGGACGAGACCTTCGGCCGTTCCGTGGATTCAGCGCTGGTGGAGGCCCGGGCCCTCGCGCTCGGTGGTCGGGCCGCGGATGCCCGGCGACTGCTCGAACAATGCCGTCAGGCCATGCCGGATCACCCCGGAGTCGCACGTACCGAGGCGGTGGTGGTGGAGGCGGGTGGATGATCCGGACTCCTCGACGAATTCGACGCGACCGGAGTCCCGTCAAGGGGTGGGCGATCCCGGCTCTCATGCTGGGATGGTCGCTGGGGTGCGGTGAGACCCCGAAGAATCCGGTGGATCCTCCGACGGCGTCGACCGGCGATGACCGGTCCCGGTCGGACACCGCCGGCTCCGTTCCTGCTCCACCGGCCTGGTTCGAGGACCTCGGTCCGGATTCGGGGGTCGGATTCACGCTCGAAACCACCCTTGGTGACGAACCCCTGCTGCCGGAGATCGTCGCCGGAGGCGGGGCGGCGGCGGATTTCGATCAGGACGGTCTGCTCGATCTCTATCTGGTCCAGGCCACCGGGTCCGAAGGCAATCGGCTCTACCGAAATCTCGGAGGATTTCGATTCGAGGATGTCACGGTCGGAGCCGGCGTGGACGACGGGGATCGTTTCGGCATGGGGGCCGCGACCGGCGACTTCGATGGCGACGGCGATGTGGACCTCTACGTGTCGAATCTCGGACGGGACACGCTTCTCCGCAACGACGGAGACTTCCAGTTCACCGACGTCACCGATGCCGCCGGGCTTGGAGATGACGGATTCGCGGCGAGCGCGACCTTCTTCGATCCGGATGGCGACGGGGACCTGGACCTCTTCGTGACGCGGTACGTCGACTGGTCACCGATGGTGGAGATGGACTGCCGCCATTCATCGGGACGTCCCGATTACTGCGCCCCGGCCCAGTACGACCGACCGACCTTGGACCTCCTGTACCGAAACGACGGAGACGGAACCTTCACCGACATCTCATCCGCCAGTGGCATCGGCGCCGAATCGGGGACCGGACTCGGCGTCGCGGCGGTCGACGCCGACGGTGACGGCCGCCTCGACCTCTTCGTCGCCAACGACGGAATGCCCGATCACCTCTGGATGAACCGGGGTGATCTGAAGTTCGAGGAGTTCGCGATCCGGGCCGGTTGCGATCGGGACCTGAGCGGCATCGCCAAGGCGGGCATGGGGGTCGTGGTCGAGGATGTCGACGATGACGGCGATCAGGACATCCTGGTGTGCAATCTCGGCGGGGAGACCGACTCGCTTCATCTGAACCAGGGCGGACGTTTCGTCGACGGGACCGCCCGGTCCGGACTCGCGGCGGCGACTCGTCGATTCACGCGATTCGGGCTCGGACTCGTCGATTTCGATCACGACGGACATCTCGACCTCTACGCCGCCAACGGTCGGGTGGGATTGGGAAAGACGATCGCCGGAGGCGATGATCCGTACGCCGAGCCCGATCTTCTGCTCCGCGGAAATGCGGCAGGGAGATTTCAAACCGTCACGCCGGGCGGGGGATTGAACGCGCCGCCCCGGACCAGTCGGGGTGCGATCTTCGGCGACTTCGATCAGGACGGGAGCATCGACGTGGTGGTCGTTGATCGAGAGACTCCGGTGCGGATGCTTCGCAATGTCGCGGGGGATCAGGGGCGATTCCTGTTTCTGGACATCCGGGATCGGAACGGCGGGCCGGCGATCGGAGCGAGGGTCATGATCGATCTCCCGGCGGATGCCGATGGCCGAGGACGTCGCCTCATGAGGACGGTCCACACCGACGGCAGTTACCTTTCCGCCCACGACCCTCGAGTGCATGTCGGCCTGGGGGCGATCGCGACGGTTCCCCGGGTGCGGGTGATCTGGCCGGATGGCGGGACCGTGACGTTCGACGACGTCCCCACGGATCGCTTGATGCGGATCGACGAACCGGAGCCGGGAACCGGATCCTGAATTCGAGATCCTCGGTCAGCGGGGTTGCCGATGCGAGGTCGACGGTCGTCGGCGGGGGATGATCGGCGGATAGTTTTCGGCTTCGAAGACGCGTTCGTCGAGCGGGGACGTGGACGCGAGGGTGAATTCGATCGTCGTCGCTCGTCGATCGTCATCCTCGGCCGGGAACTGCAGACGGCAGAGCACGATGCGTTCGGTTTCCGGTTCGGTCCAGAGTTCGATTCGCTCCGGGTTCCGGGAAGATCGAAAATCGTCGCGGTCGTTCTTCTTGCGCACCGCTTCCTGCAGCACCAGGGGAGAGCCTCCGTCGGCATCCTCCACCAACGTGGGTTCGGTCAGGTCGTACCGACGTTCGAGGCCCTGGAGTTTCTCCGCGAGATCCCGGGTGATGAATTCCAGGTACCGGGACATCCGCGTGCGACCGCCGCCGTCCGCCTGGCCGCCCGGAGCTCCGGAACTCCCGAGATCCGAACGTTGGAAGTTGTTCCAGAAGTTCGATCCGTCGAAGCCGCTCGCGACGACCTGGTCGTCATGAGCATCGATCAGCAGGACCGAGCGGTCGCCACGAGTGTGCATGATGGCGCCGTCGAGTCGACCGAGTTGACGGGTCTTGAAGTCCCGCGGTTGACCGGCGGGTCGAAGTCGCCACTCGAGGCAGCGACGGCCGGGATGTTCGTACTTGCGATTCCCTCGCGTCATTCGTCGATCATCGACCCGGGGCCGAGTGCCATTCGGATCATTTCTCGCGGCTCCATCCGCGTCGGTGGTGACGTTGACGAGATACGTCAGATCGCCATCCGCCAACCGCTCGATCGCCCGCTGGAGCAGGTTGGCGTCCGCGGGCAGCGGGCGAACCACGATCAGGGCGAGGCCGGTGATGGTCGCCATCAGGAGTCCCGCCGCCAGCGCTCGACCGAGGGGGTGACTTCTCCATCGCAGCCCCACGGACGGTGCGGCCGGTTCGCGGGCGGAGTCCGTCTCGATGGCGGCCATGACCCGATCGACCCGTTCATTGGTCGCGGCGGGGGAGTCCTGCATCCGGCCCCGCAGGAGGGCGTCGAGCAGCTGGTCGTCGGCGACCGAACGTGGATCCGATGGGGGAGGTGTCTGTTTCATGGGAGGAATCTCGGGTCAGTCTAGGGCGATCTGATCGAGCACACCTTTTCGTTGCAGGCATTCGGCCAGGCCGGCCCGGATCCTCTGGAGTCGTTTCTTCACCGTTTCTCGACGGAGATCGGTCCGGAGCGCGATCCGCTCCGTATCCAGCTCCTCCCGATAGTGGAGGTCGAGCAAGGTCCGGTTCGGTTCCGGAATCGCGTCGAGACAGTGGTCGAGGGCTTCCAACTTCTCCTCCCAGGTGTCTCCGGTACGTCGGCCGATCTGGGCGAGGCGGCCGTCCAGATGATCGATCACGGTCTCTTCGCAGTGAATCGGCAGTCGCCGGGTCTTTCGGTAGTGAGCAAGCACGTGGTTCCGGGCGATGCCTCGAAGCCATGGTGCGAAGGGACGCGATCGATCGAATCGATCCAGGGTCTTCCAGGCCGTGATCAGAGTCTCCTGATGCACGTCTTCGACCGCCACGGAATCCTTCACCAGGGCTCGAATGAAGGCGAGCAGCATCGGTGAATGTTCCCGGACGAGGATCTCGAAGGCGGTTCGATCGTGAGATTGGTGGGTGATGAACAGGCTCCTCGGGTGTGCAGGGTGATTGTCCGGCCGGGAGATCCCGGGGACGGGAATCTCGAAAATCAAACGGGCGGTACCGTGTCGTGATGCCTTCAGACCCCGCGTTGCCGTTGATTCATGCCACGACCATCCTGTCCGTTCGCGACGAGGGCGGGGTCGCGATCGCAGGTGACGGCCAGGTCACGCTCGGAGCCGTGGTCGCCAAGGCCACGGCGTGCAAGATTCGTCGCCTTCGAGAGGTCGGGGCGGAGCGGGCCGGGGTCCTGGTCGGTTTCGCGGGGGGGGCGGCGGATGCCTTCGCCCTCCTCGAGCGCTTCGAGGGTCGATTGAAGGCGACGCCGACCCATCTGCTCAAGGCGGCGGCGGAACTCGCCCGCGACTGGCGGAGCGACCGGGCACTCCGGCGCCTGGAAGCGATGATGATCGTGGCCGACCTTGAGAAGACCCTGATCATCAGTGGTCAGGGCGATCTGATCGAGCCCGATGACGGGATCGCCGCCATCGGCTCGGGTGGGAACTACGCCCTCGCCGCGGCCCGAGCCCTTCGCCGTCAGACCGACCTTCCGGCGTCGACCGTCGCGAAAGAGGCGATGCAGGTCGCCGGTGAGCTTTGCGTCTACACCAATACCGAGATCTCGATGGAGCGCCTGCCGGCGGAGGAGTGATTGGTTCGATCGCCTCGGCGTTTCATTCCGATCGGTCGCCGGTTCGGCGGTAGGTCGATCTTCGGGCGGCGTATTCGGTCGGCGAGACGGGAAGATCCATCGGTTCGCCAGCCTGATGCTGGGCGTGGAGTTTCTTCAGGAATGGAACGCACCACTGACAACCGGTTCCAGCTCCGAGGCATTCCGAAACCAGGCTCGCGACCGGAGGATCCTCCCGCGCGATGTGGTTGCGGAGTTTTCTCAGACTGACGCGGAAACAGAGGCAGACGTGGTCGTCGGGGTCCAAGGAATCGGTCTCCGGTGAGGATCGTGGGGCGGGGTCGAGCGGGGATCAGCCGTTCCCGGTGTCCGGATCGAGCGGGCCGATGCTCTTGAACTCGAAGTCCCAGTTCATTTCGATTCCGGGTGCGATGAATCGGGGATTGTCGAACGGACCCACTTCCCGTCGCTGGGCATTGAACCGGATCTTTGGAATGAAGACACCTTCGAGTTCGAGGGCTCGGGTCCCGCTGGTCTTCCTCGACTCGAGGCGTTGGATTCGATCGAGGACCCGGACCGGGATCGTGATTGCGAACGGACTGCCGACCACCTGGTCCGTCGCCACGTCCAGGACGGTGACCATCATGCGGGCGGAGGTCGGACTCAGCCGTTGGATGTCGCTCAGGACCACCGGCCACTCGACCTTTCGCCTGAAGTTGCGGTTTGCGGTGGCGATCCACTTGCGCACCGAGCGTTGGTGGCGGGTGACGCCGGCATCATCCTGATCCGTCGGCGAAGGTGAGATCGCACCGGAGGCCGACGCCTCGGCGTGGTTCGCCAGGATGTCGACGATGACCCCTCCGGGGCTGGCGGCTGGTGGCGGCGGGGCGGTCCTGGGAACGGAGACCGCGTTCGCCGTTCCAACGCCGGCTCCCGAGGTCAGGGAGGTGACTTCAGACTCGAGTTCTCGAATCCGCTTCATCGCGGCCTCGAGGGTGGCTTCGAGGTCGACGATCCGGGCTCGGAGCTGTTCATTCTCCCGGGCGAGATCGGATTCTCGATTCTGGGCGAAGGCGGACGGCCCACCGGCGAAGGGAACGAGAAGCACGGCCAGCAGGGCCGTGAGAATCGGGGCGTGGGTTCGGGAATTCGGGTTCATGGGCATCTCCATTTCGGGCGGAAGCCGCCCGGTCGTCTGCATTCTGATCGATGCTCTTGCATCGGTTCCGGGGACCCCGGGACTTCAGGGTCATCGTGCCATGCCGTTCCTACGCCTCCAATCCGAGGAATGATCGGAATCAGTTCCCAAAGACCGGGAACCCGCGGGGACCGGTCTGGCCGTCGAGGGTGCTATCCTTTGAGGGCCCTGAAGGAGCATTCCATGCAGAACATCGATGATCTGGTTCGATTGGCCGGCCGCCGACTTGCCGTGGGGCGATTCCTCGAGACCCTGGTCTGGACGATCGTTCTCGGCCTCGCCGCCCTCCTGATCTGGACCCTGATTTCTCGAGCCACCCCCGTGCTCGCGGGGCCATGGTGGATCTCCACCTCGATCATCGGTGGTCTGACGTTGTTGGCGTCGCTCGGAGTCGGAGTGCGAAGCGGGCGAGACCGAGTCGCGGTCGCCATCGCCATCGATACCCGGCTTGGCCTTGAAGACCGTTTTTCCACGGCATTGCAACTGGCGGATCGGGACGATCCTTTCGCGGTCGCTGCCATCGCGGACGCCGCGACGGTGGCGGCTGATCCCGCCACGCGTGACCGGGTCCGTCGGGCGTTCCAGCCCCAGGCACCTCACGGCTGGTGGGTGACTTCGGTTCTGCTCGTGGTACTCGTCGGTGTCTGGACCATCGTGCCGCAGGCGGATCTCTTCGCTTCGTCGGAAGACGGCCGAATGGTGGCGGCGGCGGAGGCCCGAGCCGACGCTCGATCCGAAGTCGAAGAGATCGTCGCCCTGGTGCAACCCGATGAAGACGAGGAACTCGCGCCGGAGATTCAGGAGGCTCTGTCGGAACTGGCGGACGCCGATTTCGCATCCGCGGCCGAAGACGACTTGATGACCCCGGAGGAAGTTCGTCGAGAGGCGATCCGGCAGGTCGGAGACGTCGAGCAGCGGATGCAGGAGCTCCTCGACGGGCAAGAATCGCAACTCGAGGAATCCCTGCGGGAGTCACTCGCCGGGCTCAAGGCCGACGGCCTCGAGGACACGGACGCCCGCGATCTCGCGGAGGCGCTTTCCAAGGGTGACTTCAAGTCCGCGAAGGAGTCATTCGAAAAGCTGGCCGAAAAGGCCGAATCAAAGGACATGTCGCCAGAGGCTCGCGAGGCCCTCGAGCGGGACTTGGAAGCCCTCGCGGAGAGGATGTCCGAGCTCGCCGAGCAGGGGGCGGCGTTGGAGGATGCACTGCGGGAGGCCGGGTTGGACGGTGATCTCGCCCGCGACCCCGAGGCCTTGAAGCAGGCGATGGAAAATGCATCGATGAGCGAGAGCCGCCGGCAGGCGATCGAGGACATGGTGAAGTCCCAGTCTGCTGCGTCGGAAGCGATGGAAAGCCTGGCGGAATCCATGCAGAAGATGGCCCAACAGGGCCAACAGGGCCAGCAGGGCCAACAGGGCCAACAGGGCCAACAGGGCCAGGAAATGCTCAGTGACATGGAGCGGATCCAGCAGATGCTCCAGCAGGCTGAGGCGACCCAGCAACAATGCCAGAACGCTCAAGGTCGAATGGGCTCTGGTCTGTCCCAGTGGGCCGCGGGACTCGACGGCCAGGGTCAGGGTCAGGGTCAGGGCCAGGGTCAGGGGCAGGGACAAGGGCAGGGTGGCATGGGCGGTCGGGGCCAGGGATCCGGCGGGAATGCGCCGATCTCACCCACCCCGAGCCGAACCGTGGATCAGCGGGAGAAGGTCGAGAATCGTGGTGGTGACATCATCGCCCGTGAGATGATCGAAGGCGAGATTCTGATCGGGGAATCCAAGGCGGCCCTTCAGCGGATCGCGGATCGAATCTCTCGGGGTGAGGAGGAGGGAGTCGGCGATGATCCGGTTCCCCCGCACCTGCGAGATGTTCACCGCCATTATTTCGGCGAGGTCGAGAAACGGATTCGAGCGGTGACTCGAGAGGATCCCACGCCGCCGGCGAAGACCCCCGAGTCGCCCGCGAAGCCGGGGGAACCCGAGCCCGTCGGCGGCGAATGAGAGACGTCTTCCGTCTGGTCATTCTCTGCTCGGTGGCTCTCACCGCTTCCGTCGTCGCCGGCTGTGAACGGAAGTCAACCACCCCGGTGGTGGTGGTCTACGTCTCGGCCGATCGAGCGGTGGCATCTCCGGTGCTGGAAGCCTTCACGCGGCGGACCGGTATCGACGTCCGACCGCTGTACGACACCGAGGCGACCAAGACCACCGGCCTCGCCAATCGGGTGAGACGTGAGCAGTCGAGGCCACGGGCCGATGTCTTCTGGAGTTCCGAACCCTTCGCGGTCGAGCAGCTCGCGGCGGCCGGGCTTCTCCAGCCGACCATCCATCCCGATCTTGACGGACATCCCGCGGAATGGCGGCGGCCCGATGATCGCTGGTTCGCGTTCGGGGGGCGGGCGCGAGTGATCGCCTTCGATCCCGAGCGTCTTTCGCTTGATGACCGGCCACGGCAGTGGACGGATCTGGTCGACCCCCGCTGGCGGGGGGAGATCGCGATGGCGGACCCTCGGTTCGGAACCACCCGTGGACACGTGGGCGCGATCGCGACCGCGGGGTCGATCGGAGAGCCCCCCATGTCCTATGCCGTCTGGCTTGAGGGACTGGCGGCGAACGACATCCGACTGCTGACCGGAGGGAATGCCGCGACCGTCGATGCCGTGCTTCGAGGAGAGGTCCTGCTGGGACTCACGGATTCGGATGATGTTCTGGCCGCCCGTCGTCGAGGTGCCGACATCCGATCCCTCGCTCCGAGACATCGGGGACCGGGGATCCTCGGCGGAGGGACCCTGCTGATCCCGAACGCGGTGGGCATGATCACCGGAGCGCCGCATCCGGAGCCCGCGGCGGCGCTGGTGGCGTTTCTGGCCTCGTCGGAGGTCGAACGCCTGCTGCATCGTTCCCCCAGTGGCAACCAGCCGGTCGCCCATCCGCTGGCGGACGGCGAGCAGACGATCGGCGACGAATCACTCGCCGCCGACCCGTGGCGGATTTCGATTCCTGCGGTCGCCGGCGGCATGGACGAGGCGGTGAACGACGCGATGGAAGCCCTGTCGGAATCGTCGAGGTCGGAGCGTCGGCGATGACCGCGGTTCCCGGCTGGAGGATCCTCACGGTCTCGGCGATCGTGGTCGTGTCCGCGATGCTGCTGCCGGTGGTGGCGGGACTCGGATTGGCGGTGTTCGATCGCAACGGCGGGTCAGGCCTGGAGTACGGTTTTCGAGGCGACGAGGTGTTCTGGACCACGATGGCCTGGTCGATCGCGATCGCAGGCGCGGCGACGATCCTCGCGGTGTTTCCCGCGGCGGGCTTCACCGGATTCGCGGGAGATTCGCGACGGCATGCCCTGGGCATCGCGGTCTGGTTGATGCCGCTCCTTCTTCCGCCGGCGTTGTTCTTCGATGCCTGGTGGTTGGAACTCGGCCCGGATTCGATGATCGGCCGGGCGGCGGCGGAAAGCGGGCGGGTCCCGCTGCTTCGGCGGGCGGTGCTCGCGGTCGGACTTCTGGGCATGGCCACGCCGCTGGCGATGTGGTTGCTGGTGGCCGGACGCGATCCGGTCGCCGGGCGGGATGAGCGGCTGATCCTTCTCGATCGCCCTCGCCTCGGAGCGGTGCTGATGGTCCGGCTGCGACGATTCGTTCGGCCGGCGATGCTGGCCTGGCTGGTCACGGCGGCGGTGGTCGCGGGGCTGACCGTGCCGTTCGATCTCGCCCAGGTTCGCAGCTGGGGATTCGAACTCCGCACCCTCGACACCCGGGGGGCGGGGCCGGGGACCCTGCTGGACGTCGGACTTCCGGGATTAGTGCTCGCGGTCCTCGCGGGCGTGGCGCTCGCCCGGCTGCTTCGTCGCACTTCGCGGCATGTGGTCGAGCGGCAAGCCCCCGCCGATGCGGCTGCAGGTCGAGGTCCGGTCGGTCGAAGAATCGCGTCTGGAGTGATCTGGATCCTGCTTGTCGGATGGCCGTTGCTGATGCTCCTGCGAAGAGCGTGGTCCCAGGACTTCGAAGTCGCCTGGAGCCTTCATCGCGAGGCCCTGGGGGGAACCCTGGTGCTGGCCGCGGGCGGGGGGCTGCTGGGGTCGGTCATCGCGGTGGGATTCGCGGCGTGGCGAGGGGGAGGAGGACGAGGTCTGGCGGGAGGGCCGTGGCCGGCGTGGGCCCTGTTCGTACCGGCCTTGGCGATTCTCGCAGCCATGCCGGCGACCCTGTTGGCGGTGGGCGTCGAAGCGGTCTGGAACATCGAAGCCCTCGGCACCCTCGTCGACGGCCCGGTGCCCACCCTGCTGGCGGTGGCCGGGCGAACCGCCATCGCGGCCGCGATCGTGGGCTGGATGATCGGTGGCCGGCTGGGATCGCTTCCGCGGCTCGATGCGCCCCGGGGAATGAGAGCCGGTTGGAAGGCGGGCTCGCCGATGTTCACTCGGGCCGCCGTCACCGGTCTGCTCCTCGGAGGTACGCTGGCGGCCGGTGAGATTCCCGTGGCCGCCCGGGTACGACCTCCCGGCTTTCCGACCCTGACCGGCACTCTTCTGGATGCGATGCACTATCAATACGCCGATTCGGTGCTCCCCGTCGTGCTCGGGCTCGTGGTCGCGGCCACGATTGCCGCGGGGTTGATGTCGATGGTGATGTCCGCGTCGTCTTCGCCGTCCGCCCGTGTGCTTCGCTCCGGGGCGTGGCTGCTGTCGGCGCTGGTGATCTTCGGTCAGCCGGGTTGCGGTCCCGGTGGATCGCCGTCCGAGTCGGGAGGCGTGCCGCATGCGGTCGCGTTCGGTCGCCCGGGCAACATCGATGGTCGATTCGATTATCCGCGGGCGATCGCGCTCGATGAGCCGCGGGGGCGAATCTACGTGGTGGACAAAAGCGCGCGAGTCCAACGCTTCGCGCTCGACGGAACCCTCGAGGCGTGGTGGCGGATGCCATCCTTCGAGAATGGAAAACCGACCGGAATCGCGGTGGACGCGGAAGGGCGGGTTCTGGTCGCCGACACCCACGAACAACGGATCTCGATCTTCTCGCCCACCGGTGAACTGCTCGAGACCCATGGAGTCCTGGGGACCGAAGTCGGGGAGTTCATCTATCCCACGGATGTGGTGGGCGGTCCCGGTGGCATCTGGTTCGTGTCTGAGTACGGCGGAAACGATCGAGTTCAGATCTTCGATCCGGAGTGGAACCCGATCGGCGTCATCGGACGGGCGGCGGAAGAGGACCTGGAAGTGGAGGGTCGGACGATTCCCGGCCTTTCACGGCCCCAGTCGCTCGCCTGGGATGATGAGGCGCAAGAGCTGTTCATCGCGGATGCGATCCACCACCGAATCGTGGTGGTCGACGCGACGGGGGATCTTCTCCGGACGCTCGGCGGCCCCGGACTGGAGCCCGGCCGACTCGGGTACCCCTACGACATTGCGTTGGAGCCCGATGGCACGTTGCTGGTGGTCGAATACGGCAACAACCGGGTACAGCGGTTGGACGTTCTGACCGGTGAGAGCCGTGGCATCTGGGGAGGTACGGGAACCAGCCCCGGGAAACTTCGATATCCCTGGGGACTCGACGCCGGCGAGCGGACCATGGTGGTTCTCGACAGTGGAAACAGTCGAGTGCTGGTCGGGCCGCGGCCCTGAAGTTCCCGACCCATCTTCCGGCCACGACCCCTTCCGCGGGGGTAGGCTTCGGTATCCGGAAGGAGCTTCCACGGCATGCTCGCTGAGATCCCCATCACCTTCGAACATCCCTGGCTGCTTCTGGTGGCCTTGCTCGTGGTCCCGATGCTTCTGCTCGCGAAGATCGGTTCGGCGGGTCAGAGTCGAGGGAAACTGGTCGGCTCCCTGGTCGCCCGCTCGCTTCTTCTGATCCTCCTGGCCGTGGCCCTCGCTCGGCCGGCGATCGTGGATCGCGGTGAATCGCTGACCCTGATGGTGGTCGCGGACATGAGCCAGTCGATTCCAAGGGAACTGCAGCGCAACAGCGAGCAGTTCCTCGCCCGGGTCGAGGAGGCCAAACGTAATGAAGAGGATCGCATCGGGGTGGTGACGGTCGCGGAGGCCTCGGAGATCCGCCAGACGCCCGATGTCAACGCCCGGATCCAGCTCGATCACGCCGGAGATCCCGCCGCCACGAATCTCTCCGCCGCGGTCAGGACCGCGATCTCGCTCCTGCCCACGGACACTGCGAATCGAATCCTGCTGGTCTCGGACGGGAACGAGACGGAATCCAGCGTGCTCGAAGCGATCGAACTGGCATCCGCCAACGACATTCCGATCGACGTGCTTCCGATCGAATACGAATACGAACGCGAGGTCGTCTTCGAAGGGTTCAAGGCCCCGAGTCGGGCGAGAATGGGGCAGTCGGTCGACCTGCGGGCCTTCATCCATTCCGCGGTGGAGACCGAGGGGACGCTCCGGCTGCGACGCAACGACCGGGTGATCGATCTCGATCCCGGTTCGGACTCGACCGGCATCCGCATCGGACTCGATGCCGGCATCAATTCGATCACGATCCCGGTCACCCTCGAACAGGGTGGAGCCCAACGCTTTCGTGCGATCTTCGAACCCGATGATCCGACCGCGGATTCCCTGCTGGAGAACAATCTCTTCGATGCCGTGACCTTCGTCTCCAACGACGGTCGAGTGCTGGTGGTGACCGATGCCCCGGCCGAGGTCGAGGCCTTCGTCACGGCGATTCGTGCGGGAGGAATCGAAGTCGTGGTTGAACCATCCTCGGTCATGGCTTCCGGCATGGCGTTGCTGAACGGCTTCGACACGGTGGTGCTTTCCAACGTTCCCCGATGGTCGATCGATTCCGAGGCCGACCAGGCCATCCGGTCCTACGTCCATGATCTCGGTGGCGGACTGGTCATGCTCGGTGGCGATCAGTCGTTCGGCGCCGGAGGATGGATCGACTCCGAGACCGCCCGAGCGCTTCCGCTGCGACTCGACCCTCCGCAGGAACGGCAGATGACCCGGGGCGCACTCGCCCTGATCATGCACTCCTGTGAGATGCCGCAGGGGAATTACTGGGGGCAGAAGACCGCGATCGCGGCGATCGAGGCGCTGTCGAGCCTCGACTACGTCGGGATCATCACCTTCAACTTCGCGGCGATCGGACAGCAGGTCAACGGATGCAGCTGGTCCTTTCCCCTGCAGCTTGCCGGAGACAAGCAGGGGGCGATCGCGGCGGCCAAGTCGATGGTGATCGGTGACATGCCTGATTTCACGGGGTCGATGCAGCTGGCCGAACAGGGATTGGGTGCGATCAACGCAGGACAGCGTCACGTCATCGTGATCTCCGACGGCGATCCCGCACCGCCACCCAAGGGGCTGCTGGACAAGTTCGTCGCTCAGGGAATCACGATCACCACGATCATGGTCGGGGGGCACGGCACCGGGTCCGATCGGCAGAACATGCAGGGAGTCGCCGAGTACACCGGCGGGACCTTCTACAACGTCACCAATCCCAAGGCCCTTCCGAAGATCTTCATCAAGGAGGCCACGCTGGTCTCCCGGTCGTTGATCCAGGAAGGCGACTACGAGACGCAGGTCGTTCCGTCCCTCGATGGACCCACTCGAGGAATCTCCACCACTCCCGGCATCGATGGTTTCGTCCTGACCGTCCCCCGGGAGGGACTGGTCAAGATTCCGATCAAGATTCCGGTCGAGGACGGCGAGGACCCACTGCTCGCATCCTGGAATCATGGTCTTGGAAAGGCCGTGGCGTTCACCAGCGACGTCGGTGCCCGCTGGGCGGGAGCCTGGACGACCTGGCCGGGATTCCAGCCGTTCTGGGAACAGGTGATTCGCTGGTCGATGCGACCGGCCACGCCGTCCAACCTGTCGATTCGAACGTCGATCGATGATCAGGGGCTGGCGGTGGTGGAGGTCGAAGTCCTGTCCGCGGACGGAGGGTTCGCCGACTTCCTGCCGGGAGAGGCTCGAGTGCTTTCTCCCGACGGCACCGGAAAACCGGTTCCCCTTCAGCAGATCGGACCCGGTCGGTACCGCACCGACTTCGCGGTCGAGCAGCAGGGGGCCTACCTCGTCAACGCGGTGTTTCCCGGAGAGGATGGCGAGGCCGCCGCGAGCGTCCAGGCCGCGGTCGCGGTGCCGTATCGACGGGAATTCGCGACCACGCGTGACAATCGAGTCCTGTTGGAAATGATCGCGGAACGCACCGGAGGGAGGATCTTCCGTCCGGAAGTCGATCTGGAGATCGTCGATCCGTTCGATCGCACCGGCCTGGCCATGCCGGTTTCCCCGACTCGCATCTGGGACATCGTGATCGTGCTCGCCGCGTCCCTCTTCGTGCTCGACGTCGCGGTTCGCAGATTGTCACTGGAACGTCGGCGGCAAAGGCTGCAGCGACCCACCGGCGACGGCGGCACGGTCGAAGCCTGGCGGATGGCCCGTCGGCGGGCGTCCGGGGAAGGAGGTGTGACCGAGGCGGGGGATCCCACCCTCGCATCCCGTCGGGTCGAGGTCGGCGAGGATGAGGCGGGCGAATTCTCCGTGGGTGACGATCTGGGCGCGGTCCGACGTGATGACGCGGAAGCCGCGGCTCGTCGGTCCTCTCGCCGGGAGACCACGGCCGATCAGGACAAGCAGGCGGCATCGGATGGGGCCGAAGACATGACCAGTCGTCTGCTGCGAGCCAAGCGGCGAGCCAGCGGCGAGGATCGAGGATCGAACGATGGGTGATTTCGCGCGAGGAATCCGAATCGCGGTCGAGGACGTCGATGGCGTCGCCGCGGCGTGCACCCGGTTTCGGGATGCCTTCAATTCGCTCCGTCGCGAGGTCGGCACCGTCGTGGTGGGTCAGGAGGCGGTGGTGGAGCAGACCCTGGTCGCGCTCTTCGCGGGCGGCCACGTCCTGCTCGAAGGTGTCCCGGGATTGGGCAAGACGCTCCTGGTGCAGACCATCTCCGATGCGCTCGGACTCGACTTCAGTCGTATTCAGTTCACCCCGGATCTGATGCCCGCGGACATCACCGGAACCACCATCGTGGTGGAAGACGATTCCGGTTCGCGCTCCTTCCGCTTTCGTCCCGGTCCGATCTTCGCGAACATCGTGCTCGCGGACGAGATCAACCGGGCCACTCCGAAGAGCCAGTCTGCGATGCTCGAGGCCATGCAGGAACGAGCGGTGTCCACCGGTGACCGAACCCGACCGCTTCCGGATCCGTTTCTGGTGCTGGCGACTCAGAACCCGATCGAGCAGGAAGGAACCCACCCGCTTCCCGAAGCCCAGCTCGATCGCTTCCTGTTCAAGGTCTCGGTTCCCTACGCGGTTCGAGGTGAACTGATGGAGATCCTCCGGCGGACCACGTCATCTCGAAGCCGCTCCGCGCGTCCGGTCCTCGATGGAGAGGACATCCTCGCCGCAAGATCGCTCTCCCGGAGAGTGCTGATCTCGCCTTCGGTCCAGGATTACGCGATCCGGCTGGTGATGGCGACCCATCCCGAGGGTGATTTCGCCGTGCCGGCGTTTCGAAACTACATCCGGATGGGAGCCAGCCCTCGTGCCGCCCAGGCCCTGGTCTCCACCGCGCGGGTGCTCGCCATCATGGACGGTCGGTACGCGGCCAGCGTGGAAGACATCCGGCGAATCGCCTTGCCGGTGCTCCGCCACCGGATCATCCGAACCTTCGAGGCGGAGGCCGACGGAGTGGAGGCCGACGACCTGGTGGCCGGTCTGCTCGAACGACTGCCGGTGGACCCGGATCATCCCGAGGAAGGGATCGAAACCATGTCGATGTCAGGAGGTCATCCATGACTCGATTTCCAGACGGCCCGCCGTCCCCGTCCGAACGACTGACGACGGTCGATCAATTGATCGACGGACGACTCATGGCCCGACTCGATCACCTCGACGTGGTGAGTCGGAAGATCTTCAACGGACGTGTCCAGGGCGAACGGCGCAGCAAGCGGCGAGGCCAGAGCGTCGAGTTCGCCGATTTTCGTCCGTACGTGGCGGGTGACGACCTCCGATTCGTCGACTGGAACATCTACGGTCGACTGGACCGTCTCTTTCTCAAGATCTTCCTCGAGGAGGAGGATCTTTCCATGATCGTGGCCATCGATTCCTCGGCCAGCATGCATTGGGGCGATCCGGCGAAGTTCGATTACGCCCGCCGCCTGGCGATGGCTCTGGGATACATCGGGCTGGTCAATCAGAATCGTGTTTCGCTCGCGGCTTTCGGCGGATTGGGCCCTGACGGCGAACCCGCGAACCTGCAGCGGCTGAGCAATCTTCGGGGTCGCCGTCGCACCCACGAAGCCGGGAAGTGGCTGCTCGGCCTCGAACCGGGTGGCAGCGGGGGCTTCGCCGACGCGATGAAGTCCATCGCCCTTTCGAGACAGGGGCGGGGCGTGATGATCGTGATCAGTGATTTTCTCCACAAGGAGGGGTTCGAGACCGGGCTTCGCTACGTCGCGGGTCGTGGTTACGACGTCTTCGCGATGCAGGTGCTGTCGCCGCAGGAAATCGATCCCCGCGGGCATGGAATGAGCGGGGATCTCCGACTGGTCGACCTCGAGGACGAGGATGAAGCGGAGGTCACGGTGAATGCCGCGGTGCTTCGAGGCTACAAGGAGCGATTGGACACCTGGTGTGGTCGGTTGCGGGACTACTGCATCCGGCGCAGCATCATGCACATGATCGTCGACACTGGGATGGACCTCGACACGCTCATGCTCGAGTATCTCCGCCGACGGGGTCTCCTTCGGTGACCTGGCTGACCCCTCTCTTCGGTGGCATCGTTCTCGCCTCGGTGATTCCACCGCTGGTCGCGCTCTACTTTCTCCGGCTCCGTCGGACCCGACGCGACATTCCGAGCACCATGCTCTGGAAGCGATCGGTCGAGGACGTGAGGGCGAATGCGCCGTTCCAGCGTCTTCGCTTCAATCTTCTCCTCCTCCTTCAACTGCTTCTGCTCATCCTGCTCGGGATCGCCCTGATGCAACCGAGTTTCGACGCGGGCTCGTTGCACGACGGTCGGACGGTGCTGCTGATCGATCGTTCCGCCTCGATGAACGTCACAGACGGGGATGATCAGGGACGCACCCGACTTGAAGTGGCCAAGGAAGCCGCGATCGAGCGGATCGAGTCCCTGCACGCCGGCGGGATCTTCGGCGGATCCGACGCTGAGATCATGGTGGTGGGTTTCTCGGATGATCCGGCGATCCGCACTCCGTTCACCGATTCGCGGCAGGAGGCGATCGCGGCGGTGGAAGGGATCGAACCGACCGATGGCCGAAGCCTGATCGGACCGGCGTTCGACCTCGCTCGGGCCTACACCACGATCGTGGATCCGGATTCCCAGTCGGGACCGGGCGAGGCTCCGGCCGCGCTCGAGATCTGGTCCGACGGGCGGGTCCAGGATCTTCCGGACCAGGTCCTGAAGCCCGGCGAGACGCTGCAATATCATCGGGTCGGGGAACTGGAGACCACGAACACCGGGATCGCATCCATCGCGGCCGAGAGGCCGTACGACAAGCCTGGCAAGATCCAGGTCTTCGTCGCGGTGGAGAATCCCGATCTCGAACCCCAGCAGATCGACCTGCAGCTGGCGGTGGACGGTTCGGTTCGCTCGATCACGCCGGCGCCGATCGACGTGCCGGGAGCCCGTCTCGAACCCGGTCTCGGGCGAATTCCGGGGCGACGACAATTCGCCTTCACGCCGATCGAGCAGTCGAGTGGTGCGGTGATCGAGGCTTCGATCCTCGGAGAGGATGGGCTCGCGGTCGACAACGTGGCGGCGATGGTGGTTCCGCCGGCTCGAAGCATGAAGGTGGCGTTGGTGGGGCTTGATCGGCCGGTTCTTCGTTCTCTGCTCGAAGGCATGCCGCTCGAGTCACTGGACGTCATTTCGGCGTCCAGGTTCGCGGCGATCAGCGAGGAACAGGGCGAGGAACAGTGGGATCTGGTGATTCTCGCGGACCCGGCATTTCAAATGGAATCCCTGCCACCCGGTCGCTACCTGTCCTTCGGAACCGCGCCGCCGATCGAAGGACTTCGGAATTTCGGCGAACCCGCCTCCGGCGTGATCGTCCGTCGGACCCGGGACACGCATCCGGTGTTTCGGATGGTGAATCTGGACGACCTCTTCATCAGCCGGCTCGCGAAGGTGATCCCCGGCTCCGGAGTGAGCGTGCTCGCGGAGTCCGGAGACGGGCCTTTGATCCTCGAAGTCGAACGTGGCCCGATCCATCTGGTTCATGTCGCCTTCGATCCGCTCGACTCCAACTGGCCCTACCTTCGGTCCTTCGTCAACTTCACCGCGAACACCGTCGACTACCTCGGCACCGTCGGTGATGCCCTGACCAGCAGTGCGGGCATGCCCGGTCGACCGATCACGGTCCGACTTCCCGCGGATGCCACGGACGTGAAGATCCTCCCTCCCGGAGGTGAACCCCTTGACCTCCGGCCCGGCCAGACCGGTCTGGTCTCCTGGGGACCGGTTCGAAAAGCCGGTCTGCACGAGATCACCTGGCAGGAACCGGACCAGCCGGAACGTTCACGAAGAATGGTCGCGGTGAATCAACTCGACCGGGACGAACGTCGCATTGGAGCCGCGGAGTCGGTCGAGATCGGGACCGCGGCGGTCCAGGGGCAACGAGCGCAAACCGGAGGCAGGCGATGGCAGGATCTCTGGCCGTGGATTCTGGTGGCGGTGATCGGACTGTCCTTCGTCGAGTGGTTTCTCTGGCAGCGCCAGGTGGGAGCCGGTTGAACTCCGGGAGCCGGAAGCGGCTCCAGCCGAGTGGAAAAACGCGAGAAGACATGACGACGGCCTCGGAGGCCGTCGTCATGGTCTTTCATCTTCACGTCTCCCGGCCGGTTCCCCGATCTGATCGGGGGGGCTTCGTTCAACCCTCGAGAAGCTTCTCTCTCAACTCGTCGTCGATCCCGAGGAACTCCCGCATGTGTTGATCGTAGCTCTCCTGATCCTCTTCCCGACTGAAGTCCAGGCGGAGTTCGTTGATGACCTTGGTTCCCTGGCCGATCCAGTCGTTCCAGGTCTGGAAGGAGATGTTCTCCTGGATCCAGACTCCGATCGGTCCCTTGAACGGCGGCCCTTCCAGCTGGGTTCCGGTCCGACCGGTTCGTCGGCAGATGAAGGATCCGGAGGCGGCGAGTTCGTCGGCGGTGGCGTTCTCCTCTTCGGAGAGGGCGGGCGGGGTTCGTCCGATCGATTCGAGCTTTTCTCCGATCCCGTCGCGGACCAGAAGATCTCCCCGGGTCGCCGCCACTTTCCAGCCCGCTTCCAGCACCATGACGGCGCGGTCCTCGAGCCCGGCGTCAAGCATGGCTTCGCCGGCCAGCTGATAAGCCTTGCTCATATCGGCATTCAGTTCGACCACTTTTTCGAAGCACTTGGCGGCTTCGGCGGCCCGGCCGGCTTGGAGATAGGCGTTCCCGAGTGAGAAGTGAGCCATCTCATTCTTGGGATCCGCGGTGGTCATGTTCTCGAACTGGGCGATGCGTTGTTCGAGGCGGGGATCCCGCTCGTCGGTGGTGTTGGCTTCGGTCATGACGCGATGCTAGCACGCACGCGACCACCGCGGATCTGGGGATTCGTCAGAGTGGCCGGCTTGGCGAAGAATCTCAAGTCCGTTCGGGGGGGGACGTCCCGTAGGCCTGTGGATTCACGGATTGCATGAACGACCGGAGAATCGATTGCATGGGCTCGTTCGGAGAAAGACCCCGAAACGCATCGACCATCACCGGGAATTTCTTGCTCGCTCCGGACGCTTCGGCGGCTTCAATGACCCTCTGGACGGTGCAATCACGAATGAGGCCTCCGGGGAGGCGGGTCTGAATCTCGTCGAGCCAGCGTTGCGCGATTTTTCGGGATTTTTCGTCGGGTCGGGTCAGGTAGAGGTACCGGGACCAGCCGAGGATCCAGCTGTCCAGAGCGTCGTCTGCGGACTGAATCAACAGCGTCCGAACCAGCGGAATCGGATCCTCGAAGGCGAGGGCCCGGAGGACATCGTCCCGTTTCACTCGGAGGAAACGACCAGCCCGGATGCCTGGAAGGGATCCCTTCGATCGAAGGCGTTCGAGGGTTCTCCGCGACACCTTGAATTCACTGGCTGCATCATCCAGGGTCAGCCAATTTTGATTCGTTGGGTCTTCCGGGGTCATGGGGGTACTGGTACATGCGTGGGCCAGTGGCAGCGGCGCACGATTTTCCGGATTTGGAATGGTATTTTCTCGCTTCTCGTGCCCGTGTCCCCCCGAAATGGAAACCGCGGCCACGATCAGGGTGATCGTGGCCGCGGGATGATTCGAGCATCACGGAAAGAGTCGCGACTGGCGGCCGGAGGCGGATCTCCTCTGCGGTTGAAGGTCAGCGGGCTCGCCCCGGGGCGTGGCTCCGGAATCGGAACGGCAGGATGAGCTCGATGCGGATGGGCGAATTCCAGAGTGAGGATCCCGGTCGATCCCAGTCCGCGCTTCGGCGGGCGAAATGCCAGCCCTCTCGATTCACGGGGCCTTCATTGTCGATGTCCGAGAAACGAAGTCGAAGTTTGCCGTTCTTGCCCCGGTCTTCAGATTCCGCATGGGTGCTCGGGGCCGGAAATCCGAGACAGACGGTGAGGGCGAGGATGGTGATGCCGGCGGGTCTTGCGTGGCGTCTGCCACGCGGGAGCCGTTGAATATGATTCATGATGGTCCTCCGGTGCGGGGTCAGGATGCGACGTCGAAAACACGAGCCGCCTCGAGGATCCGCCAGCCGATGCGGCGGAACCCGGGGAATCGACCCATCGTTCCGGTGATGGTTCGGATCTCCTCTTCGTCGAGGATCCAGTCTTGTTCGGTTCCGACCATGTCGGCGATCCGTTGCCGTCGGAAGTGCTCGAGGGTGAAGGCACGTTCCCGAAGTCCCCAGTTGCCGATTCGTTCCGCGATCTCCATCGCCTTGTTGGTGAGCACGGCCATGTGTCGGTGGAGTTGTGGTTCCGGAAGATGCCGAAGGGCGATGTTGCAGCCGAAGATCGACCACCATCCCCGGGCCTCGAGCAGGTCGATCGAGGGGCAGGTGTCCAGATCGACCACCAGGTCGAGTTCGTGGAGAATCTCGGCGATCGCTTCCTCGGCGTCGCGGACGCCGGAGGCGACGTCGATTTCGAGCAGGCCACCGGAACAGATCCTCGCCATCGCGAGGTCGGTGGGACGATCCCGGTGCTGATGAAGGTCGACGTAGATCGAAGAGGCCCGGCGAAGGTTCTCCGTGGCGTCGATCACGTGAGTGTCGAAATCCTCGTCTCGCGTCTCGAGCAGGCGGCGGGAGGCATGACCGAATGCGTAGTGCCCGATGGCGAGATTGTCCCGGAGCACGGGATCGGTCAGATCCTGGTCTGAAAGCCGGTCGATGAGATCGCGTGCCACGGATCGGGCTTCCACCAGGTGCCAGAGCGCATAGTGAGCATTCGCCAGACGTCCCTGCAGCGTCGTTCGCACGTCGAGATCCGGACAGTTCATCGAGAGACCTTCCTGAGCGCATTCGAGGGCTCGCGCGTAACGACCTCGTCGATCCCAGACCGAGCCTTCACGAAGGCAGGCGATGGCATGCTGTCGAGAATTCGAGGCGAGTTCACGCATTCGACGGCTGACGGCCAAAGCCTCGTCCAGTCGTCCGGCATGTCGTGATTCGATCGCACGAACACTGAGGGATTCGAAGGTGCTCGGTGCCTCGTCGTTCATGGGACCGGCTTCATGGTCCCAGACGGCTTCCGCGACATCGCCGATGTTCCAGTCGAGGGCTTCGGCGAGCCCGACGATCAGGTCGAGCTTCGGATTGCCACTTTCGGGTACGAGTTTGGATGGATCTCGTCCCAGGGTCCGTGAGAGTTCGGTTCGTGAACAGCCGCGGTACACGCGGGCGAGATCGACGAATCGACTCAGACGTCTCCGTTGCTCCACCTGATCTTGATTCTTCATATCGTGTTCCTTTCTGCGTCCGAGGACGCAGTGGGTGGTATCCGCTCCCCGGAACGCGGAATTCGACCACCGTGACCGCCCCATCACGGATCCAGAAATTCGAACATCGGTCCCGGCAAGATCACACGAAGGACGGAATCCCGTTTCGGGTGATCGCCTTTCGTACGAATCTCGAATTCGAATGTTTTCGCAGCCGAAATCGAATTCCGGACATCGCCACGGCGGTCACCGAGTCCGAAACGGCGTCGGGGCCGAAAAACGCTTCCGCGACGAAAACGCATCGTCTCGATGACTTGGAACGTGGTTGCCGGTCTTCCCGGGAAACGAACGATGCCGCATCGAACGTTCGCCAGCGGTGGGTGGACTCCGGGGCCCCTCGAGGAAGAACTCATCTTGGCAGGTCGCGAAGGAACGATGCAAGATGAAAATTCGTCGTGTGATGAGATTCCCCGGTCTAAATCGCACGAGGCAGTTTCTGTCGGTTGTCTTCCGACTCCCCATGAACGAGCATGGAGGCATGGATGAGACTTCCGGTCGACTCGAAATTCCTCTGGATGATCCCCGGGACGTGATCATGGCGTCACGCCATGCGGATCGAATCGAGATCTGCCGGGCCCTGGATCGCGAGGGTCTCACGCCGTCCCCGGAACTGGTGGCGTCGATTCGAGCCGCGGTGGAGGAGGTCGGTCGTGACGGCTTGGATGGTGGACGGATGGCGCCGGACCTCGTGGTGCTTCATCAGCAGACGCCACCGCGGTCGACGGGCGTGGAACCCGATCACTCCATCTTCGTCCCGCGATCGGACGAGATCACGACTCTGGTTCTCGAGCTCCCTCGATTCGCCGAGTCGGGTGCGACGGCGGTGGTGATCGGTTTTCTCGGCCCGGACGGCACGCTTGACCAACGCTCGATCGAACGAGTGGTGTCCGCGGCCGGGACGGTGGGGATGTCGGTCGCGTTTCATCGAGCCTTCGATCTCGTTCCCGACCCCGCGGATGCGGTCAGGAGTCTGCGGGATCTCGGGGTTCGTCGCGCGCTCGCCTCCGGCGTTCCAGGGTTCGATTCCAGTGTCATCGACTTCAATCGGAGGCGGTCTCGTCTGCAGGCGGCGTTGGAGGCGGGAGGCGATGAATTCGAGATCGTCTTCTGCGGGGGGGTTCGAGCGGATCTTCTGGATCGGATGGGGTTGGCATTTCCCGCCGTTCACGCAAGCTGCCGGGGCGACGCCGATGCGTCGGGGAGGCGAGTCTTCGATCCGTCCGTCGCCCGGGCCCTTCGAGCCGCGATCGATCGCCGGAAACTCGAATCTCGATCCGATCGCGGGTGACCGGGGCGAGCCGGGACGGTTTTGCCGGTCGGGTGGGTGTCCGGGCGATGATCGTTCGCGTGGTAGATTCCACGTGTGAAACGACTGGCGACCACCCTCTGCGGGATACCGCTCCGCAATCCGATCATCGCCGCGGCCGGCACCGCGGGTTACGGTCCGGAGATCGCGGAAGTGGTACCGGCTTCGACCTTCGGGGCGATCACCACCAAATCGATCACGCCGGAATCCCGCGCCGGCAATGCACCCTGGAGGGTCACGGATCTCCCGGCGGGCATGCTCAACGCGATCGGCCTCGCCAATGTCGGGCTCGATCGCTTCATGCTCGAGACGATTCCGGAAATCCAAAACCTCGACACGGTGATGATCGGTTCGATCGCCGGACACGAGATCGCCGACTACACCGAAGTCGCCCTCGCCTTCGCTCGTCCCGAGGCCTCCTGTCTCCGGCTGATCGAGCTCAACGTGTCATGTCCCAACACGTCCACCGGCCGGCAATTCGGCGACGACCCCGCGATGCTCGGTGAACTGGTCGCCGAGGTGGCGCGAATCCTCGACGGGAAGCCCTTGCTGGTCAAACTTTCCCCCGGCGCACCCGATCCGGTCGGACTGGCGGAAGTCGCAGTGAGGTCCGGTGCCGCCGGACTCACCGTCGCCAACACGATGCCCGCGATGGCGATCGATCCGGAAACCAGACGGAGTCGAATCGGAAGGGCGGCCGGTGGACTTTCAGGGCCGGCGATCCATCCCGTCGCCGTCCGGTTGGTGCACGACGTTCGGCGGCGACTCGACGAGGTTGCGCCGGGCACGCCGATCGTGGGTCTGGGTGGCGTTCTGAGCTGGCGTGACGCGGCGGAGTTCATGCTGGTGGGGGCCGACGCGGTCGGGGTGGGGACGGCGTTGTTCGTCGATCCTCGGACTCCGAGGCGACTGGTTCGGGATCTGGAGCGGTGGGTCGTCCGGCAGGACGCGGACACGGTGGGTGAACTGGTGGGGGCCTTCGAGCCATGACGCGGTCGGAACGTGAGCGTTTCGACGACCTCCTGGACCGCGTGCTCGAAGAACTCCCTCCGAATCTGGTGTCCCTCTTCGACGAGAAGCCGCTGGTGGTCGAGGATCGACCGACCCCGGAAATGCTGCGTGAACTGGGAATTCCGCCCGACCGGGCGGACGAGATCTGCGGCCTTCATTCCGGACCGATGGGGCCACAGCGGACGTTCGACGCGTCTGGAGACGGCGACCTGGTCGGCGAGATCGGGGTGATCCACGTCTTTCGGGAAGGCGTGGTGGCCTGCGCCGGTGGATGGACGTCATGGGAGGATCGCGACGCGGATGGAACCGTCATCGCCGGTGGCGGGGAGCAGGTCGTTCGCGAGGAGATCCGAATTACGCTGCTGCACGAGGTCGGTCATCACTTCGGACTCGACGAGGACGATCTCGAAGCGCTGGGTTTCGACTGAATCTCCGACCCGCCGGATCAGGCTTCGGCTTCCGCCGTTTCGAGATAGAGGATCCGAACGCAGCTGGGGCACTGCTGCACGGTCTTGTTGTCGTCCGCGTGCAGGTTGACCACCAGGTAGTACGGAATCTGGACGTGGCAGGCACCACAGGAATATTCTCGATGACGCTTGCTCACCTCGGTGACTGCGGCGAGCGTCTCGCCTTCGGTCTGGTCGGCGACTTCGTCGAACAACGCGAGCATCTTGTCGGGAAGTCTTCCCGCGGCGGTGACCCGTTCGATCTCCAGTTCGCCGAGTCGCTCGCCGATCGCCTGTTCACCCTTGTCGCATTCCTCCTGGGCGACCTCGAGGAGTCGGACGCGTTCCGCGACCTGTTCGTCGAGATCGTTCACTTCCGCGGCCACCGCCTCCTGCCGTTCCATCTCCGCGAGTTGACTGACCTCGACTTCGTCCCGCAGCGATTGCAGTGATTTCATCTCCGCGAGAATCGCCTGGTACTGCTTGTCGGTGGTCGCCGTGTTGAGCTCCGTTCGCAACTTCTCGATTCTCGTCTCGAAGTCGGTCGACTCGCCCTCGAGGTTCGCGAGGTGGGCCTGGGACTGTCGCTGCCGGGAGGCCGCCTCCTCCTGCCGCTCGCGGACCTCGGTGAGCTTGCGGCCCCGGATCTCCAGAAGTTCTCGAGCGGAATCCACTCTCGAACGGAGTCCACGGAGCTGGCTGTCGACGCGAAACAGGCTGATGAGGTCTTCGGTGAGGGTCATCCCCGCGATGTTACCAGCGCCCGTGCTCTTCGCGGAGTAATCAACCGGCCGTCACCACGAGTATCCAGGCGACGGGCCCCGCCAGGAGCGGCGAATCGAGCACATCGAGCATGCCGCCCATGCCGGGAAGAATGGTTCCGCTGTCCTTCGCCCCGGCTTCTCGCTTGAGAAGACTCTCCAGAAGGTCTCCGGCGGCCCCGACGGCGGCCAGCACGACCCCGCCGACCAGGCCGGCGAGGAGAGGCATGATTCCGGTCGCCGCGGCGAGCCCCAGCCCGGCGGCCCCCCCCCAGACGAGGGCTCCGACCCCGCCGGCGATCGTCTTGCCGGGACTGAGCCAGGGAATCATCTTCCGGCGGCCGAGGCTCATCCCGGTGAAATAGGCCCCGATGTCCCCGGCCTTCACGACGAGCACCAGCCCGGCCGCGGCCCAGCCACCCACGATCTGGCACACCAGAACCCAGAAGGCGACGCCGAGTCCGACCCACAGGGCGGCCATGATCATGCCCGCCATTCCCGTGAAGCCACCCTCGATGCGTCGGGCTCGGACGATCGGCACGCCTGCGGTGAGCAGGGCGACGATCGGTCCCAGAAGCGCGACCCCGATGGCGATCCTCGAATCTCGAAAAAGAGTGGCTGCGAGGGTGGCCAGGAGGACGGCTTCCGCCGCGAAGACGGTCGCCATGGGGTCGGCCCGAAGGCCGGCGGCCCGGAGGAGTCGGGCCGCTTCAATCGCGCCCAACGGGACCAGGACTCCGGCGGCCAGGGCGGCGAAGACCGTTCCTGACACACCAGTTCGATTCGCGATCATCGAATCCAGAACCACCACGCCCACGAGTCCGCCGATGAGGAGCGGACCGGTCACGAGTCGACGTCGAAGCATGGTTTCTCCGGATGGTTCGGGCGGCGAATCAGTAGCGAGGGATCGTGCCGTCGATCTCGAGACTCCAGCGATCGATTCCGCCGGCGGCCGAGAGCACGTCCTCGAATCCCGCTTCCCGCAGGAAAGCGACCACTTGCAGACTTCGGACTCCGTGGTGGCACATGACCACGATGCCACGGTCCGAGTGTTCTTCGAGTTCCTGGAGGCGGGATCGAACATCCGCCATGGGAACGTGCAGAGCCGCCTCGACCCGGGCGATCGCCAACTCCTCGTCCAAACGGCAGTCGATCAGAAGCGGAGGGTTTTCCGCGGCGAGTCCGGCCGCCAGTTCCGTCGGTTCGATTTCCCATGGATGCCGGCTCATGAATCGAATTCCACGGGGGAGTCGGTCGACTTTTCGGGGAGAAGCATCCAGGTGGCCGTGGGCTCTTCGAGAACCGACCACGGAGGGGACAGGAACATCCGCACCGGCGATGCCACCAGATCGAGGACCGCGTCGAAGGGAGCGAGGACGGCCTGACCGATGACGATGCCGCCATCGGTGGTGACCACCAGGGCCGTGGTCGTGGTGGGGAAGGAATCCGCCGGCACCCCGCGTCCGGCCGTCGTCTTGCCGCCTGGGGGCAGCGGCCGTCCGGTGTAGGTGGGTTCGTGGCGGACCGAAGCCGCGGGAATCAGCACCTCGACGCGGTTCCAGTCGCTTCGATCCCACGGATCGTCGCTCGAGTTCGAGAGCGACGGGGTTCCCGTTCGGAGCGAGGAGGTGCCCGGTTCGTCATTTCCGGCGAGGGCCGGGAGGGGAGCGACGTTCAACAGATCGTTCGTCTGCTCCAGGCAGCCTCCCAGCGGTGCGAGGCAGGCGGCGGCGAGAATGACCGTCGCCGGAGGTCGAACGGTCGAATGGCGGGGGGACTGGTTCATGGGCTGGGATCCTCGGGCTGTGGTTCGTCGTCGAGTCCGCAGTGTCGCAGCGCGGCGCGGATCGTGTCGGCATCGAAGCCTCGGCGAGCCAGCCGTCCGATCAAGCGGGTCGAATCAACCGGCGTGGCGCCGCGTTGCGCCCGTTCGATGATCAGGATCGCCGCCGCCCGTTCGGGATCCTCATCCGCATCCGGCGGCCCGGAGGCGGCAGCCAGCCCGGCATTGATCGACGAGTCGTCCGCTCCGGCGGCCTCCAGTCGGGCCCGGCACTCCGCCGCGCTTCGGCCGTCGGCTCGCCATCGGGCGATCTTGTGGGCGGCGAGGGAGTCGTCGTCGAGCAGCCGCCGGTCACGGAGCGAGTCGATGGTCGTCTCGACCGCGTCCGCCGGAAAGCCGGCCTCCAGCAATCGATCGCGCAGATCCGAGGAGAAATGATCTCGACGGGCGAGCAGATCGAGGCCATGCCGCTCCACTGGATCAGGGGGAGGCTGCTCGTCGTTCTGGGGCCGGAGAGTCACGTGGAGAGGGACTCGAGCAGGCCGTTGAGTTCGCTCTGGGCGTGCGCGTCGCCGGACCGTTCCGCCGCCGCGAGGCCGTCCCGGACCGCGGTGATCGCCTCGTCCACCCGTCCGAGATCTTCGAGCGAGCGGGCCCGATGGAAATGGACGTATCCATCGTCCGGGGCGGCCACCGCCGCCTTGGCGTACCACTCGAGCGCGGTTTCGTGTTCACCGTTCCCGGCGTGTTCCTGGGCGATCCCGTAGAGGCAGAAGGCATCGCCGGGGTCGGCGTCGAGCATGATGAGGAGTTTGGAGAGTCGGTCTGGCTGGGTCATGGGAGGATTGTGAGGATCTTGGCCGCCGGGGGCAACCCCGGGGGTGGTCGCCGTCTCGGTGAAAGGTTCGACCGACGCGGTCTGGATGGCATACGCTCGCATCATGATCCGATCGTCGAACCTCGTTGCCGGGCTCCCCGGAATCTGCCTCGTTCTGGCTGTTTTGATGGGTTGCGAGCCGAGCTACGCGCCGCGGCAGGTCATCGATCTCCGGCCGAGAACCCTCGAGATCGACAATCACCACGGAGGCACCCGTCGAATCTCGATTCATCACGATGGTCAGTGGTACCAGACCTTCGGTCCTTCGATCGAGGTGATCGACCCCGAGGACGGTCTTCGGATCGCCAAGATCGATCACAAGCCCTGGGGGGAGATCGGTCCGATCTCGGACATGATCGTGACCGAGGATTCGGAACCGGAACTCGTGGTCGTCCACGCCGGCGATCGTCTGGTTCGATACCAACTCACCAATCCTCGCCGGCCGCTTCTCGTGGAGGAGATCGACGCCGAGACCCTCGGCATCGAGCCCTATCTCCTGTCCCAGGACGGCGGCCGGGTCTGGGCGTCGGGGCGAGGTGGTGCCGTTCGGATCGATCGTCCGGGGATCACGCTGCTGTCGGACGAGGGCGAAGGAGCGGTGGTCGGGCGAGTGGTGGCGAGCGGCGATGGACTGGCCGCGTCGGTGGGACGTCGGATTCTCTCGGTCGACGATGGGCGATATCTCGGAGCCGCGAGCGAACTGCATTCCCTCCCGTCGGAACTGGCCTCCGAGATCGAACTTCCCGGAGGCGTGGTCTTCATTCTCCGCGGGAATGAAGCCTCCACCGTGGGCATCATGGGTGGCGATTTTCGAGAGCGTGACAACAAGGTCTTCCCGGTGCCGATCTTCGCTGCCCGAGTTCTGGACGGCCGCCTCTGGGCGGTGATGCCGGAAGAGATCGTGACCTGGCCGATCGAGGGTGGAGGACGGCTGGGGGCCCCGGTCTTCATTCCGATCAAGGGCGCGCGGGACATCGCGATGCTGCGAGAGAACTACTACGCCGTGGGCGGAACCTTCGGCCGGGCGATCTATCGACTCATGGCGGATGGTCAGGGTGATGCCGACACCTTCTTCGCGGTCGAGCGGAATCCGGGACGGGTCACCATGGCGGTCGGCGACGGGCGACGAGTGCTGGCGGGGAGCGAGGAGGGGAGCTGGTTGTACAAGATCGGTGGCAGCGTCGAGCTCAGCGATCGTGCGTTGCGGAACAATGCGGGGCAGGTCGACGAGCTCACGCTCTCGTGGTGCGACGCCTCGATCGAGGAGGACGGTGCGATCCTCCGGGTCGAACCGATCGAAGGAGAGACCTTCGAATGGTCACCGCCCCGGGAAGGCCTGGTCTACACCCTGGAAGTGGCGGGTGAGTATCTCTTCGTGGGTCACGACGACGGTCTGGAATGCTTCGGTTACCGGGATGGCGGCGTGATTCGAATCGGGGGTGTCTGGATGGAAGGACCGGTCGCCTGGCTGTTCCGTCCCCGGGTGGGGGACGACGTGGCGTTCGTGAGCGCCTTCGGGGGGCTGGGCACCGTGAAGGTGGTGGCCGATCCCGATTCGGACTCCACCTTGATTCGGGAGGTCCGACGAGACGAGGCTCAGAAGGTCGAAAGTCAGATGCGTCGCGACGCGGGCATGCCGCCCATGCGGTGATCGTTCCGGTGGAGAGCCGGATCAGACGGCGGCGTTGGAACAGAACCGACGGCACACCGGATCGTCGGCGCAGGTGGCGCCACGGGCCTTGCAGCTGCGCCGGCCCTGGAAGATGAACAGGTGGCTCAGCAGGCACCAGGACGGTCGAGGAAACAGTGCCATGAGATGCCGTTCGATCCGCTTCGGATCCTCTTCGTCGGCATCCACCAGTCCGAAACGACGGGAGAGCCGGCCGACGTGGGTGTCCACCACCACGCCTTCGTTGATTCCGAATGCATTCCCCAGCACCACGTTGGCCGTCTTCCGGGCGACGCCGGGAAGTTCGAGCAGGGCGTCCATGTCCGCCGGCACCTCGCTGCCGTGACGTTCGGTGACCAGGGTCATCGCCCCGTGGACCGAACGAGCCTTGTTTCGCCAGAAGTTCAGGGTTCGCACCAGGGGTTCGATGTCCTTGGGCGTCGCGGCCGCGTAGTCGGCCGGAGTCGGGAACGCGGCGAAGAGTCCCGGCGTGGCCTTGTTGACTCCCACGTCGGTCGCCTGGGCGGAAAGAATGGTCGCGACCAGCAGTTCGTGGGGCGTGCCGGCGTCAAGTTCGCACCGGGCGCCCGGATGTCGACGGCGAAGGGCGGCGAGGATCCGGGCGGCGCGTCCGACGTCTTCGGCGGATCGTTCGGGAAGCTCGAATCCCTTCTTGCTTCGAGGGCCGCCGACCGGAGGGGTTTCCATCATGAATCCGATTCCCCGACCGGCGATTTGATCCGGGTGGCGGCACCACCGGCGATGATCGCCACGATCAGCAGCACCAGTTCGATCCGCAGAAGCAGCGACGCGCGTTCATGAAGGGGATCGAAGATCGCCCAGGCGGCCTCCGCGGCGGAGCGATCGTTGGCGAGGACGGCGTCACGCCAGGTTCCGAGCGATTCGGCGAGCGGGGGCCCGATCATGATGAGGTACCAGCCGAGGACGACGGTCGCGAGGGTCACCGCGATCACCGCGAGGATTCGACCGAGGCCTTCGCCGCAAGGACGAAAGCGCGTACCGAGCATCGCGATCCATGCGATCGTGGCGGCCGCGAAGCAGGCCACGTCCGAGGCGACGAAGAGAGGATTGGTGACGAATCCGGCCACGAATCGGCCCGATGCCTCGGCGTCGCCGGCGAAATAGTCCTCGGTTCCCGACATGGTGATCCCCAGGGGGGGAAGGCGAGTGAAGGCGATCATCGCGGCGGCGCCGGGAATCGCGATCGAGGTCGTCCAGATGACCAGGGCGAGCCACCAACCAGCGGTGAGAATGCCTCGAAGTGCGTTCATGTCGTTTCCTCTGATGCAGACTCGGCGAGCGGGGAGGTCGCGGTCGACCAGGTGGTTCCGGATCGCCATCGTTCCCGTTTCCAGATCGGAATCTCCCGCTTCAGACGATCGATCGCTTCTCGACAGGCGGTGAACGCGGGATCCCGGTGATCGGCGATCGCGATGATCCGCACGCTGGACCGCCCGACCGGAACCGACCCCCGGGCGTGCTCGATGGACAGCTGCCGCAGGTGGTGGGATTCGGCGATGTCACGGGCGAGATTCCGAAGTCGTTCGGAAGCGAGCGGCTCGGCCGCGTCGTATTCGAGTTCGAGCAGTTCGCCGTGGTCTGGATGACGTTCCGGACGGGTGGTCCCCACGAAGATGCACGTGCCTCCGCCGGCATCCGGCCCGGTCGGGGGATCACCATGCGGTTCCACCGGACCCGGGACGAGGGCGACATGGATCTCGGGTCCTGATTCGGAATGATCGGGGCTCGACGTGGGCACCGCAGGATCCTACGCGCAATCGGCGGGCCGTTCGTCCGCTCGACCGGGTTTCATCTCCTGCCGTACATTCTCGTGCATGCCCGACTCCAGCGATCCTCGACCGGCCGTCGCCGTCACCCTCGCGCCACTGGATTCAGATCCCCGCGCCGGTCTCCGGAGCGCCGCGTCACTGATGGTCCGCGGTGTCCAGGTCTCGGCCGGCCAGGTTGGCACCCGGGCCCGGGATCTCGACCAGTCGGGGCGTCGTGACCTTCTGATCGCGGCTCGGCGGCTGGAGCTGGACGTCGTCGGCATCGATGCCTGGTTCACGCCGGAGGATCTCCTGGATTCCGCCCGGGTGGATGATGCGATGACGGCGTTGCTGGCCACGATCGAACTGGCATCCGACCTTGGGGCCATTCCGGTCTCGACCCGTTTTCCTTGCGAGGGCGGGGAGGAAGCCATCGAGGCCCTCATGGCGGCGGGAAATCGTGTCGGCGTCTCGTTGGTCGATCACGGGGTGCCGCCGCGCGGACTGTCGGTCCGCCCGATCGATGCCGGGCGTCCGCCCTCGGGGCTGGTGATTCCCGGCTCGACCGCCGAGGTGGCGATCTCCAGCCCACCGACGGGAGAGCCCATCGAGGGACTCGGGGTGGGGATCGACCCTCCGAGCTGGCTGGTGGCAGGTTTCGACCCGTTCGACGCCGCCGGTCGGGGCGCCTGGTCGCTCCGGCTCGCCGATCTCACCGCGGACGGAATGCGGGTGCCTGCCGGGGACCCGGATGGACGGGTGGACCCGCGGAGTCTCCTGGCGGCTGCGCGAACCGGAGGCCTTCGATACCTCCCGATCATCGACGCTCGTCGATGGTTGGATCCCCCGGCGGGAGTTCGTTCGACCCTCGCAAGCCTCGGCTGACCGTCGGCCGAGGATCGCGGTCAGCGATCTCGGGGCCGGGGGTTGGCGTGTCCACCGGCGACCTGCCATGCGGCATGCGGAAGGATCGGGAGGATCACCCCCGAGGTCGCGGAGGCGACGGCCTGGACCGAACCCGGCATGGTGAAGATCAGGACGTCCGCGGCGGGGGAGTCCGGTGAGGAGGGTCGAGCGGCGACCCCGGCGATTGCGCGGCCAAGGATCGCCGCGGGACCGATTTCGTCCACGCCGAGCCGTCGAACCAGTTCGCCGTAACCGGGGATCTCGACTCTCAGATGCCGCCGTACCACTTCCACCGTTCCATCGCGCGGCGCCAGCCCGGTGCCTCCCGTCAGGAGGATCGCGCGGAGTCCGGGGGTGGCGAGGCAGGCTTGAAGGGCGGTTTCAATCGCCTCCGGATCATCGGAGACCAGGAATCGAGTCGAGACCACGTGGCCGGCCTCGGTGAGCAGGGCCGCGAGGCGATCGCCGCCTCGATCGGTCGCCCGGGTTCGAGTGTCGCTGACGGTGATCACGCCGACCGCCAGCGAGGTGCTTCGGGGGTCGTCGGCCGCGGCTTGTTGATGTTCCTCGACGCTCATGTGGTCATCGACGGTAGCGTGACGGGCGATGAAGATCATCGGACACGGCATCGATCTGGTGGAGATCGCTCGAATCGAGCGAATGCTCGCCGACCACGAGACGCGATTCACCCATCGTTGTTTCACCCCGTCTGAACGGGAGTACGCCGATGCGGCGGACGCGGTGCGGAGCGAGCGATATGCCGCCCGATTCGCGGCCAAGGAAGCGATTCTCAAGGCCCTGGGAACCGGACTTCGCGATGGAATCGACTGGACGGAGATGACGATCGATCGGAATTCTCTCGGCCGGCCAGGCGTGCTCCTGCAGGGTCGGGCGGCCCAGATCGCGACGGAGGCGGGAATTCACGCCTGGCACCTTTCCCTGACGCATGCCGGGGGCATGGCCATGGCAAGCGTGATCGCGACCGGACAGCCGGCCTGAGCCCTCGGGCCGAACCAGGGATTCGGACTTCGAGGTCCGCTCCGGCTACCATTCCGGCATGCCGAGACGATCGGGACCCACGCTCTACGAAGTCATGTCGCAGACGGCCGCCTCCAAGCGGTCCTCTCCGATCGGAAGATCCTCGACTTCGGTCGACGAAAGGCCCGGGAATTCGGCTCTTCTGACCCCTGGATCGGCGGTGCGATTTCCCGTCGGCTACATCTGGATCGCGATCGTCGTGGCGGTGGCCCTGATGATCGGGGCCTATGTTCTGGGCACCGGACATGGCCGGGAGGCCGGGCTGACGGAAGCGGGAGTCGTGGCGACTGCGCGGGAGATCGCCCGGGAAGAAGCCGGAATGTTGCGGGAAGTGGACGTTCCAAGCCCGGTCGCGAACTCGTCGTCCGCTGATTCGGGAGACCGGAAAACAGCGAAAAAGCCCGCCGCAGCCTCGAAAAATCGCCCCGCCGGGCTTCCTACGCCGCCGGCCGGAGCCGACTCCCTCGATCGAACTCGGGATCTTGAAGCCGAGTGTCGGGTGCGGGGGTACGCCTATAACCAGGTCATCGGCGGAATCCCGCTGAAGAACGCGATGTATGTGGCAGCCAAGATTCGAGCCGCGGGGGAGGATCTGGGACTTGACGCCATTGTGGTGGAACGTCAAACTAGAGGATCTCGAGTGAAATCCGGGAGCGTCATGCTTCTGCCGGGTTTCAGGCTGCCCCAGTCCACGTCGGACAAGGCGGCCTGGAAACGCCGGATCAGCGAACTTTCACGGCGCCTCGCCGACGATCCGTTCCTGAAGTCCGACCCGACGCCCTTCTCGGATTACATCCAAGTTTCCTTCTGACTGAGACCCCGCCATGAGCCTGCACAGCAGCCTGAAGACCAAGTCCGGCGCCCTCAACCAGCACCGCAACGTGCTGACCCGAGCCGAGCGAATCACCCAGCTCTCGGACAAGGACGCGTTCGTCTCGGGAGAGACTTCGCCCCTGGGCATTCCGAAGGTGCGCAGCATCAAGGTCCAGGCCGGCAAGAAGAAGCCGACCAAGGCGGCCGAGGAATCGGACAGCTAGGAATCGGACTGATCGGGATCGGCGACGAGCGTTCGTCGCCTCGATTCCTGATGCACGGCGTGACCGCCATGTTCGACACCACCGAACCGACAACCCGGCCCCGCGGCTTGCCGCGGGGCCGTTCATTCCTGCGATGCGATGCCCTTCCACTGAAAGTGTGAGCCTTGAATCCGAGCACCGCGAACCTCGAGCGACTTCTCAGCCGACGAGTCCTTGGCATGGATGCTTCGGGCATCCGCCGAGCCTTCGAGCTCGGCGCCCGGCTTGAAAATCCCATCAATCTCTCGATCGGTCAGCCTCACTACCCGGTTCCGGATTTGATGAAGGAAGCCGCGATCACGGCGATCCGCGACGACCGTAATGGCTACTCGCTGTCCGGGGGAGTCGATGAACTCAACGCCATGATCCGGAATCATCTTCACCAGGACCTCGGATGGGATCCCACCGATCCCGAAACCGGGGTGATGGTGACCGGTGGGACCAGTGGCGCGTTGCTCCTGTCCGCGATGGCCCTGCTGGACGAGGGTGACGAGGCCGTCATTCCCGATCCGTGGTTCGTCATCTACCCCCAGCTCGGGCCGCTGACCGGCGGCCGCATGGTCGGCTGCGACACGTATCCGGACTTCCGGATGACCGCCGAACGCATCGAGCCCTTGATCACGGATCGTACGAAGTTCGTTCTGCTGAACAGTCCCGGCAACCCCACGGGGGTGGTGATGGACGACGACGAAGTGGAAGCGGTCGCCCGACTCTGCCGGGAACGCGGCGTCCAGTTGGTGAGTGACGAGATCTACGATGAATTCGTCTTCCCTGGTGCGGCTCGGGCCGATGGAACCTGCCCGTCCCCCGGACGTTTCGATCACGGAACCCTCTTGATTCGCGGCTTCGGCAAGACCTATGGCTGCACCGGCTGGCGACTCGGCTACGCGGCGGGGCCGAACTGGTTGATCGACCAGATGCGAAAGCTCCAGCAGTTCACCTTCGTGTGCGCGCCGACACCCTTGCAGTACGGCGTGGTCCCGGCATTCGAACACGACAATTCGGAGCAGATCGAAGGCTACACCCGGCGTCGCGACCGAGTGGTCGAGGCCTTGTCGCCTCACACCCGGGTCAACACCCCCGGAGGCGCGTTCTACGCGTTCTTCGAAGTTCCACCCGCCCTGGGAATCGACGGGGCGACGTTCGTGGAGCGGGCGGTCGAGCGAAGAGTCCTGCTGGTTGCCGGCGGTGTGTTCTCCTCCCGGGATACTCATGTGCGATTGAGTTTCGCGGTGGAGGAAGCCGTGCTCGAGGAAGGGCTGGCGGCCATCGTGGACCTGCTTCAGGGCCACTGAGCGGATCGGATGAAAAACGAACGCGGCGTGATCGTTGAACGATCACGCCGCGTTCTCGTTTGGTCACGAGTCGGCGATCAGCCGCCCTGCTGCTCGAGGCCGTTGCCCTGGCCGGGCATGGCGTTGGGATCGACCTTGGGGGCGTCGGGGTTCACCTTGCGAGGCGTGACTTCGATCACTTCTTCGCTTTCGCATCCGGCGAGACCACCGAAGCCGAGGACGAGACCGGAGACGAAGAGAAGCGAGCTGCAGCGTGCGATGGACTTCATGTGTGCGTTTCCTGCAAGGGTTAGCGCCCGATCGGCGCGAATTGATTCGGAAGAGATTCCGGCCGGATTGGCTGGGATCGACCGTATATGAGACTCGATCGGGTCCGTGGTCGTCAAGGGGCACCGGATTCGAGTTTGAGAAGACCCCCTCGGGGGGCGAGAGAACGCCACTGGGTGTGGTAGGTGCGGTCGTTGTCGGCGGCCTCCACTTGGATTCCGGTGATTTCGGCGGGATCCAGTTCCGGAAGCACGATTCGGAGTCGGTGAGCGGAGGAGACCTCTCCGCCGGTGTTCCGCCACCGTGCGACACGCTCGGACCGCCCGAGGACGCGTCCCTCGGAATCGATCTCGATCAGCACGGTGGTCGCTTCCTCGCCGGACGGGAGGGGATCGGCGGGCGGTTCGCAGAGGAAGATCCTGCGGCCGTCCGGAGTGCGGACCGTGAGCACGATGAGATCACCGGCGGGATTGCGTCTGGACTTGATGGTCACGGCCTCCGAGCCACCATCGTCGATCAGCAGGTCGTCGAACAGCACCATGTCCACTTCGAATCGCGGGCGTCCGTCGAGGGCGATCGAGCGGGTGGTGACCGAGCCGAGTGGTTCACGTTCCTCGTAGACCGAGTGAGACCAGGCCGCGATCGGCCACGCGGGAAACGCGTCGGTGGCGTCCGGGTCTTCGCGGGCCACCGAGATCCGGCGGGGAAGCACGATGGGGACCATGCGATTCTGGGAATCCTCGAATTGCAGCGTCACCCGGACCTCGGGAGGGGGCGGCGGGGTCTCGGTGGCCGCCGCGACGAATCGAAGTGGGATGGAGACCGAGGCCTTCGCCTCGATCATGACCGGGTCCGGCGGCGTGAGCCGAAAGGGAGTGTCCAGATCGGTGGTCGCGGGATTGGCGATGTCTTCCTCGGTCCGGGCCACGAACGCATGGCCCTCCACCAGCCAGGGCTTCGGGGCCGATGCCGGTTCCACGGTCACCCGGACCGGACGGTCGAGCGGGTTGCGAACTTCCAGCGAGACGGTGGCATCCACGAATCCCCGCCAGGGGTCGGGAAGGGAACCCTCGATCTTCGTGGTCTTCGCGGACTTCAGTCGGTAGGCCCGGTCCTGGTCCTCGCGCACCACGAAGTCGTCCGGGAGCATCACGCCCGCCGGGAGGTGTCGGATGTGGATGTCGTCGCCCGGCCCGAGGTCCAGCAGCGTCAGGTGATTGAACTGTCCGGTCAGCGGATGCTGATCGATCGCGCCACCGCAGACGCCGAGCAGGTGGTACTCGACTCCGTCCTGGTCGGGGTCACGATGCAGGGCGTGGAAATGTCCGGCGATCACCGCATCGACTCCGTGTTCGACGAGCATCGGATGCACTCGCCGATCCCAGCCGACGTCCCGGTACCGCCAGAGAGGACGGTGCATCAGGAGGACGATCGGTCGATTCTTCGGAGCGGCACCGAGGACCTCCTCCAGCCATTCGACCTGTCGATCGGAGATGTTCACGTCTCCGCCGTCGAGATTCTCGTCGCTGAAGAGGACGACGACCGTCCCGTGCTCCAGGGTGACGGCGTAGTGGAGCGGACCGAAACGACTCCGATATCGATCCATGAATCTCCGATCTTCTGAATCACGGGCGCCGGAGATCACGTCATGATTTCCCGCCGTGGGCCAGAACTCGGCGTCCAGTCGATTGACCAGCGACAGGTAGTCATCGACTTCCGCCTCCCAGGTCGCAGGATCCCGGGTGTATCCCTGGACCAGGTCGCCGACGCAGAACACCGCATCGGGCTTCAGAAGCTCGAGATCCCCGATCGCTCGTTCCAGATGCGGCAGGCCCCAGTCCTCGCCGGTGGTTCGATCGGGAAGGATTCCGATGATCGTCCGGTCGGTGGTGGGTTCGGCGGCGACGATCTGGCCGTCGATCGCTCTCCCTTCGGCATCGAGCCGGAAGCGACCTTCCCTGAGAACCCTGGTCCGGTCGTCGGGAACCGGGGGTTCTTCGCCCCTCACCGGCATCAGGTTCGGAAGACCGAGCGCGAGCAGGAGAGCGATGGAAGAGAGACTCGTGGGTCGAGGACGATTCATGCGGGGACTCCGGCGTGCAGGTCGACCCATTGTGACTCCTCCGGCCCAAAACCGACACCGCCGCATCGGCGGTGCCGACGCGGCGGAGCGGAGAAGGAGAGAGATTGCTTGAAACACTTCGCGGTCGAGTTCCCGTCGACCACATCACTATTCGTGTCGGAGCCCGACGGTTCGCCAAGAGTCCGATTTTTCCGATCGAAGCGTCGATGGGAGACCTCGCGGATCGGATTATCGGGCCGGTGGGTGACCGAACCGGCTCAGGAATGGCCGATCGGCGTCGCATCACCGTGAACGATCGTCTCCAGGACGGCCGCCCAGCGAGGGGCCACGTTGGAGACCAGCGAGGAGCGTGCATGACTGGCGGAGGCGAGGGATGGGGCGTGAAGAAGCGCCTGCCGGGTCGCCTCTCGCCAGACGCCGGACTGACGCGCCTCGGCCGGGGTGAGGAGCCGATCGCCGGAGGCCTCGCTTCGGTCGTCGCGGAGGCGATCATCCGCGGCGATCACCACCCCGCCGCTGATCCGGGCCTGCAGTTCGATGCTGCGAATCGCTTGATCACGATCCGGGGCGAGGATGACGTCGGCCCCGGCGAGCAGTGGACGCATGTGATCCGTGTGATCGAAGGAACTCATGTGATCCGCCATCGGCGTCCCTCTGAGTCGACGCCAGATCGAAGCGTCCTTCTGTCCGAGGCCGATTCCCAGCGCGAGATGTTGCATGCCGGGCAGGGCGCCACCCGGTCCGGCCAGGCCGTCGATCATGGCTTTCCAGGCGTTCAGATCTCCCACCGGCCCCAGTGCCACGAGCAGGCCACGGTCACGGTCATGGGAGGAGCGGATTCGCGGTACGGGGATCGGAAGACTGGTGGTTCGATCCTCTCCGATCCTCCGAGCCGCCCGATGCTGGAGTTTGCTGGTCGCCGCGATCACCGTGATGGAAGGAATTCGAACCGCCGCGTCCACCTCGCGTCGATCACGCACCTCGGCCACCAGCGGGATCTCGAGCAGTTCGGCCGACGTGGCCGCAAGGGCGAGACATCCACGTCCGCAGGCGACGATCACATCCGGGCGCCCGAAACCGGTGTCTTCGATCCGGTCGAGGATCGCGGTGGCGAGTCGTCGGCGAATCCAGAAGGGCAGATCCATCGGTGACTGGATGGTCGGGATCGGTCCTTCGACGGTCTCCGGCGACTCGCGGGGGTCATCCTCAGCGTCGGTGGCCAGTACCAGCGTGGAACGAGTTCCGTCGGCGGCGAGGCCCACCGCGAGTCGGGAGAACGCGACCTCCTCCTCGCGTCGTCGATCGCGGTCGAGAAAAATGGCGACTCGCACCGTCACGCCCCGGGCTCCACCGTCGGATTCACCCCGGAAGCCGCGGGTCGTTTCGGAAACGCATCCTGCATTTCGGTCGGGATCCGAGCCGGGCGCCGGGAGGTCAGATTCACGTAGGCCCAGCGAGTGGCGGCGAAGCAGACGAGTCGCTGATCGGCGGGTCGCACGATCGCGGTGTGCCGTCGCACGGTGGTTCGAGTCCAGGTGTCGAGCCAGGTCGCGACCTGCAGCTCATCGCCGCTGAAGACTTCGCCGCGGTAGTCGATCTCGTGTCGGGCGACGAACCACATGCGATCGCTCGCAAGCATCCAGGCCCGAGTGAACCCGGCCGCGTCGGTGGCGAGCTCCGCGATTTGATCGATCCAACGAACGTACTCCGCGTTGTTGACGTGGGGAACGCCTCGACTCACACCGTCGTCACCGACCCGGATCGCGGCGGTGAACGCCTCGGAGCATGGCTCGATCCCCGCGGGCCCGAAGCTCGAGATGGGGATGTCCGCGGGCTGGAATTCGGTCGGAGTCATTGGATCGCCTCGCCCGGCTCGGGGGGCTGTTCCCGTCCCGGCTCGATCTCCCGGAGATACTGCCAGGAGTAGATGCCGGAGGCGTGACCATCGCTGAAGCGGATGCGAATGGCGTAATTCCCGACCGGCTCGATCGACGTGGCGGTCAGGGGGCCGGAGGCGGCGGAGGTCGGCAGAACGGCCAGTGGATTGGCATCCAGCTCCTTGCGGAGCTCCCGGGCGTCCGCGGAGGGGCTCATCCGACGCAGCCAGGTGATGGGGTAGTGAATCCGGCGTCCGTCGGTCCATTCGACGTCGAGACCTCGGTCACGTTCGAGATGCAGATGGCGGGGCGGGAGGTCATCCATCATCCGGATGCTACCGATGTCAGGCCCCTCATGGCTGATCCGGTCCCGACCTCCGTACACTGCGAGCCATGAACCATGATCCCTACCTGCCCGGGGCCAGGCTGGCCGAACGACTCCAGGCCGCGACCGCGCCCGTCTGCGTGGGCCTCGACCCGGTGGCCGACCGGCTGCCGACGAGCCTCCGTGGAACCGATCCGATCACCGGCATCGAGTCCTTCTCCCGCGGGGTCCTCGACGCGGTCGCGGGCCTGGTGCCCTGCATCAAGGTCCAGTCCGCATGTTTCGAGCGGTACGGTCACGCCGGAGTGGCGGCGCTCGAACGAGTGGTTCGAGCCGCGGTCGATGCCGGCTTCGAGACCATTCTGGATGCCAAGCGAGGCGACATCGGTGTCTCGGCCCGTCACTACGCGGTCGCGACCTCGGCCACGGGTTGCCAGTGGGTCACGCTGAACGGCTACCTGGGGGAGGATGGAATCCTGCCGTTCCTCGAGGAGGGGCTCGGCGTGTTCGTGCTCGTCCGGACCTCGAATCCCTCGGGAGACGAGATCCAGTCGCCGGCGTGTGGAGACGGCACGGTGGCCTCTCTGATGGGTGGAATGGTTCGCAGGCTCGGTGGCGATCCGCCTCCCGGTTCGACCGCTTCGGTGGGAGCGGTCGTGGGGGCGACCAAGCCCGAGGCCGCGGCGGTCCTGCGAGCGGCGATGCCTCGAACCCCGTTCCTGCTTCCCGGGTACGGCGCCCAGGGTGGCGGTCCGGACGGGGTCCAGGCGGCGATGGACGACCATGGTGGCGGTGTGCTGGTGACCGCGAGTCGATCGATCATTCATGCGTGGTATGGATCCGATGACGATCGGGACTGGACCCGCGCAGTCACCACCGCGGCGGAGAACTTCGTGTCCGAGATCGCGGCGGTCGTCGGGGAGAGGTCGGCCTGATGCTGCGATTCCTCCCCATCCTCTTCCTCCTGTTGCTGCTGGCCGCCCCGTTCGCTTTTGAACGAAAGGGTGAACAACCCGATCCCGACGCGCGTCGTCTGGTGATCGTCACGCCGCACAACGAACAGATTCGCGATGAATTCGCACGCGCCTTCGAAGCGTGGTCCGAGGTTCATCACGACGAACCGGTGACCGTGATCTGGAGCACGCCGGGAGGTACCAGCGAGATTCGGAAGCTCCTGGTCTCCGAATACACCGCCGCCCTTGAAGACGGGATCGAACCCGGTGGCAACGCGGATCTCATGTGGGGGGGTGGTTCCTACGAATTCACCGAGCTCTCCAAGCCGATCACCGCGGAGGTCGACGGGGTCGAGCGGACCACGAGGGTGCTGTCGCCGATGGATCTGGGCGACGAATACCTGGAGTCCGTCTACGGAGACGGCCTGATCGCCGGTGATCGACTCTTCGATGAGGATCGTCGATGGTTCGGCACCGCCCTGTCGAGCTTCGGAATCGTGTTCAATCGAGATCTGATCGGTCAACTCGGGGTCCCTGAACCGCAGACCTGGCAGGACCTCGCCGATCCGTCGTATCGCACCTGGCTCACCATGGTCGATCCCGGGATGAGCGGATCGGTCACCACCGCCTTCGACGCGATCCTCCAGCGTCGAGGCTGGACCGACGGCTGGATGATCCTTCGTCGTCTCGCGGCCAACGCCCGCAGTTTCGCGGGCAGCAGCACCAAGGGGCCGCTCGACGTGGCATCGGGCGAGGCCGCGGCGGCGATCTGCATCGATTTCTACGGTCGCTACGAAGCCCAGCGGACCCGGGATGCGGCGATCCGCGCCGGCCTCGAAGGCCCTGATGCGGTGGGGCGAATCGGGTACGTCAGCCCACCGGGGGAGACGGTCATCGATCCCGATCCGATCGGCATGCTCACCGGGGCCAACGATCCGATCCTTGCACGCCGGTTCATGGAGTTCGTCCTGAGCGTCGATGGACAGGCGCTCTGGCAGTTTCCGGTGGCGACCGAAGGACTCGGCCCCCGACAATTCGAACTCCGACGACTTCCGATCCGGCGAGACATGTACCGCGACCACTTCGATCGGTTCGTCGACCAGGTGGATCCGTGGCAGATCGCGACCCCGGTCGAGACCCCCAATCGGGCGATGCGGTCATTCATCTCTCCCCTTTTCCGGGGGTTGGCGCTCGATCAGCCCGCGGCCTTGCGGGATGCCTGGATCGCGATCATCGAACATCCGGGCTATCCCGATGATCAAGGTCCCTTCGTGGTCGCCGATGACGTGAGCGATCCCGAACTCAAGGCCATGCTCGAGGCATTCGATGCGATGCCGACGGTTCCGGGTCCGGACGGTGAGGTTCTGGATCTTGGAGATCCCGCCGCCCTCTCGGAGATCAAGGCCGGCTGGCTTCGAGGAGGATTCGACGATGCCGGACTCTGGCCGGCGGATGCCGATCCTGGAGAGATTCTCCGTCGAATCGTCCGCCGTCAGGCCGAAGCCAACTACCTGGCGATCGCAGCGGGAGAGATCCGTCCCGAACCGTCGGAGATCTCGCGGTGATGCCAGCGGCGCCCACCCGGACCGACGTGATCGCCACGGTCGGTCCCGCCAGCCGGGATCCGGCAGTGCTTCGTCGGCTGATCGAGGCGGGAGCCGGCGTCCTCCGACTGAATCTGAGTCATGGCGCGTTCGATGAACACCTGGAGACGGTGGCGGAGATCCGACGGCTGGAGTCGACCCTCGGTGTTCCGATCGCAGTGATGGCGGACCTTCCCGGTCCGAAGATTCGCGTGGCGGGGGCCACTTCCTTCAAGCTCGGGGAGGGTTGCGCGGTCGATCTGGTGGAGCGAGGCGCCACGCATCGGAGTGACGCGATCGTGATCGAGATCGACGTGGCCGGGGTGCTTCCGGCGATCGCGCTCGGTCATCGAGTCCTGCTCGACGATGGGAACGTCCGACTGCTGGCGATCGAGGGATCGTCCTCGGATTCCGATGGTTCCAGGGTCCGATGCACCGTCACCTCCGGTGGGACGATCCGTGACCGGGTCGGAGTCAACGTCCCCGACAGCAATCCCGATCTTTCCGCCGTGACGCCCCGGGATCTTGAATTCGCCGAAGCGATGCGAGGGGTGGGCGTGGATCTGCTCGCGGTGAGTTTCGTTCGGAACGCGGACGACCTTCGCCGCCTGAGGGAGGCCCTGCTCGCCTCCGATCCGCACGCGCCGATGCCCGGCATCGTCTCGAAGATCGAGCGGCCGGCGGCCATGACCGCGTTGGAGGACGTGATCGATGCGAGTGATGCGGTGCTGGTCGCTCGCGGCGACCTTGGGGTCGAGCTTGACATCCCCGAAGTCCCCGTGGCCCAGAAACGGATCGTCGCCGCATCGATCAGGGCGGGCCGGCCGGTGATCGTCGCGACCCAGATGCTCCAGAGCATGATCGAGCAGGCGAGTCCGACCCGGGCCGAAGCGACCGACGTCGCCAACGCGGTTCTGGACGGGGCCGATGCGCTGATGCTCAGTGGCGAGACCGCGATCGGTCGTCATCCGGTTCTGGCGGTGGAGACGCTCCGTCGCATCGCCCGACGGACGGAATCCTGGCACGACGAGGGAGTGGTCGACGACACCGCCCTGAGGACGACCTCGCCCGAGGGGGATCCATGGCTCCCGGCGATCGCACGGGGCGTTCACCGCATCGCGACGGAGATTCCGGTCCGGGCGGTCGCGGCCTGGGCGCGAAGCACCCACACCGGGCGGATTCTCAGTCGCGGCGATCTTCGCGTTCCGTTGGTGGTCTTCACCGAGGACGTCCGGATCGCCCGGCGAATGCGATTGCTTCGTGGCGTGCATCCGATGCTCGTGGAAACCGGATCGGCCATGTCCGACGACCGGCAGGCGTTCGTGATGGAAGCCGGGCGAAGAATGATCGCATCCGGATTCGCGGATGCGGGCGAGCTGGCGATCTTCGTGCACGGAAGCGGGCGGGAGACGGCTCGGGCGACCGATGCGTTGGGTGTCTTCACCGTGGTGGATTCGCAGGAATCGGTTGATGAGTGAACCAGTCGATCTTCCCGCCTCGTCGATCTCGGTGGGCGACGAACTTCTGGCGGGCGAGTCCCTGGACACGCACGGGCGAACCATCTCCGCGGCGCTCGCGGTCCGGGGGCGTCGGGTGATCTCGCATCGGGTGGTGGGGGATGATGTCGCTCGAATCCAGACCGCGATCCGAACCGCGATGACCGAGAGTTCGCTGGTGATCGTGACCGGCGGACTCGGACCCACCCTCGACGACGTCACGCGGGAGGCCCTCGCGGCCGCGGTCGATGAGCCCCTGGTCGAGGACGCGGCCGCGGTCCGAACGGTCGAGGCGTGGTTCGCAGGAAGGGATCGGCCGATGCCCCCGACCAACCGGCGGCAGGCGCTTCGGCCTGATTCCGCCCGTTGCCTCGAGAATCCCAACGGGACCGCACCGGGCGTGCTCTGGGAGCGGGATGGCGTGATCGTGGTGCTGCTTCCCGGGCCGCCGAGGGAATTGCATCCGATGCTCGATCGGACGTTGCGGGAGATCCTGCCTTCGGCCGGGCCGCGGCCCACGATCGTGGTCCGGGCGCACGGCATCGGTGAATCGGATGCCGCGGCCAAGATCCAATCCCTCATGGATCGGGGGGTCGACCTTCCGGTGGCGACCACGGTCTCGGATTCGATTCTCGCGGCGAGAATACGGGGGCGAGACGAGGATGATGCGGCCATGGTCTCCCGGCTCGCCCACGACGTGGAGCAGGCCTGGGGCCCGTACGTCTTCGGACGGGACGAGGTCTCGCTCGAATCGGCGCTCGGCCGTGACCTCCTCGCGGGAAACGCGACCATCGCGACCGCGGAGAGTTGCACCGGCGGGGGGCTCGGGGCCGCGATCACCGCGGTGTCCGGTTCGAGCGCGTGGTATCTCGGCGGGTACTCCACCTACTCCAACCGTCGAAAGACGGAAGACCTCGGCGTCCCGGCCGACCGGTTCGAACGCGACGGCGCCGTGAGCGAGGCGGTGGCGATCGCCATGGCCCGAGGGGCGCGGGAGCGAACGGCGGCGTCGATCAGCGCCAGCACGACCGGCATCGCAGGACCTGGCGGTGGTTCTTCCGAGAAACCGGTTGGAACGGTCTGGATCGGGATCGCGGACGCCTCCGGGGCGTTCGCCCGTCGATTTCGATTCCCCGGGGATCGAGGGGTGGTGCGGCGACGGACGGTTCTTGCCGCGATGCAGATGGTGCGATTCCGCCTGCATGGCATCGAGGCGCCATTGCTCTGGGAGGAGACCGGCGACCGTCCGGACACCGCGCGATGAAGGGGCGAGCCTTCGCGATCGGGGTCGGTGCCAATCTCGGGGATCGCCGACCTCAGATCGACCGTGGACTCGAGCTGTTCGAAGAGACTCCGGGCGTGATCTGGTGTCGCTCGGGTCCACGAATCCGAACCGAACCGGTACTGCCGGACGGGGTTTCGGGGGACCATCCCACCTACCTGAACACCGTGGCCATCGGTCGCACCACGCTCGGCCCGCGGGCGTTGCTGGCCCGTCTGCTCGCGATCGAGACCTCGATGGGCCGTCGTCGGCGGGGAGGCTGCGATCCCCGGACCCTGGATCTCGACCTGCTGGTGCTGGAGGGCGTGAGGATCGTCGAATCCGGAATCGAGGTCCCTCACCCCCGGCTGGATGGGCGACGCTTCGTCCTCGATCCTCTGGAGGCACTGCTGTCCGCGTGCCGGAAGGATGCCGAAGGCGAGGTCCGGGAGACGGCCGAGCGGCTTTCAAGTGCGGTTTTCCCCTTCGATCGGGGTTCTGTCGCCGACTGAAGCCCGATCCGAGTCCGGGGCGATATCATGTTCCATCCCGTCACCGATCCGCCGAACCCAGTTGGAAACCAAACGATGCGCACTTTCAGCACCGTGCTCGCCACGAGCCTTCTCTTCTCGTCCCTCAGTGTCGCCGCCCAGAACGGCCAGGACGCGGCGAAGGTGGTGATCGCACCCGGCTCCATCGCCGACTTCACCGAGGCCGACAAGTCGCCGGAGGCGATCAAGAAGGGACTGCAGGCGCTCGCCAAGACTCGCACCGCGTATCGCGCCGCGGCGGCGATGACGGAATCGATCGAGATCAGCGTCAAGTCCCCGATGGGCGGCCAGACCATGAAGGTCGTTTCCGCCTATGAAGTGGATCGCTTCCAGATCCAGGTGGTCGGACAGATCGACGTGACCGGGGTCGACAACCAGATCTACATGTCGATGCCCGAGGTCGCTCCGGACCGCTACATGAGCGGGACGGTGGAGGACGGTCGGGTGATCGATGCCATTTCGGCCTTGACCGACGGTGGTGGCCTCCCGGATCCGGCGGTTCCCTTCCGCCTGGGCAAGGCGGAGATGGAGATCGAGAAGATCCCCGCTCTGCTCTCCCTCGGTGCGATGCAGAACGTGGCGATCAAGGGCTTCCGATCCACGCCGTCGGGAAGCCAGATCCTCCTGCAGGGCGAAGGTGGTTCCGGCGTCGTCTCGTTGAACGGCAAGAACGATCTGGTGGCGAGAATGGACCTGACGGTGACCCCTCCCGGAATGCCCGCGGAGATGGCGCTGAGCCTCCAGTTGGTGATCGACGCCGAAGTCATGAAGACCCTGCCCAAGAAGATCGCCTTCGTCACCGAAGGCAAGACCAGGGTGGATGACGTGAACGCGCTGCTCCCCGAACAGCCGACCCTGCCCCAGGGTGGACTCAAGGTCGGCCAGGACGCACCGGCCTTCGACCTGATGACCCTGTCCGGCGAGAAGGTCTCGCTCGCGTCGCTCGCCGGCAAGGTCGTGGTACTGGACTTCTGGGCCACCTGGTGCGGCCCCTGCCGAGCGGCCATGCCGGCCATGAACGAATTGGCGATGTGGGCGAAGTCCCAGGGCGATTCCGTCAAGGTGTTCGCCGTGAACGTGGGGGAGACCAAGGAAAAGGCGAGCGGCTACTGGGACGCCCAGAAGTTCGCCTTCCCGTGCCTCATGGACACCCGCAACGTCGCAGCCATGGCCTACGGCGCCTCCTCCATTCCCCTGACCGTGGTGATCGGCCCCGATGGCAAGGTCGCGGAAGTCGAAGTGGGTCTGAACTTCAACCCGCAGGACAAGGCGGCGGTGACCAAGCATCTCGACCTCTGGAAGAAGACTCTGGCCGGACTCGCCGCCGGCAAGGGCTGATTCCGGCCTCCACGGTCGTTCAGAGAATCACATCGCCGCCGCCCCGTCAGGGGCGGCGGTGTCGTTGATGGGAAATCATCGAGTTGGTCGGGGCCCGCGAGGACCCTATGATCACCCGGACGGTCCGGCTTCCGACGGGCCGCGCTCGGGACGGATGATCAACTCCTTCAGGGGAACCTCCTCATGAATCATTTCTCGACCGTCCGTCTCCGGCTTCCAGTCGCGATGGCTCTGGCGGTGGCGAGCACCGCATCCTTTGCCGAAGCTCAAATGCGGGAAGTGGATCCCGAAGCCGGCGACGCCCTCCGAGAGTTGGTGAGGGTGGTTCGTTCCCAGCCCCGGGCCGCGGTCGAGGAGGTCGTGGTCACCACTCGTCAGGGAGAGATCGAGGAAGCGGCTCCGGCGCGTCGGCTTGGCTGGACCCTGATCCCGGGCCGCGGTCTGCGGACGTCCTTCGACGGCTTCGACATCCGACTCGCCGAAGGTCGGATGCAGGCGGTGCACGAATCGCGTGACGATCTCATGATCGACCTGGACGACCAGGGTTCCGCCTACTACGCGTTGTTCTCCCAGTTCCGAGACCTTCCCTGGCCCGGACTCGCGTTGGCGATCGGCGAGGAGGCGCCAGAAGATTGCGCGATGCAGATGAACACCCGCGCCCCCTGGTTGCAGCCGACCGGCCTCGTCCTCCGACCGGCCGACGAAAAGGAGAAGACTCCGGCGCGGCGGCGCATCGAACTGAGCAGTGACTTCGAACGGATGTGGATCGACGTCGATCCGACGTCCGGTCTGCCGGTCGAAGCGGAAGTCACGATCCACGATGGCAACTTCGTGGAGGACGGCACGGAACTGATCTTCTCCTACACCTGGACGTTCGAGAAGGTCGCGAAGCCGGAGGTGGCACTCGAGCTGCCGATGCAGGGCCGGGAACGCGTCGACATGGTGGGAGCCCTGGTCAAGCGGGAGGCGCCGCGGGGGGGCGGTCCCGGCGACGGAGGACTCCAGCCCGGTCGGACCGCACCCATCTTCGATCTCCCCGGTCTCGAGCCGGAGGAGATCGTGCTCGAGGGCCTGCGGGGGCGAGTGGTGGTGATCGATTTCTGGGCCACCTGGTGCGGCCCCTGCCGGGCCGCGTTGCCGAGGCTCGCGGAGCTTGGACGGTGGGCGGAGAAGAATGGGATTCCCCTGGAAGTGATCGCGATCAACACCAGCGAGCAGACGCGGACCCTGGAACCGCGGAGGCGCCGATTGCGAGAGTTCCTCGAGGAATCGAAGCTCGATCTCGACGGACTGCGGGTGGCCCTCGATCTGGATGGTCGGATCGCCGGGGCCTACGGGGTCCAGGGGCTGCCGACCACGGTGATCGTGGATGCGGGAGGCCGTGTGGTCTCGGTCAAGGTCGGATTCGGGCCCGGAGCCGAAGAACGTCTCCGGGAGGACATCCTCGACCTCTTCGAAGGGGGAGATCGGCAGGGCGAGGGCGACGACGTCTCCTGACCGCGGTACCATCGTCTCATGACCGACACTCCTCCCGAACTCGCTGAAGATGCCCTGGACGTGGACGCCTCGCTGCCCGAGGCCCTGGTGTTGCTGGTCGATGACAACCAGCAGAATCTGGAGTTGATCCTCGCCTATCTCGATGACATCGGCTGCCGGACGGTCACCGCGACCGATGGCATCGAAGCGATGAAGGCGGTGGAGGCGGAGCATCCCGACCTCGTGCTGCTCGACGTCATGATGCCCCGGATGTCCGGATTCGAGGTCTGCCAGAAGATCAAGGGTGATCCGGCGACCCGGGACATCGCGGTCATCATGGTCACGGCGCTCAACGAGGTCCCCGATTACGAACGCGCGGTCGAAAGCGGCACCGACGATTTTCTCTCGAAGCCGGTCAACAAACTCGAACTGCTCACCCGAGTGAAGAGCCTTCTTCGAGTTCGACTGCTTCGCAAGAAACTCGACTCTCTGCTCGCGGACGGCAAACGCGGCGATTGAGCGCTCCAGCCATTTTCGGATGCGAAACGCCCCCCGTGACCGTCCGGTCGCGGGGGGCGTTTCTTTCGTGCTCGCTGATGTGGTCCGTCGGGGCCGTCAGCCCGCGGTACGGGCGATGAAGGCCGGGCTGTCGCCGGGTCGGCTCCAGCGGCTGCCTCCGCCTCGAGGCTCGCTGCCGTGCAACAGGTGATCCAGGTAGCGCTGGAGACTGGCGGTATCGAACTGGTTGAGCCAGTCGCGTCCGGCGGTTCGGTTGTACTCGCGAATGGACTTGATGAGGTGGTCCTTGGCGGGCATGGCGAGACTCCGTGGTTCGGCTTCGTGAGGAGGGGAGAGACGTGGTCGGAGCATTCGAAACGGCTCGGAATGTGACCGGCGACGCGAAGGTTGTCGGAACGACGGGGGGTCGCGGTCAAACCGATAATGTCGAGGCATGATGCGATCGGCGACTCTTATGGGACGCTTCTCCCGCCTCCCAGCACGATGCAGGGGCCGCGCCGACTCGAACCACAACCGATGGTGGTCGGACGAGCGAAAAGTTTTTTTGGGTCTCAGGTCCGGTTTGGAAGGCGGACGTTCGAGATTCAGTCTTCGCGGGGGCGGAACGAGAGCTTTGCTCGGCCGACATCCTCGTGAAGATCGAAGACGCGGTTGAGGGCCGTGATCTGCAGAACCTGCGCGACCGCGCCTCGGACGCCGGCGATCTTCACGGTGCCGCCCCGTTGGCGAAGACGGCTGTGCACCCGCAGCAGGGCGGAGAGGCCCGCGCTGGAGACGATCTCCAGTTCGCTGCAGTCGATGATCATCCGCTCGGCGCCTTGCGTCACCAGGGCCGTCACCTCTTCGAGGAATCGATCCGCGTTCCGATTGTCGATGCCGCCCTCGGCTCGGAGCACATGGACGTCGTCGTCGATCTCGACGGTGAAGAGCTGCATGGCGTCAGTCCCTCACGACTTTCATGGCGACCAGGTCCTGGACATCGAGTACACCCACCGGGCGGCCATCGGCATCCACCACCGGAATCTCATCGACCCGACGCTCGCGAACCAATCGGACCGCGTCCCGAACCAGATCTTCGTCCGTCAGGCTTCGAGGTTGTCGGGTCATGATGTCCGCGATCGGCGAATCGAGACCTTCGGCTCCCCGGTGGTTCACCAGACGACGGAGATCCCCGTCGGTGAAGATCCCACTGAGTCGTCCCTCGGTGTCGACGAGCAGAATGGCTCCGGTGCGTCGGCCGTCTCCGCTCGCGACCAGGGCATCACGGACGATGCCGGTGTCCGGGACCACGGCCACGTTCTCTCCGACCCGGAATCGAAGAAGTTCGACGATCGGTCGGAGGCCGGCCCCGAGCATGCCGCCGGGATGGTGTCGATGAAAGGCGTCCGCGTCGAAGTCGCGGCGTCGAGACGCGGCGATCGCCAACGCATCACCCACCGCCATCATGGCCGTGGTGCTGGCGGTCGGGGCCAGGTTCAGCGGGCAGGCTTCCGTGATGTCCCCGAGGGCGAGATGCGCCGGACAGAGTTTCCCGAGGGTGCTGCTGGCATCGCGGCTGATGCCGATGCAGGGAACCTTGTCGGCCTTCAGGATCGAGGCGAGGGCCACGATCTCTTCGGTCTCGCCACTGTACGAAAGCAGGAGGGCGACATCCCCCCGACGGATCCTTCCCAGATCGCCGTGGACCGCCTCCGCCGGATGGAGCGTGTGCGAGGGGCGACCGAGACTGGAGAGGGTGGCGGAGATCTTCGCGCCGACCAGGCCGGATTTTCCCATCCCCGAGACCACGACATGTCCGTCACATCCGGCGACCAGACCGATCGCTCGATTCCAGGGTTCGGCTTCGTCCCCGAGGCGGTCGGAGATCCGCGTCAGGGTGTCCCGTTCCGCGTCCAGCACGGACCGGAGAAACGCCACTTCGTCGGTGGAGGCCGGGTTGGAGGTCCTGGGCGGTTCCGTGGTCATCGCCGGATTGTACTCGCGGCGGGCCGGCGACTTCCCTGCGGGTGGCCGGGACCCCGGAGCGGCACTCCGATACCATGGGGTCCATGACCTTCCAGGACGACTACACCGTCCGGCTCGGCACCTTCGAGGGGCCGCTGGACCTGCTGCTCTACCTGATCCGGCGTGCGGAAGTCGATATCCACGACATTCCCATCGTCGAGATCACCGATCAATATCTGGATGCGATCGCCCATCTCGATCGCGAGGAGTCACTCGACATCGACGCCGCGGGCGAATTCCTCGTCCTGGCCGCGACCCTGGTGGAGTTGAAGTCCAGGACGCTCGCGCCCCGCAAGGACGGTGATGAGGAGGAACCGGAGGAGGGCGAGGCCGCCGAGGCGACGGATCCCCGTCAGGATCTCGTGCGGCAGTTGCTGGCGTATCAACGATATCGCTCCGCGGCCGGGGACCTGGACGATCGCCGGGAGGCGTTCGCGTCCCGGTGGCCGGTCCGGATCCGCATCGGCGAGGCCGAGGGCGACGAGGAGCCCGAAGCACCGGCACTGGAACTCGACGACGTGCATGCGGGAGATCTCTTCGATGCGTTCGAACGGATCATGGCCGCGATCGACCCCACCCGGCTCGGTGAGCATGCGGTTGAATACGACGACACTCCGATCACCCTGCACCAGGAGGATCTGATGGATCGCCTCGGACGTAGCGAAGGCAGCCGGATCAGTCTTCGAGAGGCCTTTGAAGGGCGGACCCGCGGGGCGATGATCGGTCTCTTTCTCGCGCTGCTCGAACTCGCTCGACAGCGTCGCATCGTCTTTCATCAGGACGACATGGGGGAGATCGACCTGGAAGTCAACCAGGACGGCGATGAGGCGGCCCTCGCCGAGTCGGAAGCTCGGGACGATGACGGAATCGAAGCAGAGGCCGGGCCGCCCGCTTCCAGCGAGACCGAACCCGCCCCGGACGCTTCGAGCTAGACCGAGCGGTCCCGTCCGCCGCCGTGATCACGATCCCAGTCATCGAGCACTTCAAGCAGCGAGGGGCCGAACTCGGCGAGTTTCCGGCGTCCGAGGCCGCGGATGCCGGCCATCGATTCGACGCTCGACGGACGGGCCCGCGCCAGGTCTCGGAGCACGGCGTCGGTCGCGATGACGTAGGCGGGTTTGGCCTTGGTCGCGGCGAGTTCCCGCCGACGAGCCCGAAGTTCCTCGAAGAGCGTGCGGTCGACGCCGGAGAAGTCCGCGGCGTCCCGTCCGGTCGCCGCCTGTCGTTCACGTGAGATCCGGCCGCGGGCCGGCTTGGCGAGCTCGACTTCTCGTTCGCCGCGAAGCACCGGGACTCCGCCGGTGGCGAGGGTGAGGACGGGGCGGTCGCCGCCGGTTCGTTCCAGACAACCGAGGGCGGTGAGCTGGCCGATCAGATCGGTGACCTGGGACTTCGTCAGATCCTTCAAGAGACCGAAGGTCGAGAGTTCGTCGTGCCGCATCGATCGGATCCGCTCGGTGTTGCCACCGACCATGATGTCCGCCAGATGTCCGGCTCCGAACTGCTGCCCGAGGGTGCCGAGGCGAGCGACGCAGGACAGGATCTTGCGGGCCACGGTGGTCGCGTCCTCGAGGCGTTCGATCTCCCCGAGGCAGGCGTCGCAGGCGCCGCATCCGCCTTCTTCGGCGTCGGATCCGTTCCATTCATGTCCGAAGTACTCGACCACGGCCCGGTGGCGGCAACCCAGGCCGCGGCACCAGGACGAGGTCTCGGTCAGCAGATCGAGCTGGGCTCGAGTGTTCCTCGCCACGAGGGTCGGATCACCGCCGTCCGCGATGGCCTCCTCGGCGGAACGTTCGATCAGGCTCTGCCATCGTGCCGCGTCCGATGCCGCGTGCAGCAGCACGCATTCCGCGGAGAGCCCGTCCCGACCCGCCCGCCCCGCCTCTTGCTGATAGTGCTCCAGTGACTTCGGCATGTTGGCATGGATGACGCATCGCACGTCGCTGCGATCGATCCCCATGCCGAACGCGACGGTCGCGACCACCACCGGGAGTTGATCGGCCTGGAATCGCTCGTGCACGCCGGCGCGCTTGGTCGCGGGCAGTCCGGCGTGATAGCACGCGGCCTGAATGCCGCGGTCGACGAGTTTTCCGGCGATTCGCTCGGATTCGGCCCGGGTCTGGACGTAGATGATCGATGCATCCCCTTCATGTCGCTTGAGCACGTCGAGGATCTGGGGGATCACATCGGTCCTGGGCTTCACCCGGAAGATGAGATTGGGGCGATCGACCGACCCCACGACTCGAACCGGATTCTCGAGTCGGAGCTGCTCGACGATGTCGTCCCGCACCCGGGGGGTCGCGGTCGCGGTGCAGGCGAGCATGGGAACGTCGGGCATCTGGGCCCGGATGTCCGCGAGTCTTCGATAGTCGGGACGGAAATCATGGCCCCACTGGCTGATGCAGTGGGCCTCATCGATGGCGATCAGACATGGGTCCGCCGCGGAGAGGATCTCGAGCAACGGGCCCAGGGCGAGGCGTTCGGGGGCGAGGTACAGCACCGGGACCCGACCGTGCACGAAATCTCGCAGGACCTGTCGATTCTCCTCCTCACTGAGAAGTCCATGCAACGCCGCGGCCGGAACCCCGCTCGCCCGGAGGCTGTCGACCTGATCCTTCATCAGGCTGACCAGCGGGCTGAGGACGATCGCGGGGCGATCACGAACCAAGGGTGGAAGCTGGTAGCACACCGACTTTCCACCGCCGGTGGGAAGGACGAGAAGGGTGTCCCGCCCTTCGAGGACCGAGGTCACGGCCTGGCGTTGCATGGGACGCAAGGCCTCGTGGCCCCAGAACTCGCGCAGGTTCGATTCCGCCCGTTCCAGGTCGCCACCTCGATCGGTGGTCGTCGACGAGGCTGGTTCATTCATGAACTTCGGCCGTGGTTGGCGATTTCACGGGCGACCTTCTCCTGCAGCGCCTTGGCGTCACGGACGTTCGAAGCGACGCCGTTGCAGAGCACGCTGAAGGTCCAGCGTCGTCCGTCGGGCGCGGTGACGTAGCCACTGAGCGTGCTGACGCCGCTGATGTATCCGCTCTTGCCGTCCACTCGCCATCCGGCGGGGAAGTCCCGGAATCGCCGGCCGAGCGTGCCGTCGTCTGGATCACCTCCGGACGAAAGACTCTCCACGAACAGATCCCGGATCGAATCATCGTCGTCGAAGGAGTCGAGCCAGGCGGTCATGAAGGATGCGGTGACCAGGTTGTCGTGTGACAGTCCGGAACCGTCGTCGATCTTCAGGTCTTCGACCAGGCCCGAGGACGCGGGTCCCAGGCGTTCGCCGGCGATGTCGAGAATCGTCTCCTGGGCATCCGCCCAGCGTCCGGGCGTGCCGAGATGTTCATGCACCGTTCGCTTGAGGAGCGCTTCGGCGTACATGTTCTGGCTCTGTTCGTTGCAGCGTTCGACGATTCGATCGATCGGAGATCGAATCACCGGTCCGATCGCGGGAACGCCTTCGGGTTCCTGCACCTTCCCACGCCGGACCTCGGTCACTTCCAGTCCGTTCTGTTCGAGCCGGTAGGCGAGCAATCGACCCAGCATCAGGCCGGGGTCGTGGATGGTCAACTCCAATGGATCCTGCTTTTCGCTGAATCGACCCTTGACGCCGCCTCGGAAGGTGAGTTCGTTGGAGGTCGGGCTGCGACTGATCCAGGCCGTGGAGCTGCCGCCTTTCTTCACGCGGGTCGAACGATTTCGTGACGACGCGAGGATCCACGGTGCCGCGGGTCGCATGTCGGACCAGTCCGGAGAGCCTCCACCGGTGGCATCGGGTCGGAAGTGGAAGGTGTTCCGATGGAAATTGAGACCCCCGACCTCGGCGGCATACCGCTTCAGGCGATCGTTGTCGTTCCACCCGTCGTGCCAACCTTCGGATTCGAAGATCGAATCATCGATCACGATGTCGATCGGCGGCAGAGCGCCGGCTCCATGGTTGGCCCGATGATCCCGGACGATCGCGTCGACCCAGAATCCGAGCAGCGCCTCCTCGTCGATCTCCCGACGTTCGCCCTGGCGATCGCGGTAGCGAAGGAGATTGAAGAACGCCGGGTCCCCGAGGGCGGGATCACCATCGCCCATCAACACATAGGCGTTTCCGGAGCGGATCACCTTGGTCTCGAACTGGAAGTCGGGCCCGAGTTCGTGCAGGGCGGCACCGGTGGTCACGACCTTGAGATTGCTGGCGGGGGACATCGGACGGTCCGCCCGGATCGCGACCAGTTCCCGGCCCGGTCCGGGGCCGTCGTCGCAGGCTCGGACGCTCACCGCGATGACGCCCTTGCCGAAGTCATACTGGTTCACGGCCCGGCGGACCCGGGTGGCGAGCAGGGCTTCGGCGTCCGCGGAAGCCCGAGGGGGCGGCGGGGCCACGACCTCTTTGGAATTCGAAATGGAAGTCAGGCCGGGCCCGGGCCCCCGATCCAAGACTCGAGCGGCGACCGGTCCAGCGGCTGCCGACGTCGTCGGCCGAATGGTCGAAGCGGGCCGGGTGAGACCGGGGATCACGAGCATCGCGACGAGGACGCCGGACACGACGAGCAGGCCTCGCGCCAGGCCCCACGCCAGACGACGAGTTCGGCGGTGGCGTCGGATGGACCGAGGGGATTCTGGTTGATGGATCAAGTCGAGCAGCCTCCGCATCCGTGCGTCGAGTCGCCGTCGTTCGGCTCCGAAGTCTATCGGGCCGGCCGCAAGGTTTCTCGACTCTCTACCATTGATCTTCAATGCCACGCTTCTTCCCAAGATTCGGATTCGATTCTCGATTCCGGCCGTCCCATCCGGCCCGGGCGAGACGGATCGCGCGGCTGCTGCACGCCCTCGGGGAACCGGTGAAGGTTGCGGAACGACACGGCCGAGCCCTGGCGGGTCGCATCGCCGACGGACCGCGGGGGGAACGACTCGCGATTCTCGAGCATCGAGAGAGAAGTCCCGGCGGAGGGGATCGGGGACGGGAGGCCTGGGTGCTTCGTCGGGTGCTCGGCTGGTCCGATCGGGACGCGGCCAAGGCCTTGGATTGTTCGAGAACCGCGTTGCATGGGCATCTCCAGACGATTTCCGGTCGCTTCGACGACGACGATGTCGCGGCCCTTCGCCAGGGGATCGCCCGGGTGGATGGTGGAATGGTCCACCCCGAAGTCCGGTCCGGCCGAGCGCCGAGTGGCTGGTCGAGACTCCTGCCGCTGGTGGTGGCGGTGGCGGTGGTGCTCGCCCTGGTCATGGCCACCCGGTGGTTCGACTGAGCATGGGGCGGGCCTCCTATCATCCGGTCATGAATCGGCACGTCATCTCGAGCTCTCGGCGTCGGCAGGGAGGGATCAGGGCATGGCTGCTGCTCGCGCTGGTGGTCGGTATCACGGCCGGCCTGGTCAGGATCTTCGTGATCAACCTGCCCGATCCGCCGCGATTCGATCCGCTCACCATCGAACCGGGTTCGGAAGCTGGAGACCGCGGACACTTCGGTGTCACCTTGCGGATCGGGGCCCGGCCCACCCCGACGGAACGGGCCTGGCGAACGCGAAATTTCGGCTTCGCCGACGGTCGCCCCGGGCCGACCAATCGCTTGGACGGGCTCGACCTCGAAGGCGGTGACTGGACCTACGTCTGCCGGGTGCCGATCGCTCGAGCGGAAACCACCCCCGCGACCCTCGCCTTTCAGATCCAAGACGCCTGGCTGGTGGTTCGTTCCGAAGAGGCGGTGATACTCGAGGGTGGCGGGGAGGGATCGACCCTGATGGAATCCAACTCGCTCCTCCTGCCGGTGGGAGTCGGGGAACTGGTGGTCGAAGTCAAGCCCCTGGGACCGCGGGCCTCGCTCGCCGGATCATGGCATCCGCCGGGTGATTCGACCGAACGCCGGAATCTCCGGACGCTGTCCGATACCGGCACGGACCGGATCCGCGACTGACTCGACGCATGAAAAAACCCGGTCCGAAGACCGGGTTCGTTCGTTGATCGGAAGGCGGCTCCCCGTCGGGGTGCCGGAGCGGAATCACTCGGCGCCGACCTGGTAGCGGACGAACGCCTTGAGGGTCGTTCCGGCGGGAAGAAGCTCCTTGATCTGCTTCGTCTCGTCGCGAACGAACTTCTGGCCGAGGAGGGTGACCTCTTCGTAGAACTTCCTGATCTTGCCCTCGGCGATCTTCTCGGCGATCTCGGGAGGCTTGCCGCTGTTCTCGGCTTCGGCCTTGGCTTCGCCCATCTTCAGGGCGACCAGCTCGGGCGGGAGCCCGGTCTGATCGACCGCCATCGGCGTGGGCACGTGGGCGGCCACGTGCTGGCAGATGCCGGTGGCGACGTCTTCGGGGACATCGCCTTCGAACTGCAGGAGCACCCCGAGCTTCGAGTCGTGATGGAGGTAGGAACCGAAGCTCCCGCCACTGAGTTTCACGCCTCGGGCCATCGACAGGTTCTCGCCGGTGGTGATCCGGACGTCGTCGAGCAACTTGCGCTCGGCGTCGCCCAGTTCGATGTCGCCGTCTCCGCCCTTGATGGCGGCGGCGGCGATGGTGGCGGACATGTCGCGGAACGAATCGTTCCGGGCGGTGAAGTCGGTCTCGGCCCGCATCTCAAGGATCACGGCCTGGTCACCATCGATGACGATGGTGATGCAGCCTTCACCCGCGGCCCGATCGGCCCGGGTGTCCATCTTTCCCTTGAGCTTCTCACGCAGGGCCTCTTCGGCGACCGCGGCATCGCCGCCGGCCTCGATGAGAGCCTTCTTGCAGTCCATCATTCCCAAGCCGGTCTTCTGGCGGAGGGCCATCACGTCCTTGGCATTGACGTCGGTGGTGGACATCGTCGGTTCCGTTTTACGTTGATCTGGAAAAAGTGTTGACGCTTGGGGCCTCAGGCCCCGGAGGTCTCGGTGGGAGCACTGGTGTCGGCGACGGGAGCGGCTGCTTCTTCGACCGGCTTTTCAGCGGCCTTTTCGGCATTGCCATCGGCCCGGAACTGACTCCGACTCGAGCGGCGACGAGGCGCGGCGTGGTCGTCGCCCTCGGTGTCTCCTTCACGGCTGGCGGCGGCGGCCATGGCGGCCTGCTGCTTGCCTTCGGTGGCGGCGGCACAGAGCTCGCGAATCACGACGTCGATGGAACGCATCGAATCGTCGTTGCCGGGGATCGGAATGTCCGCAAGGTTGGGATCACCGTCGGTGTCGATGAGACAGATGGTGGGGATGCCCAGGTTGCGGGCCTCGTTGAGCGCGTTCTTCTCGCGATTCACGTCGACCACGATCATCGCGCCGGGCAGGTTGCCCATGCGACGGATGCCGTTGAGGTTCCGGTGGATCTTTCGCTGCTCGCGCATCAACTGCGATTCCATCTTCTTCGAGTACGACTTGATCTCGCCGCTTTCGATCAGCTGGTCGAGCTCTTCGAGTCGCTTCAGCCGTTCGCGGATGGTTCGGAAGTTGGTGAGCGTGCCACCCAGCCACCGCTCGGTGACGTAGGGCTGGTTGACATCGGTGCAGTACTTCTCGATCGCGCTCTGGGCCTGTCGCTTGGTGCCGACGAAGACGACGTCCTTGCCTTCGGAAGCGACCTTCTGTACGAGCTTCCGGGCGAGCAGAAGACCCTTGATGGTCTCCTTGATGTCGATGATGTCGATCTGGTTCCGGGTCGCGAAGATGTACGGTCGCATCTTCGGGTTCCAGTTGCTTCGGCGCTGGCCGAAGTGGATGCCCGCTTCGATGAGTTCCTTGACGAGGGATGCCATGAGACTGACCTTTCCGCCCGGCGATGCGACGCGGGGCTTGAGCGATCGGAAGGATCGCGAGACTGCAGCGACACCTGCGATTCAATCCGGTGGTGGGCCTGGTTCGCCGTCGAGGCGAGGCCGGTGGATCGCGGAAGGGCGCTTGACCGAACGTGAGTTGAATCCGATACGACGCGGATTCGAAACGGTACGACCCGCAGGAGCGGGGCGCGGAGACTCCGAAAGCCCACCACGGACTTCCGGCCGACTCTTCGGGCGATGATCGATCTTCGACCGAGGACGAATCGGAGAGGATACCCCGCCCCCGCCTCGGAAGCAACGAACCGCACCGCTTTTCGGGGCCGGAGAGGCGGTTTCCGAACCACCAGCGGCTCGAACGCGGGCGGGGACGCCTTCCGCCCCCGTCGCCCGTACCATGGTCTCTCTGGGCTCGGGTTGCCAATCGAACCCCGAATTCACCTTTCTCCACCCCCACACAGGCGATTTCACGTGATCGGCAAGGTCTTCAAGGCGAACGATGTCCGAGCCATCTACCCCCGGCCTCTGAACGAGAAGGTCGCCTGGCAGGTGGGACACGGCTCCGCGATTCACCTTCTCGCCCAGGCCCGGGAGGCCGGACGGCTGGATCCCATGGCCCGTGCGGTGGTGGTGGGCCATGACATGAGGAAGAGCTCTCCGGCCCTGGTGGCCAGCCTCGTCGACGGTTTGCGGGACGGCGGAGCCCGGGTGATCGACATCGGATTGGTCGACACCCCGGCCGTGTACTTCGCGATCAATCGATTCGACACCGCCGGAGGCATCGAGGTCACGGCGAGTCACAATCCTGCGAATTACAACGGTTTCAAGATCTCGGGACTCCACGCCCGGCCGATCGGCACCGGAACCGGCCTGGAGGAGGTCAAGCGACTTTCGGCGATGGCGGATCGACAGCGGACGCCGTCCAGTGGCACGACGATCGAACGGCGCGACATCTGGCCTGACTACCGCGATTTCCTGTTGGAGCGTCTCGACCCACGGATCCGCTCCGGTGAACGACGCTTTCGGATCGCGGTCGACGCGTCCAACGGCATGGCCGGAGCCATGATCCCCGCCATCTTCGGCGAGGTGGCGGGACTGGAGCTGATCGAACTCAACTTCGAGATGCCCGGAACCTTCGTCCACGAGCCCAACCCGTTGGTCGAATCCAATCTGGCGGAGGTCCGCGAAGCGGTCAGGACCCGGAAGGCGGATTTCGGAGTCTGCTTCGACGGCGACGCCGATCGCTGCATGATCGTGGATGAATTCGGTCGGACGGTCGGTTGCGACCTCCAGCTTGCCTGGATGGTCCGCCCGGTGCTCAAGGCGAATCCGGGGGCGGCGATCGTCTACGACGTCCGGTCCAGCCGGGCGGTCCGAGAGGCGATCGAGAAGGGTGGTGGCATTCCGGTCGAGAGCCGCGTGGGCCACGTCTTCATGAAGGAGGCGTTGCGTACCAGCGGCGCCCCGATCGGGGGGGAGCTTTCCGGCCATTTCTACTTCGCGGATCATTTCGGGACCGACTCCGGCGCCCGATCGTTCATCGAGGTCTGCAACCTGCTTGCGGATGGAGGCACGGTGTCCAAGGCCGTCGCGCCCCATGACCGCTACGCCCGGAGCGGCGAGATCAATTTCGAGGTCGAGTCCATCGAGGAGGCGATGGAACTCATCGACGGAGAACTCGGGGAGCACGAAGCCTCCCGGCTCGACGGGGTGAGCCACGATCTCGGGGACTGGTGGAGCAACGTGAGAGCGAGCAACACCGAGCCGCTCCTGCGATTGAACGTGGAAGCCAGGAATCAAACGACCCTCGACGCCGCCCTCGAGCGTTTTCGAAATCTTCTCGGCTCGCCCGTCGACCACTGACGGACGGTTTCCCGCTCACTCGGAGAGACTCATGAACAGCGACGCCTTCCTCGCGCACCACCGACTCGAATCAAACCCCTTCCGCGGCGAGGAAGCCCGGCAGGACGCGGTCTTCGATCGAATCGAGGCCGGCTGTCGGCATCATGGATTCGAGAAGATTCTCGGTGATCCTCATCATCCGGCGTCGGCCGTGGTCTTCGGGGAGCGGGGGAGCGGCAAGACGGCGTTGCGGCTGCAGTTGGAACATGGGATCTCGGAATGGAACCGGTCTCATCCGGAGTCCCGCTGCCTGGTGATCGGACACGACGAATTCAATCCGATGCTCGGGGCGATCGGTCGATCCCTCGGGGGTGACGATCGCGATTCGGCGGTGAGCGCGGTGACCCTCGCGGATCACCTCGACGTGATCATGTCACACGCGGTTCCGGTGGTGGTCGACGCGGTCCTCTCCGGTCGGGCCCCGGTCGCGGGACCGTTGGCCGGTCTCGCCGATGCCCGCCGGTCGATGCGGGCGGCATCGCTCGCGGATCGCAGCGAACTGCAGAGGCTCCAGGTGCTCTACGACGGCGGCCCCGATGCCGCGATCCGGGCCCGAAGGCTGCGTGGAGTCCTGCAGATCCGGGGACGCGCTCGCGGAGGCCTGATGTTCTTCGGCATGATCCTGCTCGCATTCCTCGCCGCCGCCTGGGGCGTCGCCCTCGGGCTCAAGGTGGTCACCGGCCCGGACGGCGTCATTGCGCTTCCGGCGGTGATCCTGCTGGCGGGGGCGATCGTGTCCGGGGTGGGTTGGCTTCGTCATCACTTCCGCGTCTCCCGGGTCGCGAAGAACGCCGCCCGAAGACTCCGCGCCCTGGGCCGGGGATCCGAATCGTTCTGCGGATCGATCCGACAGGTTCCGCGACGAAGGCTCGGCGGACTCGTGCCTCCGTCGGATCGGGGCGAGGACGAATGGCGGATCGAGCGACTCAACGGGCTGGTCGAGGTGCTGCGAGCGATCAAGGTTCCCGGAATGGTGGTGCTGATCGATCGGGTGGACGAACCGGTGGCGGTCAACGGTGTGACGGCTCGGATGCGGGCGCTCGCCTGGCCGCTCTTCCGCAACAAGGTGCTTCAGATGCCGGGGGTGGGGATGAAGTTTCTGCTTCCCCTGGAGCTTCGAGACGAGCTGCTCCGGGAGACCCCCGAATTCTTCCGTGAGGCTCGGCTGGACAAGCAGAACCTGGTGGAAAGACTGGTCTGGAGCGGTGCGATGCTCTTCGATCTGTGCAACGCGAGGCTGGCCGCCTGCTCCGCGGTCGAGACGCCGCCGGGGGTGATGGACCTCTTCGATGACTCGGTGACCCGCCAGGACGTGGTGGACGCCCTCGATCAGATGCAGCAGCCGCGCGACGCCTTCAAACTTCTCTACGGCGTGATTCACGAGCATTGTTCGAACGTGGTGGAGGAGGATTCATCCTTCCAGATCGGGCGAACCACGCTCGACGTGATCCGCCGGCAGCAGGTCGAACGCAAGGACGGCATGCTTCGGGGCGTTCGGCCGGGATGATCGCGGCCCGGGTGGGCGTCGAAACTGCCGCTCGACGCTCCGCTACTCTCCTGGAATGTGGGAAATCACGCCTTCCCAGGGGCTCGACGCGGTCGCGTAGAGACGCTTGGGGATCCGCCCGGCGCGGAAGCCCAGCCAGCCCGCATCGCAGGCCAGACGCATCGCCTTCGCCATCGCCACCGGATCCTTCGCGTGGGCGATGCCGGTGTTGAGCAGCACCCCGTCCGCCCCGAGCTCCATCGCGATCGTGATGTCGCTGGGGGTTCCGACGCCGGCGTCGACGATCACCGGATAGTTCGGATCACCGCCATGGGCGGGGTCCTTGAGAAGTTCGAGGATGATGCGGATGGCCTCCGGATTCGAGATCCCCCGGCCGCTGCCGATCGGACTTCCGGCCGGCATGACGCTGGTGGCGCCCGCGTCCCGGAGTCGGGCGGCCATGATCGGATCGTCACTGGAATAGCAGAGGACGTCGAAGCCGTCGGCGACCAGTTCGCGGCATGCCTCGAGGGTGCCCACGGGATCGGGAAGCAGCGTGGTCTTGTCACCCAGCACTTCGAGCTTGACCCAGTCCTTGCCGGGGTTGTCGAGCTGGTCGAGAAGTTCCCGGCCGAGCCGTGACACTCGCACCGCGTCCTCGGCGGTGAAGCATCCCGCGGTGTTCGGCAGGATCGTGAGCCGGTCGAGGTCCAGATCCTCGAGCAGCGATCGACCCTCGGCATTGACCAGCCGTTCGCGTCGGACCGCCACCGTCACCGCATCGCAACCGCTCTCCGCGAGGGCCGAGCGCATCGTCTCCGGATCCGGGTACTTCCCGGTCCCCGCGACCAGGCGGCTTCGGAGATCGAATCGGCCCACGGAGAGGGGCGGGACGTCGAGGACGGTCGTGGTGGCGGGATGTTCGGTGGACTGGGTCATCGGAAAACTCAAGCGATCGATAAGGGGATGAGAAGGGCCGGGAGGTCAGCCGCCTCCGACGAGGGTGACGATCTCGATCGTGTCCCCGTCTTCGAGGCCGTGGTCGGGGTGATTCCGCCGGGGCACGATCCGGCGATTGACCTCGACGGCACAGGGACGGGACCCCATTTCCAGGGTCTCCAGGAGCCCGGCCACGGTGAGATCCTCTCCGCAGTCCCGGACATCGCCATTGACGGTGACTCGCATCCGGTCATCATAGGAGGCGAATCCGTCACCGCTCGATTCCGATCCGGCATCGACGCCGTCTCCACCTCCCCTGGGAACCGGGCCATGTCCACTCCGAGAGCCCCCATGCGATTCCAGCTTCTGTCGATTCCCGTGCTCGTCGGACTGCTGTCCGGCTGCGGACAGACCGAATACGAGACTTCGACCCCGGAATCGGTCCTGTCTTCGGCCCGGGAAATGGTCGAAAACGGCGATGCCCACCGACTGCCCGATCTCATCGACGTCGACGCTCGAGACATCGAGTTCGAGGACGGGGTCACCGAAGAAAGTGCGATCGCCGAGGTCAAAGTGAAATTGGCCGAACTTCTCGGTCGGCTCTGGCAGGTCGGGGAGGAACTTCAGGCCCGATTTCCCGGCGAGTCGCTGGCATCGCTGGATGAAGCGGTGGATCTGGTGGAAGTCGAGGGCGGAGGGGATTGGACCGACATCGTGGGTCAGATTCTCGCCAATCCGTACGATTTTCTCGACGAGGGCGAGGGCCGGATCGAGATCTTCGATCTCGGCGACGGCACCGCCGCGATTCTCTGGGATGACGAACCGGCGTTGGGGGGGTTCATCGCGATGGTCGAGACCGACGATGGATGGCGTGCGAGCGTTCCGATCGAACTGGTCCGCGACACCGACTTCTGGCCGGAGACTCGTTGGGAGTGGTCGGTCGTGGCGTCGATGCTGATCTCGATCGAAAACGCGCTGGAGGACTTCGAGATCGATGTCCGGACCGATCGCTTCAAGAGCCTGTCCCAGGCCGCGGCGAGCGCGGGGCGCCTGATCGGCGAGTCGGCGGTGGTGCAGGCGGTCATCTACGGAATGATGAAACGAGACGTCGACGACGATGATTGACCCCCGCGGCTCGGTCCCGGGGGGTCCGACTCAACGACGCAGGAAGAGTGGCACCGAACTGGTCTTCAAGAGCGACGTTGCGGTGTCGCCGGCAAGCAGTCGGGACAGACCGCGCCGCCCCACGGCACCCATCACCACGAGATCGGCATCCATGGTCGAGGCATGTTCGAGGATCGCGGTCGATGGCGGGCCTTCGACGGTGACGGTTTCGACCGTGTAGCCGTGGAGTTCGAGGTACCCGCGGGCTTCGGCGAGATCGTGGTCCGCGTCCACGTCGGGCTCGGCGCACCGGATGACTCGGACCAGCGACGGATCGAAGGCGTTCAGGGTGGCGAAGGATCGGAGGGCATCGGCCGCGGCGTTGGAGCCGTCGTAGGCGGCGAGCACCCGGGACACGGGCCGGGCGCCATGAGGCATCGCGATGACCGGTCGATTGGAGGCGGTGGCGATCCGCGCGAGGAAGTCATCCCCGTGGGCGATGGTCCCGTAGTCGAATGCGTGACGGATTCCGATGATCGCGATGTCGGAAAGCCGGATCGCATCGACCACGGCTTCCTGGGCGTCGCCCTCGGCCTGAATCGTCCGTCCCGGGAGTCCGCACTCCGAGAGGAAGACTTCGAACCGCTCGACCGCGGCCTGCATGCCCTCGCGGACCTTGCGACTTCGTTCCTCGCGAAGGTCCGCGGCCGCGGCCCCGCCCCCGATCGGCGCGGCCTGCACCGGATCGACGAGAGTCTCGTCCATCACCGCGAGCCCGACGATCTCCGCTCGGTTGCGCCGGGCGAGCTGGGCGGCCTCCGCCATCGCCGAGTCCATGTATTCCGACCCGCCGAGGGCCACGAGCACGCGCTTCAAAGCCATCTGTCATCTCCAGCCGGGGAAGAACCGGTGGTCGATTGCGAAAAGTGGAGGCGCCGCCGCTGCGAGGCACTCCGGAAAGAGGTCCGGATCACCACAGGAAGAGGAGGTGTATCAGTACGAAGCAGGGGATCAGCACCAGTCCGCTGTAGATCATGAAGCCGAAGAAACTCGGCATCTTCACCCCGCTCTGTTCGGCGATCGACTTCACCATGAAGTTCGGTCCGTTGCCGATGTAGGTGTTCGCACCCATGAACACCGCTCCCAGGCTGATGCCGACCAGGAGGTCTTCACGGATGAAGTCTCCGCTGGTCAGGGCGAGCACGCCATCGCCCGCTTCCGGGGTGAGGCTTTCGGCGGTCTGGAAAAAGACCAGATAGGTCGGAGCGTTGTCGAGGAAACTCGAGAGGATGCCGGTGAGCCAGTAGAACTGACCGGCGGTCTCGAGTCCGAGTGACGCTCCATTGGCCTTGAGGACCGCCAGGGGCACCTGCATCGTGATGAAGATGCCCACGAAGAGCGCCGCGACCTCGGCGATCGCGTGGTAGTTGAATCGATTCGATTCCCGGATGCCCGAGGGGGTCATTCCGAGACTCGCGCCCGCGAGGCCGAGCATCACCAGCTCCCGCATGAAGGGGAAGGCGTGCCAGTCGGTTCCGGGGAGCGGCTTGGAGGGATCGAGCAGGGCGACCGCGAAGACCACGCCGAGCAGCAGGACGAGATTGATGGTGCCGCTGAGCCGGAGAGGGCGACGAATGGCGTGGTCCATCGCGATGTCGACCTTGGTCTCTCGCTTCACCACGATCGAGTCCCAGATCCAGTAGACCGCCAGGAGGAGGGCGCCGAGGAACGCCCATTCCTTCCAGAGCATGAGCGTCCAGTCGAAGGGGACGCCGCGGAGGTAGCCCAGGAACAACGGAGGGTCGCCGATCGGCAGAAGGGTTCCCCCGATGTTGCTGACCAGGAAGATGAAGAACACCACGGTGTGCACCACGTGCTTGCGTTCGCGATTGGTCTCCAGCAGCGGTCGGATCAGCAGCATGCTGGCCCCCGTGGTGCCGATGAAACTCGCGATCAGGGTGCCGACCGCGATGAATCCCGCGTTGACCGTGGGGGTCGCCTTGAGATCGCCGGTGATCGAGATCCCGCCGGAGATCACGTAGAGCGAGAACAGGAGCATGATGAACGGGACGTATTCGCCGGGAATCGCATGCTCGACCGCGAGCAGGGCGCCGATGGGCGAGTCGAACACCGCGTAGTAGGCGAGGGTCGAGAAGGCCAGGATCATCGAGACCGCGAGCCGGTTGATGTTGTTCTCCCACCAGTGCATGGTGGGTCGAAGCAGGGGAAGCACCGCGATCGCGAGGAGCAGGAGCACGAAGGGAACGGTCCCGAGCTGCCAGAGATGCGGCACGCCGTGCCCGTCACCGTGATCATCGCCGTGTTCTTCGAGGGACTCCCCGGTCGGGGCTGCCGCCTCGCCGAAGGGGTCGGCGGCCTTCTCCAGCTCCTGCATCACCGGGTCGGGGGCTTCCTGAACGCCACCTCCGTGTATGTCGACCAGCAAGGGGGCGAGAACGAGGAGGCCGAGAATCACCAGGCCGATGAGGGTCGGCTTCCGGAGAGGATTGGGAGCGGTGTCTTGGTGGGAGGTCATCGAGGTCCGTTTCAAGCGTCCAGCGTCGGAGCGGGCGTACTCTACAGAACCCCGCGACCGATGAAGCGCATCGGAGACGGGCTCTTCGCGGAACCCCAGATCATGATCACGTTCGACTCAACCAGATCCTGCCTGTTCCTGATGACGCTGGCGACCGCGTTCGCCGGGGTCGCGGGAGCCGAGCCGCCTCGATTCGGACGGTTCGTCGCGCAGGAACCGACGGGCCGGGCGGCGCGGTCGATCGCGTTCGATCCGTCATCGGGCGAGGTTCCAGCGATTCTTCGGATCGATGCCGACGGCCGGTTGATCGGTGATTCATCCTCGCCGATCGGGTTGCGTGACCTCGAGTCCGACCCGGACGGCCGGGTCGTCGTGACCGGGGATCGAGGCACGTTCATTCGGGAATCCGTCGGTGAAGACTGGCGTCAGGTCGATGCCCTCCCCGGCCAGGCGGTCGCGATCGGAGGGGATTCCCGGCGAATCGTGATGATCGGCTCACCCGGCTCCGAATCCGACGGGACGGTCCGGGCCATCGATCCTTCCGACGGTTCCGTGCTCTGGTCTCGAGCCGGGGCGTATCCCGGGGCTCGTGGAGTCGCGGTGATCGCCGACGGGTCGAGTTGGATCGCGGATTCCGATCGCCACCGACTGGTCCGGCTCGCTCCGGACGGGGTCGAGATGCTGGCGGTGGGGGATCGAGGCGCGTTCCCGGGACTCTTCAACCTGCCATCGGACGTCTCGGCCCTGGATGACCGGATCTTCGTCGCCGACATGCTGAATCATCGGATCTCGACCCACCGGGCGACCGACGGAGGATTCATCGATCAGTGGGGGATGCATGCGGTCGTTCCCCGGCAGGGAGAAGGTCGGATTCACTATCCCGAGCGGGTGGCGATCTCTCCCGACGGCGCGATGGTCGCCGTGCTCGAGCCCTTCGAACGTCGGTACCAGGTCTTCGGTGGACTGGCCGAGGGCGAGGAGCCTTCCGGAGCGAGTCTGCCCGGTCGTCGGGGGGTGGAAAGCCACTTCGGGATCGACATCGACGCCGCGGGCGGATTCCTCGCGATGTGGGAGCCGGAATCCGGCTCGGTGCTCGCGTTCGACACTCGATACGACATTCCGATCCACGTGACGACCTTCGCCCTCGGCGGCCCGCCTCCGGCGGGGGTGGGACGACTCGCATCGATCGCGGTGGACGGCGAGCGGGATGACGTGTGGTTGCTGGATGCGGGGCACCGGCGAATCTCCCGGTGGATGTTGCGTACCGAACGGCCGGGAGAACTGGTCTTCGATCCTTTCATGGGTCGGTTCGCTCGTGGCTGGACCTACGACCTGCTCGCCCGACGGATCGCGGCGTTCCGGGCCGAATCGACGTCCCCCTGGATCGAGCCGGTGGATCTTCTGGTTCGTGGGGATCGGGTCCACGTTCTGGATGCGGCCGGGCCGTCGATCATCGTCGCGGATCGTGATCTGGAGATCGAACAGGTGATCGATCTTCCCGACGACCTCGGACCGGTGCAGTTCGCGCTGGAGGTCGATGGGGACGAGGAGATCGTGGCCTGGGTGCTGACCGATCCCGCCGCCGGCGTGCTCCGTCGAGTGAGCACCGATGGCGTGGTCGAGACGATTCCACTCGCGGGGACCGATGTCCGGGAACCGCACGGCATCTCGGTCGCGGACGGTCGGTTGGTGATTTCCGACCGGGGAAGCGATGAAGTGGTGATGCTCGACGGAACCGGCGGGTTGCTCCTCCGTACGGGCGAGACCGGCGCCTGGGACGGCGGTCTGTGGAGGCCCGCCGGAACGACCGTCCTCCCGAACGGCGTGGTGGCGGTCGTCGATCAGGGGAATCACCGGGCCCAGGGATTCGATGTGCGGACCGGGGACTGGCGTCTGTCATTCAGTCTCGGACAGGGGCACGACAAGCCGATCCTGTTGAAGTCCTCCTTCGTGGACCTCCCGGAAGACCAGGTGACGGAACGACCGGAAACGCGAAAGGAATCCCGGTGAAGAGTCTTCGAAGAAACCGTTTTCGAGCACGAGCCATGCCCCCGGTCGATGGACCCGGGGCCGGGTCGGCGTTCGCGATCACCGTCTCGCTCGCCGTCTGCCTGGCCGTGGGGACCGGTTGTCGTGAGGACTCTCCGTCGGCGGCCTCTGCGCCATCGAGGGTCGATGCCGATGTCACATCGACCATTGCCTGGCGGGAGGGAATGACCGCGGATGATCGTTGGGCCGTCGCCTGGAGGCCCCTGGCCGAACCCATCCCCGCCCTCGATCCCTTCGCGGTCGAGGTTCGGGTGACCGATTCCGAAGGACGTCCGGTCGAATCCGAGGTGTCGATCCTCGTCGACGCTGCGATGCCGCATCACGGTCATGGGATGAACGTGTCGCCCAGAATCTCCCGGCGGTCCGAGGATTGGATCGCCGAGGGCATGCTTTTCCACATGCCGGGGCGCTGGGAATTCGTGGTCGATGTCGTCCGCAACGGAGAGGTGGAACGGGCTCAATGGACCGTCATGCTCGACAACTGATTCTCCTCTTCGCCTCGGGGCTCGCGGTCCTCGGAACCGGGGGCTGTGACCGGCCGGTCGCGGATCCGGTGCCGCGGGTCGAGGTGGAGCTTCCAGAGACGATCGCTCGAAACGTCGGCCTGACGTCGACCGTGGTTCGTCGCGCGATGCGGGCCTCTCCACTGCCGCCACCTCCCGCGGACCCGACGAATCGAGTCGCCGACGATCCTCGGGCGGCGGCCCTCGGAGAGACCCTGTTCTTCGACCCCGGCTTCTCGGCCGACGGCACGGTGAGTTGTGCGACCTGTCACCAGCCGGAACTCCGATTCACCGATGGACTCGCTCGTTCCGAAGGGATCGGCACCGCCGCGCGACACTCGCCGTCGTTGGTCGACGCGGCACACCAACGATGGTTCAACTGGGATGGGCGATCGGACTCGATGTGGGCTCATGCGATCAGGCCGATCGAGCATCCCGATGAGATGGGAGGCGATCGAACCGCAATGGCCAGGCATCTGCTCGCGGATCCGGAGCTCCGAACCGCGTACGAGGAGATCTTCGGTCGCACGGATCTGGAGCCGGGATCGCTGCCGCCGCGAGCCAGGCCGCAAGGGGACGCCTCGGCGAAGAACGCGTGGAACGATCTGGATGACCACACCCGCTTCGAAATCGACCGGGTCGCAGCCAACGTCGGCAAGGCGCTCGCCTCGTACCAACGCACGCTCTCGGGGGGACAGACCCGATTCGACCGATGGATCGAGGACGTCGGGTCCGGAGGTGACGGGCGGTCGATCCTCGATCCGGCGGAACGGCGGGGACTGGAACTTTTCTTCGGGAAGGCGGAATGCTGGGAATGTCACGCGGGGCCGCTCTTCAGCGATGGTGAATTCCACAACATCGGAACCCCGGTCGCGGGGGGGCTGCCCCGCGATCCGGGTCGCTACGACGGGGCGGCATTGGTGGTGGAGGACTCGTTCAACGCCGCCGGCCTTCACAGCGACGATCCCGACGGTGATCGTGGAATCGTCAGCCTCGGGGTGAAACGTGATCCGTCCCAGTGGGGGGCCTTCCGAACACCGTCGCTTCGAGGGGTGGGTCGGACCCCGCCGTACATGCACGATGGATCCATGCCGGACCTTGAAACCGTGGTGCGGTTCTATTCGACGCTGGAGGGGGCGATCCAATTGGATCATCATCAGGAATCGGTCCTGAGCGTGCTGGATCTCGAAGAGGCGGAGATGGCGGATCTGATCGCGTTCCTGAGGACGCTCGATGGGGATCTTCCCGGGACCGATAACCAGGCCACGGTTCGCTGAGGGCTCCGAGAATCAGTGAAATCGGGTCATGAATCCGGTTTTGGAGCCATGGAATTTCATTTTTGCGGGAACAGAAACCGCCGTATTCCGTCTACGAATGGCCCGGAGGTAGTTTCCGGGCTACGGTTGGTCGAGTGGTTCGATGCCGAGCATCGGCTCTCGAGTCCCTCTTCCCGGGTTGCCCCGTTCATTCGAAGATCCGCACCTCTTCTTTCAGGAATCCAAGATGCCCAGCATCACGCGTTCCGTGCTCAGCACACTCTCGGCATCCGCCGCCATCCTCATGTCGACCGCGGTCATCGCACACGACAATGATCCGAAATCCCAGACCCTGCCTCCGATCTACGGAGACACCGTCATCGGCGGCCAGGATGGTCTCGCCGGCGGATTCGATTCCAATGGCTTCATCTTCTGCTCGCAGATCCCGATCAACCAGCTTGGTGGCTCGGGCAACGGCTCGGACTGCTGGGGTTACACCTCACCGAGCGGCGGCGAATACGCCATCATCACGATGGAGTCGGCGGTCGCCTGGGTGGATGTTTCCGATCCCTTCTCACCGGACGTCCTCTACACCTACCAGCGGGGCGGAACCAGCTCCCTCTGGGGAGATGTGAAGGTCGTCGGTTCGCGGGCCTACGTGGTCGGGGAAGGTGGCGGAAGCATCAAGACCTTCGACATGTCCAACATCGACAACGGGGTCGTCACCTATGAGGGCGAGTCGACCTCCAACGGCGAGACGGCAAGCCACAACATCGTGAGTCTTCCCTCGGCCAACCTCATCGCTCGATGCGGTGGCGGCAACAACGGACTCCGCTTCTATTCAACCCAGTCGAACCCGGACAATCCGACCTTCATCGGTTCCTGGAGCGACCGCTACGTTCACGACGCCTGCCTCGCCATCTACCCCCAGAATGGTCCGGATTCGCTCTATCGCGGCCGCATCATCGGCTTCCTCAACGATGGATTCAATGGCGGGGGCACCGACACCGGTCTCTCGATCGTCGACTTCGGGGTTCCCAGCAACCCCAATCCCTCGGGAACCCTGCTTTCCAGAGTGACCTGGCCCGGTGCGGGCTACAGCCACCAGAGTTGGCACAACGACGAGTTCACCTGGGTGATCTCCAACGACGAAACCGCGCTGAACTCCACCTGGCAGATGGTCAACATCACCGATCTCAACAACGCCACGCTGGGCTTCACCCAGTCGATCCCCGGATCGGCGAACAATCACAACAACTACGTGAAGGACGGGCGTCTCTACGCCGCGAACTACACCATGGGGTTGCGGGTGCTCGACTGCTCCAACGGCAACTTCATGGACGAGATCGCCTACTTCGACACGTATCCCGAAAGTGAGTCCAGCGGCTACAACGGCATCTGGAGCGTCTACCCGTATTTCGAGAGCGGAACGATCATCTGCAGCGACTTCCAGCGAGGTCTGTTCTGCGTGAAACTCGATCTCTCGCCGATCGGCTATTCCTTCCCGGACGGGCTCCCGGACATGGTTCCGAGCAGCGGGACGGAGATCCTGGTCGACGCGTCCCTCGAGGCCGGCTTCGACATCGCGTCCTTCGACATGCAGTACGCCTTCGTCGGCGGTGCCAGTGGCACCGTCGCGGGCTCGCCCGTCAAGGGTGGCGACCGGTATGCCTTCCAGCTGCCGGCTTCCTCCGTCTGCCCGGGAGAGGTCACCTTCTCCTTCGCGGCGACCCTGACCAACGGCGACAACTACCCCGATCAGGCCGGCCCCTACACCGCGCTGGTGGCGGA
>NYWY01000055.1 GCA_002685335.1 Planctomycetaceae bacterium
CGCCTCGGCGCCGCCCGCATCTTATTTACAGAATCCAGTTTCCGGAGTCCGGAACACCATGGGTCCAGCCCTCGATACCCCAACCAACGTACCGACTGAGAACGAGTCGGTTTCTCCGAAGGGTGCGAAGAAGCACCTTCATCCCGAACTCGACATGGTCGACATCGACGGATACGCGGGACTGCCACTTCGAAGTCGGGTCGCGAACCTCTTCGCCATCCTGCTTCCAGTGGTCGGACTGATCGTCGGGATCGTCTATATGTGGGGCACCGGGGTTGACTGGCCCCAGGTCATTCTCATGACCCTGATGTACATCGCGACCGGGATGGGCATCACCGTCGGCTACCACCGGTACTTCACCCACAAATCGTTCAGTACCGGACCGTTCATGGTCGCGGTGCTGGGGATTCTCGGCTCGATGGCGGTCGAGGGCTCGGTGCTCCGCTGGTGTGCGACTCATCGGAGTCACCACGCGCACTCCGACACCGAGAGCGACCCGCACTCGCCGCACGGCCACGGTGAAGGCATCCGGGGCACGCTCAAGGGATTCTGGAACGCCCACATGGGCTGGATCTTCCACCCTCCCGGCGAGTCGCTCAGCCGCTACGTTCCGGACCTGATGAAGGACAAGCTGGTGATGCGAATCAGCCGGCTCTTTCCCCTGTGGGTCCTGCTGAGCATGATCATTCCGACCATTCTCGGCGGTCTGATGGAAATCATCCTGGGCGGCGGATTCTGGTGGGGCGCGTTCCTTGGATTCGTCTGGGGCGGCCTCGTCCGGGTGCTGGTGGTCCACCACATCACCTGGAGCGTCAACTCCATCTGTCACCTGTGGGGGACCCGGCCCTTCCGTTCGGCGGACGAGAGCCGCAACAACCCCATCGTGGGTGTCCTCGCTCTGGGTGAGGGTTGGCACAACAACCATCACGCCTTCCCCACGTCCGCCCGACACGGGTTGGAGTGGTGGCAGTTCGACTCGAGCTGGCTCATGATCAAGTCGCTGGAGAAGGTCGGCGTGGTCCGCGATGTCCGCGTTCCGAGCGTGGCCCGAATCAAGGCGAAGCGACAGGAATCCCTGTCGAAGCCGATCTCGGATTCCTCGTCGAACTGAGCACCGCCGCTCGAAACCCACCGTGGTACCGTCTTCCGGGTTCAGGGGCCTACCAGGTCCCGGCCCCGGAGGACACGTGGACATGCCCGACTTGGACGAATCGGCGACCGGGAGCATCCCCGCCGGAATCGATCCGACCTTTCGGCTGGATGGCCGAACGGCTCTGGTGACGGGCTCGACCACCGGACTCGGCCTCGAGATGGCCCATGGTCTCGGCCGTGCCGGAGCTCGGGTCGCACTGAACTACGCCAATGATCGATCTCGTGCGGAAGCGGCGTTCGCGGCGTTCGAGAACTCGGGTGGACGAGGCGGACTTTTCCGGGGTTCGATCATCGACTCCGACGACGTCGACCGGCTGGTCGCGGAGATCGGCGAGATGCTCGGACCGATCGAGATCCTGGTGCTCAATGCGACCCCCGATCAGCCGCACCGGCCGATCGAGGAGTACGACTGGGCGTTCCATCAGTCGATGCTCGACTTCTTCATTCGAAGTCCGTTCCTGCTGGCTCGGGCCGTGCTGCCGGGCATGAAGGCTCGACGGCGGGGGAGAATCATCAACATCGGCAGCGAAGTCGTCGCCCGGGGGGTCGGTGAGTTCAGCCCCTACGTCGCGGCCAAGGCGGGTCAGAACGGTTGGAATCGTTCCATGGCCACCGAACTCGCCCCGTGGAACATCACGGTCAACATGGTTTCTCCCGGCTGGATCCCCGTGGCTCGCCACGAGTCGGATCCCCAGGAGGAGAAGGATGCCTATCGGGATCTCATCCCCATGGCTCGATGGGGTGTGCCGGCGGACGTCGCCGGTTGCGTGACCTTCCTCGCGGGGGATGCGGCGGGTTTCATCACCGGCCAGAACATCCACGTGAACGGCGGGATGACCGTTCACTAGTGGTAACCGGAGTTCGGGCTCTCGATGCCCACAGGAGTCTCTTTCATGTCGCGAAATCACCTGCTCTTCGTTTCTCTCGCCGTCGGCCTGCTCCTCGCGGGCTGCCAGGATTCGACCACTCCCACCGCGACGAACTCGAATCCGGATCGACCTCGGGTGGCCTACGTGACCAACGGAGTCGCGGACTTCTGGAAGATCGCGCAGGCGGGAGCCGATGCCGCGGGTCGTCAGTACGACGTCGACGTCGAAGTGTTGATGCCCACCGGTGGAGTCACGGATCAGAAGCGGATGGTCGAGGATCTGGTCACCAAGCAGGTCGATGGGATCGCGATCAGTCCGATCGACCCCGTCAATCAGACCGATCTTCTGAATCGGGTCGCGACCACCACCAGGGTGATCACTCATGATTCCGACGCGCCTGATTCAAAGCGTCTCGCATACGTGGGCATGGACAACTACGACGCCGGTCGGATGGCAGGGAATCTGCTCAAGGAGTCGATGCCGGATGGAGGCGAGGTGTTCATCTTCATCGGACGACTGGAGCAGGACAATGCTCGACGAAGGCGGCAGGGATTGATCGACGAGGTGCTCGGGCGAGAACCCGACCCCAGTCGCTATGACGAGCCTGGTTCGCCGGTCTCGGGCGGTGGATACACCGTTCTCGGCACGCTCACCGACCAGTTCGACCGGGCCAAGGGGAAGGCCAACGTCGAAGACGTCCTGAGTCGGCACCCCGACGTCGATTGCATGGTTGGTCTCTTCGCGTACAACCCGCCGTTGATCCTCGAGGCGCTTGATTCGTCCGGCCGCCTGGGAGACGTCATGGTCGTCGCCTTTGATGAGGATGACGAGACGCTTCAGGGGATCAAGGACGGGCACGTCGAGGGGACGGTGGTGCAGAACCCCTACGAATACGGCCGGACTTCGGTCGAGATTCTCGCGAAGCTGGCTCGAGGGGACGATCCTGGCATTCCCTCGGACGGCATGGTCGCGATTCCGGCTCGCACCATTCGCGCGGCGGACGTGGATGCGTTCTGGGCCGATCTGAAGGCGAAGACCGGCGGGGGAGAATAGAAGGGACCCGAGGCCTCGGTGATGCATGATGTGATCGCCCCGGGCCTGATTCTTCGGAGATCCGATGCTGCTTGAGGCCTGCGACATCGTGAAGCGGTTCCCCGGCGTGACCGCGCTGGACGACGTGACGCTTCGAATCGAAGCCGGCAGGATCATCTCCGTGGTCGGTGAGAACGGGGCGGGCAAGAGCACGCTGATGAAGATCATCGCGGGCGACGAGACGCCCGATCGAGGCCGCATTCTGATCGACGGATCGATCGTCGATTTTCGCGAGCCACGGGACGCGATGGCCGCGGGCATCGTGCTCATCCACCAGGAACTCAGTCTGGCGGACAACCTCGACGTCGGAGCGAACATCCTGCTGGGCCGCGAACCCCGCCGCGGTCCGTTCCTCGATCACCGTGCCGGACGACAGGCCGCGCGGAAGGCCTTGGCGACGGTGGGGCTCGGAGATCTGGATCCGGGCTGCCCGATCAGCGGCCTTGGGATGGGTACTCGGCAGCTGGTCGAAATCGCGAAGGCCATGGCCACCGATGCCTCGGTGGTGGTGATGGACGAGCCCACGTCGAGTCTGAGCGAAGGGGAGACGCTGACCCTTTTGGAGACGGTGGAGCGGCTTCGAGACCGTGGGACCGCGATCGTCTACATCTCGCACCGGTTGGAAGAGGTGTGTCGGATTTCGGATCGAGTGGAAGTCCTGCGGGATGGACGCCATGTCGGCACGCTCGAGGGCGAGGCCATCGAGCGAGGGTCGATGGTTCGACTGATGGTTGGAAGAGACCTGGTGACCGACGGGCGCCGGTCGGAAGGCAGCCCGTCGTCGGAGGGGCCACCGAGGCTCCGGGTCGCCGGCCTGCGGACTCGACGTTTCCCGGACGAAGTGATCGACTTCGAAGTGGAACGAGGAGAGATCGTGGCGCTCGCGGGGCTGGTGGGGGCCGGTCGGACGGAACTGCTTCGGGGCTTGGTGGGAGTCGACCGCGTGCTCTCGGGCCGCTTGGAGATCGACGGGCGGGGGGTGTCGATCAGGAATCCCGCGGACGCCGCGACGGCGGGTCTGGCCTTGGTTCCGGAGGATCGCAAGGACGACGGACTGTTTCTCGATGAAACGATCGCCGACAATCTGGTGATGGTCGATCTCGCCCGGCGGGCTCACGGCGGGGTGTTCCGATCTCGAAGTCGGGAACGTCTGCTCGCGGAGTCGTTGGTCAGCCGCCTTGGCGTCCGTCCGCCGCGGCCGGGACTCGCCGCCCGGGGGCTCAGCGGAGGCAATCAGCAGAAAGTCGCGCTCGGGCGATGGGTGGCCCGGGAACCCCGCATCCTGCTGCTCGACGAGCCCACTCGGGGCGTCGACGTGGGAGCGAAGGCCGAGGTTCATTCGCTGCTCGCTGGGCTCGCCGGGGCGGGAGCCGCGATCGTGATGGCCAGCGGAGAGATGGAGGAGATTCTCGCGGTTGCGGATCGGGTCCTGGTGTTCCACGACGGCAGGATCGCGGGAGAATTGCTCCGGCGAGAAGCGACGGAAGCGGCGATCATGAAACTGGCCACCGGAATGGATCGCCTCGTCTCGGGAACTCCCGACGATGAGGCGGCGGCATGAAGGAACTCGACTCCATGGATTCCAACCCGTCCTCCGAACCCGGTTCGAAGTTTCCCTGGTCGGGGCTGGCCTTCGCAGGCTCGGGAAAGATCATCGGAGTCGCGATGCTTCTCGCAGTGACCTGCATCGCGACATCGCGTTTCACGCCGTATTTCCTGACCGGCTACAACATCGAGAACCTTCTACGCCGGACCTCGCTCTTCGGCATCATCTCGATCGGGGCCGCGTTCGTGATCATGGTCGGTGGAATCGATCTCTCCATCGGTTCCGTGATCGCCCTCGTCGGTTGCCTGCTTCCGTGGCTTCTGGTTCAGCAAGGACTCGATCCGTGGATCGCGGTGCCGCTGGTCCTGATCCTCGGCCCGGCGATCGGGCTTTTTCACGGGACCCTGGTGAGGACCCTCCGGCTGCAGCCGTTCATCGTCACCCTGTGCGGATTGCTTCTGTACCGAGGCATCGCGCGCGGCATCACCGCGGATCAGACGGTCGGATTCCAGAATGGATTCAAGGGTCTGCGATCCCTGGTCCGGCATCGGTTCGAGATTCCCGGGATCGAAAACTTCGCGATCCCGTCGACGCTGGTGATCCTGGTGGTGGTCGCGACCCTCGCCATCGTCTTTCTGCGGACCACGGTCTGGGGGAGACACATGCTCGCCACCGGCCGCAACGAGTCGGCGGCCCGGCATGGAGGTATTCGTACCGGGCGACTGATCATCCTCGCCTACATGGTCTGTGGTGGCCTGGCCGGCTTTGGAGGCATGCTTTTCATCCTCGACGTGGGCAGCGCCCAGCCCGCCGACTTCGGAAACTTCTACGAGCTCTATGCGATCGCCGCGGCGGTTCTCGGCGGCTGCAGCCTTCGGGGGGGTGAAGGGGCCATCATCGGAGTGATCATCGGGGCGGCCCTCATGCAGGTCCTTCAGAATGCGATCACCTTGATCGACTGGATTCCCGACACCATTCAATATGCGGTGATCGGTGGCGTGATTCTCGCGGGCGCGATCGCCGACGAACTCATTCGACGCACGATGGCCCGGAAGCGGGGATCGATCGCCTGAGGCACTGGTTGGATACCTTTTACCTTCGGAAGCACTGGATCGGACCGTTCCTGGTCCGGCAAATCGGAAACAGCACATGAAGCACATCCAATTCTCGCTCTTCGCGATCGCCGCGACGTTCGCCCTGGCTTGCTGCGGCACCATGAAGGAGGCAGCCATGAGCGGTCAGCCCGGAACCGAGATAACGAACGACGCGACGGCCGACGGCATGCGGCGGGTCATCCTTCGCAACGGCCGGGGCATGGAGGTCGAGTTGATCGAACTCGGTGCGACGGTCACGCGGGTGGTGGTCCCGGACCGCGACGGTCGGCCGACGGACGTGGTGCTCGGCTTCGACACGATCGAGGAGTATCCGGAGAAGAGCCAGTACTTCGGTGCCACGGTGGGACGAGTCGGCAATCGGATCGCCAACGGCTTCTTCGAGCTCGACGGCACGGGATATGAATTGGCTCGAAACAACGGCGAAAATCATCTGCACGGCGGCCTGGTCGGTTTCGACCGGCGTCACTGGACGGCCGATGCGATGGTGACCGGCAAGGGACCGGGAGTCCGGTTCACCATGACCAGCCCCGACGGTGACGAGGGGTATCCCGGTCGGGTCGACGCGGAGGTGGTCTACATCCTGACCGAAGCCGGCGAACTGGTGGTGGAGATGGGCGCGGTCTGTGACGCTCCCACCCCGATCAACATCGTCCATCACACGTATTGGAATCTTGGTGGACACGACTCCGGGACCATTCTCGACGAGACCCTTCGAATCAATGCCTCGAAGTACACGCCGGTTGATGCGGGGCTGATCCCGACCGGTGAAATCGCGGTGGTCGAGGGGACCGCACTGGACTTCCGCCGACCTCGGACCATCGGCCGAGACATCGGTGCGTTTCCGGAGAACGGCGAGGACCCCGGCGGCTACGACCACAATCTCTGCCTCGACGGCGACCCCGGCATGATGCGTGAGGTCGCTCGGCTTTCGGATCCGGATACCGGAATCGTGATGACCATCGAGACCGATCAGCCGGGAATCCAGTTCTACACCGGAAACTTCCTGAACGGCATGACGGGCAAGGGGGGGGCGATCTACGAGAAGTTCGGTGGGCTCTGCCTTGAAACCCAGGCCTACCCCGATTCCATCAACCAACGGGGTGAGGACGGTTGGCCGAACGTCGTGTTGCGACCCGGAGAGGCGTATCGACATCGGATGGTGCATCGATTCACGATTGAATGACCGCCGCTTGGTAGCCTGTCGCCACCCGGGCGGTCGGTTCCGGACCCCTTCAGTCAGGAGACCCGCATGCGTCTCGTCATCGCCGCCGTCGTCGGAACGCTCGTGGTCTTCCTCTGGGGTCTGCTTTCCGGTATTGGTTTGGGACTCTGGTCGAGCGACCTTCGGAATCTTCCGGAGGCCCAACGGGTCATGCCGGCGATTCAATCGAGCGTCGCGGCCACCGGCTCCTATCTCTTTCCGCCTCGACCGGAGGTTCCCGAGTGGGATGATGGCGAGGCCCGGAAGGCCTGGGAGGAAGTCGCGGAAACCGGCCCCACGGGCATCCTGCTGATCCGCCCCGGAGGTTCCAGTCCGAGGGCGACCAGCATGTTCGTCACCGGAGCCACCCTTGAATTCGCCGGCTCGTTGCTGGTGGCGATCGTTCTTTCGATCGCCGGCACCGCGGGCATCGGTTTCGGGGGTCGAATGGCGTTGGGACTGAGCATGGTGGCCTTCGCGGTGATCGCCGGCGTCCTGGTCCCCTCGAACTTCCTCGAACTCCCCGCCGACTGGACGAGATCCATGGCCGGGGAAGTCGCCGTCGGTTGGGGTTTGGCCGTGATTTCGATCGGCCTGGTGATTCGCACGCCGCGAAGAACCGGTCGGCACCATTCTCGATCCTGATTCCGACCGCGTTCAATCAAGCGATCCGACTTCATTCCCACCAATCGACTGAATCCACGTTCATGAGCAAGACGCGACGTTTTCAAGCGCCCAAAGGCACTCGTGATTTCTTTCCCGCCGATCTCGCGGTTCGCCGTCACGTCGAAGCGGCCTGGCGCGACGCCTCGATCGTTCACGGATTCGAGGAGGTGGAAGGACCCACGTTCGAGAGCCTCGATCTGTACACCTTGAAGAGTGGTGACGGGATCGTCGACGAGCTTTTCTCCTTTCGCCGCGCCGGTGGCAAGGATGACTACGCGCTGCGGCCCGAGTTCACTCCGACCCTCGCGCGAATGGTGGCGGCCCGCGGTCCGGGCCTGCCCCGCCCCATCAAGTGGTTCGCCATTCCCACGCATTTCCGAGCGGAGCGACCACAGCGCGGGCGACTTCGAGAATTCGTCCAGTGGAACGTGGACATGCTCGGCTTCGACGGACCTGAAGCCGACGCGGAAGTGCTTTCGACCGGTATTCACGCCCTTGATCGACTCGGACTGGATCCCGCGGCGGTGACGGTCAGGATCAGTCACCGTGATGCGGTGGCCCTGGCGCTGCAGGCGCTCGGGGTCTCTCCTCCTCGGATGCAGTCCGCCTTCGAACTGCTCGATCGTCGGGACAAGATGGAATCCGAGGCGTTCGGCGTGAAGGCCGCAGAGCTGGGGCTGGACTCGGAAGGCCTCGCGGCATTCGACCGCCTGGCAAGGACCAGACGGCCGCTGTCGACGGATCTCGCGGAGATCGCGGCGGAATCGGGTATTCCGGCTGGTGCCCTGGGACCGATGGAAGGTCTTCGGGACGCGCTGGTCGCAGCGGGCGTCGCGGAATGGTGTCAGTGGGATCTGGGAATCGTCCGTGGTCTCGCGTACTACACCGGCAGCGTGTTCGAAGTCCATGAGAACGGCGGGGGAGAGCGAGCGATCGCCGGCGGTGGACGGTACGACGGCCTGGTGGAGTTGATGGGGGGGCCGCCGACGACGGCGGTCGGCTTCGGCATGGGTGACGTGGTGATCGGACTCGTCCTCGAGGATCGAGGTTTGCTCAAGGACATCAAGATCCCATCGCCGGAGGTCTTCATCCTCAGTTCCGTGGAGTCCGGCGACCATGCGGCGATCAAGGTGATGTCGATGTTGCGTCGCTCGGGCATCCACGCTCGTCGGAGCTACCGAAGCACCAGGAACGTCGGAAAACTTCTCGGAGACGCCTCGAAGGTGGGCGCGAGGTTCGCGGTGATTCTCGGGCCGCGAGCCGAACAGGGCATGGTTGATCTCAAGGATCTCGGTGGAGGCGTGCAGGAGACCGTCGCGTTGGAGGACCTGCTGCCCCGGATCACCGAGGCCAGGTCATCGACCGGGACCGGCCGGTCTTGAACCTCTCGCCTGATCATCTGCTGGTGGTCGCCGCGACCGATCGGGAGGCCGAGTCCTTCCGCGCCGCAGGCCTCGCCACCGTCACGACGGGCGTCGGCCGCGTGAACGCGGCGATCGCCACGACGCTCGCGATCGCCGCCCGTCCGAATCCACCGCTGGTCATCGCGACGGGCATCGCGGGGTCGCTCCCCGGGCCGACCTCGGTCGCCAATGGTTCGTTGGTGATCGGAACTCGATCGGTCTACGCCGAAGAGGGGATTCTCACGCCCGAGGGATTCCAGACGATCGAGGACATGGGTTTTCCAATGGCTCGGTACATCGTGGACAACGGTCTCACGCCGGACTCCGGCCTGGTGGATCGTGTTTCGGACCTCGTGCCGTCGGCGACCAGGGGATCGATCGCCACGGTGGCGACCTGTTCCGGTACCGACGAGCAGGCGTTGGAGATCGTGCGACGAACGGGAGGAATCGCGGAGGCGATGGAGGGGGCCGCGGTTCTGCATGCCGCACGGGCCCTGGGAGCCTCCGGGATCGAGGTACGGGTGATCTCCAACACTGCCGGGAAACGGAGCGGACAGGTCTGGGACCTGCCCCGGGCCTTCGATCGATTGGCAGGCTTCGCCCGAGCCCTGGCCCGCGGATGACCGTGGGCCGCCGAGGGCTGGAGGCCCGGCGAGGATTCGGTCACGACCGATATCCGGACTTCGCCGCACGACCCTCACCCCTCACCTGAATTCAGCGCCGAGTGAACGTGAGTGGGAGGCTCCGCCTCAACCGGGGCCTCGGAAAGGCCGATCCGCTGGTGTGGGAGGGATCTTTCGGTCCCTCCGGCACCCGGAGTCCGCCCCATGAACCTTCGAAGGATGTTTCAGAAGACCGCCTCGCCCGTGGTGGCCGATTTCGGCACGTCTTCGGTCAAGCTCCTTCAGCTCTCCGGAGGCGAGAGCCCCGCGATCATTTCGGCCCAGATGCTTGAGATTCCGGACGAGGCCCGGGGCAACCCCGACCGTCGATTCGCGTTTCTCTCCGAGGAACTGCCCGGCGTGCTTCGCAAAGGCGGTTTCGACGGCCGACGAGTCATGATTTCGCCGTCGAGCTCCCACTTCATCGTCCAACAGACTCGGATCGAAGCGGACGGCCCCCTGACTCCGGACGAGCAGGTGAGGGCGGAAGTCGCCGGACGCATCGACTGTCTTCCGTCGGACGTGGTGGCCCGCTCCTTCCCGATTCCCGGCAGTGAACGCGACCGAGTGGCCCTCGCGATCGCGCGGGACGAGGTGATGCGACACGTCGATCTCATGAAACGTTGCCGCTTCAGCGTGGTCGGGGTCCAGCCGGATCATCTGCCCATGCTTCGCGCCTTCGACCACCTGCATCGTCGGGACGAGGATCGCAGCGTGGTGACGATGTACGTGGACGCCGGATGGGGTGCGGTCAAGGTCGCGGTCGCCCGAGGCACGGAGCTGGTCTTCGCTCGAATCGTGCATGTCGGTGGTCGTCAATTCGATGAGATCACCGCTGCGAGCTGGGGCTGCACCACCGCGGACGCCCGGATGCGAAGAATCCAGCAAGAGCGCACGTTGATGAACGAACCCACGGCCGATTCCCGGTCGACGGAATCCGAGTCCGGTCCCGCGGAGATGTCCGCGATCATGCGAGCCGGTCTGGCCAAGGCGGAGCAGGAAGACGTCCGGCGGCGGGAGGCCGCGGTGGTCGCGGTCGGAGAGGAACGCCGCACCGGCGGTCCGAATCCGTCCCTGACTCCACTGGGCTCCACCGGCGTCGACGTCGAACTCGCTGAGGTCCACGACACCATCGCGGACGAGCTCCTGATGTGTGCTCGATACGCGCAAGCCGCGGTGGGGGGTCCCATCGACCGGATGGTGATGATCGGAGGCGAGTCTCGAAGTCGACGATTCGCCGGTCGGCTCGCCCGACGAATGGGAATCAAGTCGAGTGTCGGAGATCCGCTTCGTCGGCTTCTGGCCGCCACCCCGGAAGGGGCGGGCATGCTGGATCCGACGGTGGAGCACCCGGAATGGACCGTCGCATGTGGTCTGTGTGCTTGTGAGTTGGAAGCCTGAGCGGAGACCCGCGATGGCAGTCGAAACCCAGGAGAGGTCGAATGGACAAGGTTCACGAAAACGCGGCAGGCTTCCTGCCCGACGACTACGTGAAGCAGCGAGCGGAACGTCGCACCAACATCGCGGCGGTGACTCTGTTCGCCATCGTCATGGGTGGCGTGGCACTCGCATACTTCGCCACCGATCGCACCTGGAACGGGGTACGGGCGGCCCAGGACGAGGTCAACCAGAAGTTCGCCGAGGCGGGTGACCGTCGAGCGGAGATGGACGCCTACGAGAAGCGGGTCGACCGCATCGTGGACAAGGCGCACATCGCGGTCGGACTGCTCGACACGGTGCCCCGATCCAATCTCCTCGCGGAGATCGTGAATCGCATGCCGGACAAGCTCAGTCTCGTCCGATTCAACCTCGACACCACGGAGATCAAGCCTCCTCGGCAGAAGCCCGAGGTGGTGGGTTCGATCTCCACGCGAGGAACCGCCTCCGGCGAGGCGATCGAGGAGTCCCGCCCCGAGCCGCGTCGATGGGCCACCACGATCGAAGTCGAGGGACTGGCCCCGAGTCTGGCCGAGATCTCGCTCTTCATCGACGCCCTGGTCGAGATGGAACTGTTCCGACGGGTGAGACTGGATCACACTCAGGAGACCGAGGTCGACGATCGCGGGATGCGCGAATTCCGGGTGCTCTTCGAGCTCCGGCCGGACGCGGACATCCGGTTGATCGAGGATCCGACCAGCATCGCGGGCGCGATCGAGGAGGAAAGCTCATGAAACTGGGAATTCGAGAATACGCCTTTCTCGCGGTGCTCACCGCAGTCCCCCTCGCCTCCTGGTTCTTCGTGTTCCAGCCGCGCAACGAGGACATTCGACACGCCCGAATGGAGATCTCCTCGATGGAGACCACCCTCGCCCGTCTCGACGTCCTGACCGGGGCCGTCGGCGACGTTCGGTCGAGAATCGACGAGGCGGAATCCCGACTCTCCGACTTCGGGCGGATCATCCCCAATGCGGAGGAGGTCGAAGACCTGCTCGCGGAACTGAATCGGATCGGCGAACGGCACCAATTGTCGATCGAATCCATTCGGGCGCTCAAGCAGAGCGAGACCCAGGGATACATCGAGATCCCGCATCGCCTGAAGATCTCGGGTGACTTCAAAGGGATCTACGGGTTCCTGACGGAACTGGAACGACTGCCGCGGCTGGTCCGGATCCAGTCCCTGGAGGTCGATCGAAATCTCGTCGCCGCGGGCCGCAACGACGCGGAACGCCCCTACGGAACACTGGATGCGTCCCTGGTCATGGTCGTCTACTGCGACGGTGGCAAGGACACGGAGGAACAACGATGAACGATCAGGAACGTGAGCGTCTGACGCCCGGAAGCATCGACTCCTCGATCGACGATCCCGTGGTTCGGGGCGGATCCATCGATTTCTCGATGGACGACGGATTCGTCAGCCCGACCCAGGGCGGCGGTCGGCGAAGATTCGATGCCGGAACCCTCGTCTTCGCAGGCGTGGTGTTCGCCTCGGTGGTCGGACTGTGGTCGATGCGATTCCTCGGCCGAAGCAACGCCGATGCGACCCCGGTGAAGACCCGCCTGGAGACCATGGAGTGGATCAATCAGGCGGAAGCCGAGGGAGAACCCGTTCCGACCGGCGAACTGGCGATCCTCGGGACCCTCGACAAGGACTCGCTCAATCACCGGCAGGTGAGCATGGATGAACTTCGGACCCGGAATCCATTCCGCTACCACGGTGAACCGGTGCCGGTGGACAAGCGGGACCTGGAGACCGGACCGCTGGTCCAGGCCCGTCCCGACGAGCAACTCAAGGATGACTTCGAATCAATCATCTCGTCCATCGGTCGGAAGATGAAGATCACCGCGATCCTCGCTCCGGACACCGATCGGGCCCAGACCATTCTCAACGGTTTCCGGCTCACGGTCGGGGATGATTTCGAGGTCCCGTTCGAAGGCCGGGAGTACGTCTTCGAGGTCGAACGAATCGGACGCGACGGCGTGGTCTTTCTGGCCAGACTTCTCGAACCGGCGCATGAATACCGGATCGACGTTCCATTGCACCGCGATTACTGAGTCGACCGCATCCCGCCCGAAGGGCCTCGGTCTCCGAGCACATGAAGGGAGCAAGCCTTGAGCCGCTTTGACATCGAACGACTTCTTCGCGAACTCGGCGATCCCGCCGACGACGCGGGACGAGAACCGGCCGGGTCGGAGACCCCCGAGGCCTCGGACGCTCCGCGGGGCGCACCGGCGTCCACCGATGGTCTCGACCCGATCGAGCCCGACTCGTCGTCTCTCGCCGTCAGGCCGGACGTGGTTCGTCCTCCGGACTTCCGAACCGGCGACGGTCTCGGACGTGAGATCGATCCGGGGATGGCGATCGCCGGCGATTCCGTTCGACCCACCAGGCCCGATGATGCGCTGCGGGATCTCTACGTCCCGGAAGACGGAGACGACGGGGCCGACGGGAACGGTCCTCGAGACCTCGCCCTGATCCTTCATCAGAGCGGGGCGATCGACGCCGAACGACTTGAGACCGCGCGGCGGCTCGCGCAGCAGTCTCCGGATCGTTCGATGTCGGCGATCCTGATCGAACTTGGAGTCTCGGAACCGGTGGTCCAGGCCGCGGTCGCGGAGGAGTCACGGATTCCCTTCCTGCGGGTGGACATGGACTCCGTGGACCAGGTGAACCTGAAGCGGCTCGGAGCGGAATTCTGTCGTGAGCGGCTCGTGGTTCCGCTGCGAAGCGAGGGATCCCGAACGATGGTCGGGACCACGGTCCCCGACGACGTGTTTCTCCTCGACGACGTGAAACGCCGACTCGGCGTCTCGGTGGTGCGGCACGTGTTGGTTTCGGTCGAGGAGATCGAAGCCACGATCCGCGGAATCCTTGGCGATGACGATTCCTCGGTCGGTGACGTGGAGGCGATTCTCGCGGACGTGGAGGAGGACGACGTCGAGGTCGAGAAGCAGGACGAGGAAGGAAAGGATCTGGAGGCGGAGGCGGAGAGTTCACCGGTCGTCCGCTACGTGAACCACATCATCCAGACCGCGCTCACCGAAGGCGCCTCCGACATCCACATCGAGCCCGGGGAGACCACGCTCAAGGTTCGGATGCGGATCGACGGGATCCTCTTCGAGATGATGACGCCGCCGCGGAAGATGCACAGTGCGTTGACCAGTCGGATCAAGATCATGGCCGATCTGGACATCGCGGAACGACGCCTGCCGCAGGACGGACGAATACGGGCGAACGTCTCCGGCCGGAAGCTCGATCTTCGAGTCTCCACCGTCCCCACGGCGCACGGCGAGAAGACCGTGATGAGAATCCTCGACGATCGGGCGATCCAGGTGTCGCTCGACGATCTGGGATTCTCCGAGGACACGCTTCTGATCTGGAAGAAGCAGATCGAGCAGCCGCATGGAATCATCCTGGTCACCGGTCCTACCGGATCGGGCAAGACCACCACGTTGTATTCATCGCTTCGGCAGATGGATCTTTCCCGTCTCAACATCTCGACGGTCGAGGATCCGGTGGAGTACGCGCTCGAAGGGGTGACCCAGATCCAGACTCACAGCGCCATCGACATGACGTTCGGACGCGCTCTCAAGGCGTTGCTTCGACAGGACCCCGACGTGGTCATGGTCGGAGAGATCCGGGATCATGAGACCGCATCGATCGCGGTCCAGGCGGCCCTGACCGGTCACCTCGTGCTTTCAACCCTTCACACCAACGATGCTCCGAGTTCGATCACCCGGTTGATCAACATCGGGGTGGAGCCGTTTCTGGTCGGAGCCGCGTTGAACGGAGTGCTCGCGCAGCGACTGGTACGACGAATCTGCCCCGACTGCCAGCAGGATTCGCCGATTCCGGAAGACACTCGGGAATTCCTCGGGGTGCACGGGATCCATGCGGATTCGCTCCCTCAGGGCGTGGGTTGCGAATCGTGTCGTCAGACCGGTTACGCCGGGAGGCTCGGCCTGTACGAACTGCTCGTCCTTGATGATCATCTGCGCGATCTGATCGCGTCGAATCCGAACGTCACCGAGTTTCGACGCATCTGCTGCGAACGTGGCATGGTCACGCTTCGAGAGGACGGCTTTCTCAAGGTCGCCGACGGTCGAACCACGGTCGAGGAGGTCCTTCGAGTCACCGAAGCGACGATCTGATTCCCACCCGGGGATTCAGATGAACGCGCAGATGACGAGTTGGATCCAGATCGCGGCCGCGAACACCAGTTTCAGGAGCGTGCCCGCGACTCGTCCGGCGGCGGCGCCGGTCGCGGGTCGGAACGTGTCGCGGATGGTGATGCCGTCGCGAGAGAGTTCGCCCACGAGAGCGCCGGCCGCGGCCCCGAGGGCGGCACCCACCAGGGTTCCGACCAGGGGGATCAGAATGGTGAAGGTTCCAACCAGGCCGCCGACGAAACCGCCGACCACCGCCCCGAGGGTTCCTCGACGGGTGGCGCCACCGGCTTTGGCACCGGCGGCTCCGGCGAGGAACTCGACCAGTTCCGCGGCGGCGGCGATCAGAATCGCGATGACGAACGCCCAGACGCCGAACATCGGTTCCTCGTCCCCAAGCCAGGCCAACTGAATCAGATCGGCGATCCCGGCCAGCCCGATGACCAGCCACGTTCCAGGGAGACCGATGGCGGTGGTCAGAGTGAGAATCGCCCCGAACACAGCGAAGGTGATTCCGAGAGCAACGGTCAGCACGGAGAGACTCCATCCCGGTTCGGGGCATCACGGTCGACGGGTAATCGAAAAAGTCGTGCCCCACGAGGACCGCGATTTTCAATTCGAAGATGGTGGACATCGTCCGATTCGGACCAGACGACGTCGAATTTCAGAAATTCCCCCGAGCTCGGGAGCGGACCAGGAACCCGGCCCTGGCGAAGAATCGTGGCGGTCCCCATCGGGGGAGGCAGCTCGAATCTCAGGCCCGGGGAGCGTTCAAGCCAGATCCGGCGGTGGGGCGGAATCGGCTCCAGATCGACAAAATCACCGATATTGAGCTGGTCCGGGCGTTTTTCGGTCCTCCACGTAAGGACGTCTCGAGTTTCGGAGGTGATGATCGAGCCCGGGATCGAATCGAGGCCGGGTTCGACCATCCAGTCGAAGTGTGGAGGGGGGCCATCGGGATCCGGCTCGTGTCGGATGAGGGCGGTGCGAAGGTGTCGGGAGAAGGCATTCATGAGAATGAGGATCCGAGAGGCACTCCAGTATTGGCGGAGAGCGGTCTGTTCGGTCGACTCCGTATCATGCGCCCAACCGAGCCCGTCCGTGGGCTGGGGTCTCACAGTTGGAGTCCGAATGGTCCATTTCAGCTTCATGAACCGCTTCCGTCCGATTCGCCCCGTAGGAACGATGTCGGCCGTGGCCGTCCTCGCCGTGATGGTGGGGGCCCCGGTCGGTTGCGAAACCCTGCCGGATACCCCGACCGTCACGCTTCAGCGGGACGGTGATCACGAATTCGAATGGGGGCGCTACGAGTCGGCTTCGGCCTACTACCAGCAGATCCTCAAGCGGGAACCGGGGGATCTCGAAGCCCTGGAGATGAACGGGCGTTGCCTGCTTGAACTCGGGCGACCCCAGGAGGCGGCCGAGGACTTCTCGATCGCCGTGGCCGGCAAGCCGGGAGACCGCATGCTCCTCCTGCTTCTCGCCAAGGCTCGATTCGAGTCCGGTGAGTTCGACGAGGCCTTCGATCTCGTTCGCACCTGGGCGGTGGACAACAACGACCCCGTGGCCTGGATGACGCTCGCCGGATTCGCCCGCGAAAGCAACGATCCCGACACGGCACGGGAGGCCGTTCTGCGGGCGATCGAGACCGACCCCGAGGGATCGGCGGACGCCTACATCCTCGCGGCCGAGATCGAGATGGATCTGGGTGAGTCCACGACCGCGCTTCGACGCCTGCGGCAGGCCTACGGACTGGAACCCGGGAATCTGGACATCGCGGAGAGGCTCCGTGCCTACGGCGAGATTCCAGGACCGACGCTCGTGCTCCCTCCCGGTCCCTGATCGAACCCGTGACTCGCATGCCGCAGTCTTCCAGTGAACACCCTCGCCAGGACCGTCCGCTCGAATGGCTGGCGACGCTTGCGCAGCTCGGCGATCTCGCCCGAGTTCGACTGCTTCGGCTGGTCGAACAGGCTGAGCTCGGGGTCGGAGAGCTTGCCGCCGCGGCTCAACTTCCGCAGTCCACCGTGAGTCGCCACCTCAAGGCGCTCCATGAACATGGCTGGATCATCAAACGGAGTGAAGGCGCCGCGAGCTTCTACCGCCTGCTTCCCCAGTCTCTGGATCCCGATCTGCAGCGGCTCTGGGAGAACACCCGGGATCGCGTCGCCGGTGGGCCGGGCTTCGCCGACGACGCGGCCCGCTTGAGTGAGGTTCTGGCCAGCCGTCGAAGCGATTCGCAGGTCTTTTTCGGCCGTGTGGGCGGCGAGTGGCACGAGATGCGTCAGGAGCTTTTCGGGATGGGGTTCGGCCCGGAAGCGATGCTGGGGCTTCTGGATCCGGATTGGGTGGTGGCGGATCTGGGATGTGGCACCGGGGACGCCGCCGAACGGATCGCGCCGGTGGTTCGCGAAGTCATCGCGGTGGATCGGGAGCCAGCCATGCTTCAGGCGTGTCGCAAGCGGCTCGGGAGCCGGGGAAACATTCGCTTCGTCGAGGCGGAACTCCTGTCACTGCCGCTGGACACCGGATCGCTGGATGCGGCGGTGATCATGCTGGTGCTGCACCACCTTCCGGATCCCGTGGCGGTGCTCACCGAGGTCTCGAGGGTGCTTCGGCCGGGTGGTCGGGTGTTGGTGGTCGACATGGTCAGCCACGAGCGCGAGGAATATCGACACGACATGGGTCACCAGCACCTGGGATTCGAGGAGTCCGTCGTTCGAGGATGGACCACGACCGCAGGCTTCGATCGATCGACCTGGAGGCGCCTTCGACCCTCGCCCGGAGGGCGGGGGCCCGGGCTCTTCGCCGCCGGGCTGTTCAAGGCCTGAAAGTCGTCAGAAGACCCGGAAGATCAGCCCTTCATCGCCTTGGTCACCGATGCGACGGTCTTTCGTGGATCCGATTCGGCCCGGCGTTGGCATCCGCCGCAGCAGGTCCCGACGGCCTGGTCGCCGATCACGAACCAGTTCGCCTTCTCGGTGAGATCCTTCCCGCTGATCGGACAGGTGTCGATGCGACCGGAGGCTTTCGCTTCGGCGATGACCGCGGCGTCGAGGATCGCCAGGTACTTCACGGGATCCTTGGAGAATCTCCGGATGCAGCGGGTGCAGCAGAGACGCACCAGTCGGTTCCGCGAAACCACGAGCTTGCAGTCCCTGGCCTCGGGGCCGGTGGGATTCGGAAGGGCTTCGTCCTCCATGACCGGACAGGTCGCATTGACTGGATAGCGAGGAAGTTGCTGGGTGATGATCAGTTCATCGACCTTGGGGATGAACTTCGCCGGCTCCTTCTTGAACGAGCCCAGGCAACCGTTGCAGCAGAAGCGGAACTCTCGACCGGCCTGCTTCTCGTCGCCGGCGCCATCGTGAATCAACACCTTGCCGCCATCCGCGGGGAGCTTCCTGCCACTGATCACGCAGACTTCGAGGAGATAGGGGGCTCCAACCCGTTGCAGGGCGGGAGCGGCTTTCACCGGGTCGTCGCCGGAGGCGGCAGGACCGGTTGGCATCAGACTCAGGAGCATCGAAGCGACGAGGGTGGCGAGGGTGGGCATTCTGGGCATTCCTTGAAAAGAAGTGATCAAGGCAGAAGATACCGCTCTTTGGAGTTCTTGAGGGGCGTGATCGACGGGGAGATTGACGGTCATGGGTTGGTGGCCCTAGAATCCATCCAACCATCCGTTTATTGGATGATTATCCTCGGGTGGCGCGAAACCACGGTTTCGGAACCCTCGAATCCCGATACTCGTCAGTCTGTCATTCAACCCCCAGCGTCAATTGGAGTCTCCCGTGACCGCGACCGCTTCCGAAGCCGGAACCTTCCTCACGACCGGCCTGCCCCTCTTCACCACGCTTCCGTACAAGGTTCGAGACCTCTCGCCCGAGACGGTCGCCTTCGGCCGCAAGGAAATGGACCTGGCCGAGCACGAGATGCCCGGACTGATGGCCCTTCGGAAGGAATACGAGGGCAAGAGCCCGCTGAAGGGTGCGCGGATCACCGGCTCTCTCCACATGACGATCCAGACCGCGGTCCTGATCGAGACCCTGGTGGAACTCGGAGCCGACGTCCGCTGGGCGAGCTGCAACATCTTCTCGACCCAGGACCATGCGGCGGCCGCGGTCGCGGTCGGTCCGAACGGCACGGTCGACGATCCCGCCGGCGTCCCGGTCTTCGCCTGGAAGGGTGAGACACTGGAAGAGTACTGGTGGTGCACCTTCCAGGCCCTCAACTGGCCCGGCGGCGAAGGCCCCAACCTGATTCTCGACGACGGTGGCGACGCGACGCTCCTGGTCCACAAGGGCCTCGGCTTCGAACAGGCCGGCGGCGACGTACCCAGCCCCGACACCACCGACAACGCCGAATTCAAGTGCGTGCTCGGCCTGCTGAATGCGATCAAGGAAGAGAAGCCGAACCTCTGGACGCTTTCCGCGCCGAACATCCGCGGCGTGAGCGAAGAGACCACCACCGGCGTCCATCGGCTCTATCAGATGGCCGAAGCCGGAGAGCTCCTGTTCCCCGCGATCAACGTCAATGATGCGGTGACCAAGAGCAAGTTCGACAACCTGTACGGGTGCCGTCACTCGCTGGTCGACGGCATCATGCGAGCCACCGACGTCATGCTCTCGGGCAAGGTCGCCGTGGTCTGCGGTTACGGCGATGTCGGCAAGGGGTGTGCCCAGAGCCTTCGCGGTCAGGGATGCCGGGTCAAGGTCACCGAGATCGACCCGATCTGTGCCCTGCAGGCGGTGATGGAAGGCTTCGAAGTCGTGCGGCTCGAGGACGAAGTCGACTCCGCGGACCTGTTCGTCACCACCACCGGCAACTTCAACATCATCACCGCGGCCCACATGGCGAAGATGAAGCACAACGCGATCGTTGGCAACATCGGTCACTTCGACAACGAGATCGACATGGCGGGCCTCGAGTCCACCGAGGGCATCGAGCGGATCAACATCAAGCCCCAGGTCGACGAATGGAAGTACGCGGATGGTCATTCGATCATCATTCTCGCCGAAGGCCGGCTCCTCAACCTTGGCTGCGCGACCGGTCATCCCTCCTTCGTGATGAGTGCCTCGTTCACCAACCAGGTGCTCGCCCAGATCGAGCTCCACGACAACGCCGAGAAGTACGACCGGACGAGCGTGGTCACGCTTCCCAAGGAACTCGACGAGCGAGTCGCCCGTCTTCACCTCGGTCAGCTGGGTGCGAACCTCACCGAGCTCACCAAGGAGCAGGCCGACTACATCAACGTTCCGGTCGAAGGCCCCTACAAGCCCGGCCACTACCGCTACTGAATCACGACGGTCTCTTTCGAGGTGTCGCGGTGATCGCGGCCTCCCGGGAGAACCAGAAGTGAGAACATGACGGGCGGCAGGCGTCGATGCCTGCCGCCCGTTTTCATTCGACCGACGCCGGTGGCGAGGGACGTCACGACCCGCTTGGTTAGAATCCGGCGGCATGCGTCCCGAACAGGCTCACGATTCCGACCACTCCGGGCTTCCCGGGCATCCCCTTCCTCGCCTGATCCGCTACGCGCGTCCGTTCCGGCGGCGAATCGCCTGGGCGACGTCCTGCTCCGTTTTGAACAAGCTCTTCGACCTGGCTCCACCCTTCATCATCGGGGCGGCGATCGATGTGGTGGTGCAGAGGCAGGATTCCCTCATCGCCCGACTCGGCTTCCCCGATCCCTTTCACCAGATCCTGATTCTCGGGCTCGCGACGGTGGTGATCTGGTCCTTCGAGTCGATCTTCGAGTGGATGTTGGGCGTGGCCTGGCGGAACCTTGCTCAGGCGATCCAGCACGAGGCCCGGGTGGACGTCTACGAACATGTGCAGGGTCTCGAGATGCGGTGGTTCGAGGATCGATCGACCGGCGGACTGCTCGCCATCCTCTCGGACGACGTGAATCAACTGGAGCGTTTCCTCGACGGGGGGGCGAACGAGATCATCCAGCTCGCGGTGACCGCGATCACCGTGACCGTCGCATTCTTCATCATCTCACCGGAGGTCGCATGGTTCGCGATGATCCCGGTACCGATGGTGATCGGCGGTTCACTCTGGTTTCAGCGGAAACTGGAGCCTCGATACGCCGAGGTCCGGGCGCAGGTCGGGGATCTGAACACGCGGCTGGCGAATGCGATCGCCGGAATCGCGACGGTGAAGAGTTTCACGGCCGAACGGAACGAACTCGAGCGGGTCGGGAAGGAGAGCCTCGAGTACGCGGACCGGAATCGTCGGGCCATCGTCCTGAGTGCGGCCTTCAGTCCGCTCATCCGCATCGTCATCATGGGTGGCTTCCTGGTGACCCTTCTGATCGGCGGTCGGATGGCGCTGGATGGCAGCCTCGCGGTCGGTGCCTTCGGGCTCCTGGTCTTCCTGACCCAGCGACTGCTCTGGCCGTTCACCCGGGTCGGAGCGGTCCTCGATCTCTATCAGCGGGCGATGGCGTCCACGCGGCGGGTGCTCGATCTCCTGGAGGTCGAACCCCGGATCGTGGATGGCCGCGAAAGGTTGCCGATCGGGGAGGTCCGAGGCCGGGTCCGGTTCGATGACGTCCGCTTCGCCTACGACCCCAAGGCCCCGGTCCTGCGGGGTCTTTCGCTCGACTTCCCGGCGGGTGAGACCACCGCGATCGTGGGTTCGACCGGGGCGGGCAAGAGCACGATCGTGAAACTGCTGCTTCGCTTCTACGACGTTTCGAAATCCGGGGGCGCGATCTCGCTCGACGAGGCGGACGTTCGAGACCTTCACCTCGGCGACCTGCGTCGCGCGGTCTCCCTAGTGAGCCAGGACGTCTATCTCTTCGAGGGCACGGTGGGCGAGAACATCGCCTACGGGTGGCCGGGACCGGACGAGGATCCGACGCATTGGACCGAGCCGCCGTTCAGTCGGATCGTGGAGGCCGCCACCTTGGCCGAAGCCCATGACTTCATCATGAGTCTTCCCGACGGCTACGACACGATCGTGGGCGAGCGGGGTCAGAAGCTCTCGGGTGGGCAGCGTCAACGGATCGCCATGGCGAGGGCGGTGCTCAAGGACGCCCCGATCCTGGTCCTGGACGAGGCGACCGCCAGCGTGGACAACGAGACCGAGGCCGCGATCCAGCGATCGCTCCGGACGATCTGCATGGGACGGACCACGATCGTCATCGCCCACCGTCTGTCGACCGTGCGGAACGCCTCCAGCATCCACGTCCTGGACCGGGGGCGGGTCGCCGAGCGCGGAACCCACGACGACCTGGTCGCGCGGAACGGAATCTACGCCCATTTGTGGCGGGTGCAGACCGGGGAGATCACCGCGGAGTGACCGGTGATCAGGGCTCGGGGCGAAGGATGATTTCCCGGCCGGTGGGCGGGGTCCCCCAGGAACGCACTTCACCCTCTCGGGTGTGAACGCTCAGCGTCTCCCCTCGATCATCGATCCGGATGTCCACGGGTTCACCCGAAACGGGACCGAGGGAGCAGAGGGGGCGGCCGGTCCTGACATCGATGATGTCGATGATCCCGTCGCTGCCGAGGGCGGCCAGGTGACGGCGGTCGGGGTGCAACGCCAGGCCGATGATCTTGGTTCTCCGGAGTTGGGCCGACCAGCGTGGCTCATCGGCTCCGGACGAGTCGGAATGACACGACACGTTTCCTTCGTGGTCGCCGGCGTACCAGGAACGGTCCACGGGATCGGTCGCGATGGAGAGTAGCCACCCGTTGTCGGGGCCGGTACGACGGAGGATCCGTCGCGGATCCCTCGCGTCATGCAAGGTCCCGTTCGGGGTACCAAGCAGCAGCG
>NYWY01000056.1 GCA_002685335.1 Planctomycetaceae bacterium
AAGGAGCGCCGGGCGTGAAGTGCACACCCGTTCCTGTATGGGACTTTGCGAGCTGGAGCCACCCTGGCGGATCCTTTGTGACACGCACCAGCCACCGCCTCTGCAATAGCGTCCGCTACTCGTGGCTGGGCCGCGGGCGGTCGTCGTTCGGTCGATCTCGATCCGCGTGGATCAGGATGCGGTCAGGGGCTTGCTGTTCCTCGGATAGGCGATCAGCATCACCACGAAGCACGCGATCGCCATCCACATGGGAACGCTGAAGAGTTTGGCGAAGTCCATTCCGCCGCCTTCCGCTTCGGGGATGGTGGCCCAGTTCGCCACGATTCCGGTGGCGAAGTAACTGCCGACGATGATGCCGATCCCGACGATCACCAGGTTGAAGAGGTTCTGGGCGGTGGCCCGGACGTCCGGCGTGGTGTGTTCGTCGACCACCATGAAGGCGACGAAGATGAAGCAGCCGAAGCAGAGGCCATGGAGTGCGACCCCGAACAGGACCGGAATCAAGGTCGGCGCGAAGGCGAAGATCGCCATTCTGCCCGCGTAGGCGGCGAGCCCGATCAGAAGAAGCTGCTTGCGAGTGACGCTCCGGGCGAGGAATGGAATCGCCGCGAGGACGATGATCTCGCTCATCTGTCCGATGGTCATCAGTCCGCCGCCGCCCACCCCGAGCACCTGATTGATCGCATTGGCGAACGCGTCGGCTCCCTGGCTTCCCGCCGCATTCTGGATGTCGGTCACGAAGTCGCTGGTGAAGACGAAGTAGAACTGATGGATCATGCTCACCGGGATGGCGATCAGAAAGAGGGTGAGCAGCGGTTGCAGCCGGATTTCTCCGAGGGCTTCGATCCAGGCCAGTTTCTTGGTCTCTTCATCGTCCGAATTCGTCGGTGGCGTGTGGGGCAGGAAGAGGCAGAACACCGCCATGATGAGGCCGAGGGCGGACGAAAGGTAGAACGCGACGGTTCGTCCGGCATCCTGCGCCGCGGCGATTTCATCCGGGCCGCCGTCGGCCGGGGTCGAGAATCGCAACAGGTACTGGCCGACCAGAATGCCGGCCACGATCCATCCGATGGTGCCCCAGAGCCGGATCGGACCGAAATCCCGATCCCGGTCGGCGATGTGAGCGAAGGAGATCGAGTTGGTGAGGGCGAGGGTCGGCGCGTAGACCAGGCCGTAGACGGCCGAAATCAGGATGAAGGGCAGGAAGGAGTCCACCACCGCCAGCATGAACACCAGAATCGCTCCGATGAAGTGACTCGCGGCCAGAAGCCTCTCGGTCGAGACGCTCCGGTCGGCCAGCTGGCCGGCCAGGAAGGGGCCGAAGATCGCCCCCACCGCTCCCGCGGAGAGGCAGAGCCCCGTCTGCTCGAGGCTGAAACCCCGATACCCGAGCAGGAATGGAAACAGGATCGGTAGCCAGGCCCCCCAGATGGCGTACTGGAGGAACATCATCAGGGACAACTTGAATTTGACGGCACCGCTGGTTCGGTGGGGTTTCTCGGCCATGGTCATGGGGCGAGGCTCCGGGCATGTCTGAGGATGATCGAACGGGATCCGGGCCCGGAACCCGGCCTTCGGCCTCGACGATGTCGGGGCCGTCCGCGTCGACGGCGGACCTCGAATGCTACCGAATGGTCCCGGAACGTGTCCGTGACCGCCGAGCCCTCCTACAATCTTCGGCATGACCTACCAGCGACGAAAAACCCGCTCCTTCACCGTCGGCGACGATCGTGTCGGCCGGGTCCAGATCGGCGGGGACGCGCTTCCTTCGGTCCAGTCGATGACGTCGTGCTACACCCACGACATCGACACCTGCCTCGCGGAGATCCACAAGCTCGCGGACGCGGGGGCGGACATCGTCCGGGTCGCGGTCCCGGAGCGCAAGGACACCGAAGCCCTGGCGGAGATCATCAAGGGCACGCCGGTGCCGATCGTCGCGGACGTCCACTTCCACTACAAGCGAGCCCTGGAAGCGGTCGAGGCCGGCGTCCACAAGATTCGTCTGAATCCGGGGAACATCAGCGACCGTGACCAGGTCAACGCGGTGATCGACGCCTGCAAGGGTGCCGGCATCCCGATCCGCATCGGAGTCAACGAAGGCTCGATCATCGAGCGGCGCGACAAGCAGAAGAGGCAGGAGGAACTCGGGGCCTATTTCGAAGGGCATCGCTCGGGTCACCTGCTGGCGATCATGATCGCCAAGCTCGAGGAGTACCTCGACATCTTCGAAGCTCGCGACTTCCATGACGTGGCGATCAGCGCCAAGTCCATGGACGCCCGCCTGGTCATCGATGCCTACACCGAAGTCTCGAAGCGATTCGACTACCCCCTGCATCTGGGCGTGACGCACGCGGGAACCCGGGAGACCGGATCCGTCCGCTCGATCGCGGCCCTGGGAACCCTCCTCGCCAACGGCATCGGCGACACCATCCGCATCAGTTACGCCAGCGACCCGGTCTACGAGGTCGAAGATGGAGTGGAGCTGCTCTGTTCCCTCGACATGAGGGCGAGAAAGGGCATCGAATTGATCGCCTGTCCGACCTGTGGCCGCATCCAGGTCGATCTCTTCACCCTGGTCGAAGATGTGAAGAAGACGCTCGAGACCGAGATCGAACTGCCACTGAAGGTGGCGGTCATGGGATGCATCGTCAACGGTCCCGGGGAGGCCGAGGGGGCCGACGTCGCGGTCTTCGCGGGTGATCGGCGGGGAATCATCTACGTTCAGGGCGAAAAGGTCGCCAACGTCCCCGAGGCGGAGATTCTCGATCGTCTCCTCGCCGAATGTCGCGCCTTTGAAGCCCGGGTCAAGGTCGGCGAAGCGACGCTCGGCCAGAAGGTGGTGGATATCGTTCCACCCGCCCCGATCGGTGATCTGGGGTCCGGAGTCGAGAAGATCAAGGCGGGGCTGGTCGAGAAGATCACCGTGGAGGGTCGGTGACGCGGTTTTTCGCCACCTTCGACGAATCCGTCAGGTAGCATCGCAACCAGCAGCCGTTCTGCTGCGGAACGTCCGGAGGCGTCGCCGCGGGCGGCCGAGACTCGTCCCGACGTCCGGATCCATCGATGGCCATGCCCAAATCAACGCTTTCCCGATCACGATTCGAACGCGGCGCTCGCCGCCCGTTCGGTTTCACCATCGTCGAGATCCTGGCGGTCATCGGCACGATCACCGTGCTGCTGGGCCTCCTGCTCGCCGGACTTCAGGCCGCTCGGCGAAGCGGACAGTCGACGGTGGCGCTGAATCAGCTTCGCCAGCTCTACATGGCGTCAACCGCCTACACCGCCAGCAATGCCGACCGGTTCATGCCGGGATACGTCGATGACGCAACCCAGACCAATTGGCGACTTCGCTACAAGTACCAGGCGGGCGGACGGATCTCGGAGAGGCTCGCCCGGACCTATCCGTGGCGGATCATGCCCTACGTGGACTGGAGCTACGAGACGATGCTGGGGTACGACCCCGACGAGGAGTTGGTCGATCGAGTCCCCCGGAACGGCGATATCAATTCGATCTCAGCGGAGGCCATCGACGTCGCGGACAATCCCTGGTTCGGCTACAACGGCTACTACGTCGGAGGCTGGTGGGAGGCTGATTCCAGCGGCGTCTCCAAGATGAGATTCGCCAATTCCACCTGGTCGCAGGAGTCCTCGACCGGAACGGCGGTCGAGACCAAGGGGAAGATCGTGATCCAGAGTGTCGGTCGGGCGGCCGACCCGACCAAGATGGTCCTTTTCGCGGGATCGACCCGGCGGGCGCCGGGGCAGTACCGCGACTCGACCGACTTTGAAAAGGGCGCCGCCTGGGTCTGTCCTCCGAAGCTGGCGGATACCAACGTCTGGGCGATCGAGCTGAATGTGGCCCGGAATCTGGACCTCGCTCCCGGACCACTGGCGTTCCGAGCGGGCCCCTCGGTCTTCGAGACCCCGTCGGTTCCGACCACCATCTTCGCCCAGGGGGCCGACGTCACGGTTCGGGTGTTCACGCCGGAAGCGATCCCCTATCGGCGGATCGGATCCCAGATCTCGGTCATCCACCTCGACGGCAACACGCGAGGCGTGGGTATCAGTGAACTCCTCGATCAGCGGGTCTGGATCAATGCGGCTCGCGACGGCATGGGAAATCCCCGCGAGTTCACGCACAGTCAGGACTGAGTCAACGCCTGATCATGTGCCCGACGAGGTCCCGATGACGCCCCCCCCCATTCTGATGCGCGGATCATCCGAAGATCGGGGGGATTCTTCCGGGATCAGCGTGCGGAGCGATGGGAGACGCTGACGATTCCGGCGGCCACCGCTTCCAGTCGGCCGAGAGCCCGCTCTGATCGAGCCCGGAAGAACATGTACGGAAACAGGGCGGTCAGGGCCACCACCAGCCCGCAGGCGGTGGAGATCAAGGCCTCCGCGATACCACCGGAAACGTCGGTGGGATCGGTGATCGTGGCGTCGCCACCGAGCAGTTCAAACGCTTGAATGATGCCGATCACCGTGCCGAGAATGCCCAGCATCGGTGCCGCGGTCACCACGGTCGAAAGCAGGAGCCCCCCCCGCTCGCACCGCGGCCTTTCCTCTTCCGCCGCGATCGCCGCGGTGGTCTCGTCGATCGGCGGGCCGTCGAGGGGCAGGCGTCGGACCAGCCCCGCGAACGGGGAATCGTCGGTCTCGGCCAGCCCGTTCAGCCGGATCGCATCACCGGCTTGGATCGCCTCGGTCAGACGCTGGTAGCGGCGTCGGCCTCGTCGAGCGTCGATTCGCCACCAGAAGACGGCGCGCTCGACCACGACCGAACCCGTGAGGACGCTCAATCCGAGCAGTGGCCACATGACGAGACCGCCGCGGGACATGAAGTCGAGAAAGGTTTCGAGGGAGGCCATGGGGTGCGAGCATACTGTCGACCGCTCCGCGCGGCCCGGTGGCGTGTTCTTCCCGTTTCGAGGAATCGGCGGTACCCTCAGGTCATGACCGTGGTGCCCGAAACCGATCCTGCCATGCCCCCGCGCGACGAGGTTCTGCTCGCCGTCATCGAGGCATCGCTCGCATCCGCGATCGATGGCCTCGAATTGTCGCCACTCCTGGATGAAGCCACGCGGTACGCGCTGCTGGGCGGTGGGAAGCGGCTCCGGCCGATTCTGGTGTTGAGGGCCTGCGAGGCCGTGGGCGGTGATCGGACGGCAGCGCTTCCGGCCGCGGTCGCGGTGGAGTGCATTCATGCCTTCAGCCTCGTTCACGATGACCTTCCCGCGATGGACGACGATGATCTCCGCCGCGGTCGCCCCACCACCCACAAGGCCTACGGGGAGGATGTGGCGATCCTGGTGGGTGATCTCCTGCAGGGTTTGGCGGCGGAGGTCGCACTTTCGAGTCCGGTCGAGCCCCTGGCGGTCGCCCGGGTCGTGCTCGAAGGCGCCCGCCGGATGATCGAGGGGCAGGTTCATGACACCATCGGCGGCTTCCCTCAAGGGCTGGATCGGGAGCTCGATCGACTGCGGCGGATCCACGAGTTGAAGACCGCGGCCCTCATCCGGGCGGCCTGTCGAACCGGGGCGATCGTGGGAGGCGGCGATCCGGGGGCTCTGGACACCTACGGCCAGGCCGTGGGCCTGATGTTCCAGGTGGTCGATGACATTCTCGATCAGACGCAGTCGACCGAGCACCTCGGAAAGACCGGAGGCAAGGACGAGTTGGCGGGGAAACGCACCTATCCCTCCCTGCTCGGGCTCGACGGGAGTCGGGCCGAGGTCGTGAGACTCGAGTCGGTGGCCCTCGATGCCCTGATTGGCCTCGGCGCCGAAGCGGATCCCCTGCGGTCCCTTGCCCGGAAACTGGCGGTTCGAACCCGATGATTTCCCACCGCCGCGAGAAATGAAACCGGACCGGCCAGGCGTCGAATCCGTACGAGACCGTCGGGGTGGAATGGCCCCCCCGGAAACCGCTTGGTCCGGAAGGTTCGCGATAGACTGTGACGAGCGGCACGTCGCCGCTGTTTTCGACCCCGCTGGAAGGATCGCACCGGATGGACCTCGCCATGCTTCCCGGAATCAAGACGCCGAGGGATCTCAAGAAGATCCCGATCGATCGGCTCGATGATCTGGCCGCCGAGATTCGTCAGGCGATCTGTGAACAGGTCCGGGTGAGCGGCGGCCATCTGGCGCCGAACCTGGGCGTGGTCGAACTCACGATCGCGATGCATTACGTGTTCGACTTCGGACATGACCGCCTGCTTTTCGACGTGGGTCACCAGTGCTACCCCCACAAACTGCTCACCGGTCGCCTGCCGATGCTCTCGGGTCTCCGGACTCGTCAGGGGATGTCGGGGTTCCCGGAGCCGCGGGAGAGCGAGTACGACCTCTTCTCGGTGGGACACGCCGGGACTGGAATCTCCACCGCCGTGGGCATGGCTCGCGGCGACACGCTCAACGGTGAAGGCTGGTCCCCGGAGAACGACCCCGGACGACGGACCGTCGCGATCATCGGAGACGCCTCGATCGTCAACGGGCTCGCGATGGAGGGCTTGAACAACGCCGGGACCCTCAACCGCCAGTTCCTGGTCGTGCTCAACGACAACGGCATGTCGATCGCCAAGCCCCAGGGCGCGGCGGCGGCCTACTTCGACCGAGTCCGGCTGAGTCCATCCTACGGAGGCTTCAAGAAGGCGGCGAAGGAGATCGCGCGGCACATCCCGGGCGGCGGAACTCTGAGCGAGCTCTACCACCGGATGGGTGAGATGAGCAAGGCGATGATCTTCGAGGATGCCTGGTTCGAGAAGTTCAACCTGGTCACCGTCGGACCGCTCGACGGTCATGACATCCCGACCCTCATCGACTTTCTCAACGAAGCCGCTCACTTCGACCGACCGATGGTGCTGCACGTCAAGACCGTGAAGGGCAAGGGGTACGGCTTCGCCGAAGGCGACGCGACCCAGTTCCACTCCCCCGGCGCGTTCGAGGTCGTCGATCAGGATCGGAATGCCGAGAGCGCGACCGAACTGGTTCCGGAGGGATGTCGGGTCGAAATCCGAAAGTCGGGACGATCCTTCACCAGCGCCTTCGGCGACGCCATGCTGGATCTGATGAAGCGCGATCCGAAGGTCGTCGCCTGCACGGCGGCGATGCCCGACGGAACCGGGATCTCCAAGGTGATGCCCGAGTACCCGGATCGAACGTGGGACACCGGGATCTGCGAGAGCCACGCCATGGACATGATGGCGGGCATGGCGAAGACCGGATGGAAACCGTTCTTCGCGGTGTATTCGACCTTCCTCCAGCGGGCCTTCGACCAGGCGTTCCAGGAAGTCTCGCTCCAGGGACTGGCCGTTCGTCTCTGTCTCGATCGGGCCGGTTTCGTCGGCGGCGACGGGGCGGTGCACCATGGTTTCTGCGACGTGTCGATCCTCGCTCCCCTGCCCGACGCGGCGATCTGTGCCGCCATGGACGAGCCGTCGCTCGTCGCCGGGCTGGACTTCATGGCCGGGTATGACGCCGGACTTTCCGCGATCCGATACCCACGGGACAACGTGAGCGATCGCTTCGAGAACGACTGCCCCCCGTTCGTGTTGGGCAAGGCCCGGCCGCTTTCGGTGGAAAAGCCTCCCGACGTGGCGATCCTCGGATACGGCGTGATGGCGATCACCGGCTTGGAGGTCAAGGAGACCCTCGGCGAGGAGTACGCGGTGAGCGTGTACGACGCGCGGTTCGCCAAGCCGGTCGACGACGCCCTCTTGCAGGAACTCCTCGGGGCCGGTGTTCACGTGCTGACGGTCGAGGATCACTCGGTCAAGGGTGGCTTTGGTACCCAGGTCCTCGAGGCCGCCAATCGATTGAAGCTTGATTCCAGGTTGATCACGGTCTGTGGGATGCCGGATGGCTGGGTCTATCAGGGCGGCCGAGGTGAACAGCTCGCCGAAGTCGGTCTGGATCCGGTGAGTCTGGCTCGAACGGTTCGCCACGCACTGGGCCACGCGGAGGCATCCGGCCCGTCGGCGGTCCCCACCAAGCCGGACTCGGCGGTCAACACCGGTTGAGCGACGCTCGGATGCCTTCTTCCTCGTTTGCTCGGACCGCCGGCCCAATCCCCGGACGAACCCTGGTCCTCTTCGACATCGACGGGACGCTCCTGGACACTCAGGATGCGGGCGTGGATGCCTATGTCCGCGCGGGTCGAGCGGTCCTCGGTGCGGAGTTCCGGTTCGAGGGGGTTCCGCTGCAGGGCCGGCTGGATCACGAGAACTATGCCGATGCCATCGCCCGTCATTGTCCGGGCACCAGCCATCAGGAGCATCAATCTGCGTTTCGTCTCGCCTACGCCGGAGCGCTCGAGGAGATCGCGGACGAGATGGGTGGCTTTCGTCCCTGTCCCGGAGTCGCCGGCCTGGTGGCGGCGCTCGATGCCGATGATCGCTTCGAAGTCGGGCTCCTCACTGGCAATTGGGAGGAGACCGGACGTTTCAAGATCCGTCGCAGCGGGCTCGACGATCGGATCTACGGATGCAATGCCTTCGCGGACGACGGCGACCATCGGGATGAGCTGGTTCCCGTCGCGCGCACGCGATTCCTCGCACGTCATGGGCGGTCACCGGCGAAGACCGTGGTGGTGGGCGATACGCCCCGGGACGTCGCCTGTGCCCTCGCGGGAGGAGCGATCCCCCTCGCGGTCGCGACCGGAGTGTTCGGGCGAACGGATCTGATGGACGCCGGCGCCGCTCTGGCGGTCTCGAATCTGGAGGATCATGACATGCTTCTCGAATTCCTCCGTCCGGATCCGGTCTGAGAGATCGAATCACCGAGGCCCCGGAGGCGTTGCCGGCCACGGGCCTCCCGGGCCGGAAGTCCTCCGGGAATCAGATCGTCTTGACCACCACGATCGTCACGTCATCGGCGGGTCGGTCATGGCCTCGGAAGAGGTCGGCGGCCTCCACCACGGCCTTGGTGATCTCGTCGGCCGTTCGATCCCGGTTGGCTCGGATGACCTCGCGGAGTCGGTCCTTGCCGAAGAAATCACCGTCGGGATCGACCGTCTCCCAGACGCCGTCGGTGGCCGCGAGCACGATCGAGCCGGGACCGTGGAGCGACGTTTGAAGTTCTTCGAATCGCTCGTCTTCGACGATTCCCAGGGGCACGTTGCCGCCTTCGGGCTCGACGAATCGATCCTCGACCGGGTCGTAGATGATCGGAGGATCATGCCCCGCGCTGGCCCACCGGAACCCGGATCCGTCGGGTGCGATCAGGAGCAGCAGCAGGGTCATGAATCGGCCGGCGGGAACGTCTTCGACCAGCACCGCGTTCACATCGTCGAGAAGTGGCCCCAGTCCCGTGGCATGTCGCAACCGGGTTCGAATCGCCGCCCGGGCGGTGGCCATGATCAGGGCCGCGCCGATGCCGTGTCCGGTCACGTCCCCGATCACCGCGAGGGTGGACCCCGCTTCGGTGTCAAACAGGGTGCCCTGATCGGGGAAGTCGTAGTAGTCACCGCCGGTCTCGTCGGAGTAGACGTTGGCGGCGGCGATGTCGAGGGAATGGCTGGACGGTGCGTTGGAAGGCAGGAGATTCTGTTGGACCTCCATGGCGATCTCCATCGCATTCCGCATCTCGTACCGCTCGCGAAGCCCGGAAGTCATGGCGGAGAGGGCGGTCGAGAGCTCGGCGAATTCGCGGCCACCCTTCGGCTCGAACGTCGCATCGAGATCACCGGCCGCGATCGCGGTGGCGGTCCCTCGGAGCGCCAGCACCGGTTTCACGATCCGCCTTGCGACGAGGACGCTGCCGACGCCGCAGAACAGAAGGATCGCCACCCCGGCGATCAGCATGTTCCGACGAACCCGCTGCACGCCGCCAAGGAGATCGCGGTCGGGAATGGCCACCACCAGATGCCAGTCGGGTCCGGTCTCCAGGCCGAGCGGTTCGTTCTCGACCTCCCAGACCTCGCCTCCGGAGTCCTCGAATCGTAGGACCGTCGGATCCCCGCCGTCGCGCGGACTGCGGGCGATCTCCTTCGCGACTTCGACCAAGAGAGAATCGGAAATCGCGGTGGCGGCGAGTACGTCACCGTTCCGACTGAGTTCGACCCCGGGGTCGTCGCAGGCGACCAACCGAGCGTCGCCATTCATGATCATCGTTCGGCCATGTTCGGCCACCGTGATCCGGGACATCTGCGCGGACAGGTCCCGAGTCGTGAGCCCGATGTCGATCAGACCGAGGAGTTCACCGTCATCCGTCAGAATCCGCCGGCTCAATCCGCAGCCGATGGGCGGTGGACGTTCGGTTGAAGCCCAGACGTAGAGCGGCGTCCAACCGCCGGTTGGCGGCGCGCTGATCGCCGTCCGGTACCAGGGACGTTGGGACACGTCGTAGTCGTAGCTTCCGATCGCGGGCTCCACCCGACGGCCCTGGTCGTCGAGCGTCCACTCCGTCGCGCGTCCCGGATCGGCGGAGTCGTGCAGGGTGAGTCGCAGGTCGCCGTTGCTTGCCTGTTCGACCCACATCACGTCGTTCTTCGGGGTCACGAAGAGAACCGCACCGATCGACGGGAAGCCGCGGACGTAGTCCGAGGCGAGCCCGCCCAGCCCGATGAGGTCCGCCGCGGTCTCGAGCCGGATGGTTCGTGATCGCACACGATCGGTGAGGAGGTCGGAGATCCGACGAGGTTCGGTCAGCGTGTCGAGCACCGCGAGCCGCATGCGTTCCGTGGCCTGATGCACGATCTGATCGACCAGGGTCCGATTGGAGTCTCTCATGCCGGACGTGGCGAGCGTGCCCATCAGCAGCACCACCACGGTCAACGCGAGCGCCAGTAGGACCGGGTAGGAGACCGCGATCGACATTCCACGACGAGCGATCACGGATTCGGATGATTCCGGGTTGGTCGTCATCAGCGTGACTTCGCGGCGTGGCAGTGCTTGACGGCGGTCTTGATGGCGTCGAAATCGACCATGTTTCCAGGGTCCTTCATCACTTCGGCGTGGGTGACCGTTCCGGCCTCGTCGACCACGAAGGCGGCGCGAGTCGCGACCCCCTTCTGGCCGAAGAAGTCGGGCAGCAGGACCCCCCAGTCCGCCGAGGTGTCCTTGTTGAAGTCGCTGAGCAACGGGAAGGGAAGCCGCTCGAGCTCGCGGAACTTGGCCGCCACGAAGCAACTGTCGATCGAGATCCCGTAGACGGCGGCCCCCATCTCGCTCCAGTCGCTCCAGTCGTCACGGACCGTGCAGACTTCGTCGGTGCAGACCCCGCTGAAGGCCAGCGGGAAGAAGAGAATCACGGTTGGTCCTTCGCTCCAGTCGATGTCGACGACATGTCCGGGGGCGTCGGAAAGCGCGATGGACGGGGCGGTATGGCCCGGCTCGATGGACATGGAGTGGCTCCGTTCGTGGTGGCGGGTGGTGGCGGATGACCGCGAGGGTCGATGGCGAGCGATCACGGCGTCGGGTGGGATTCTGATTTTCGGACCCCGCCCTCCGGAGCGTACCCCAGTGACTGAAAACGATCCTGCCACTCACGGGAATCATGAATTCCTCCCCCCCATTGTTGAATTCTTGATGCTCATGTGCGAATTTGGAACTACGCTGGAGACGTTCGGCGTCCCGCGCGTCCTTCTGGATCCCAGAATGCCGGATTTCGTGGGGCATCCGCCCGCTCGTGCTCGAGATATTCGTTCCGTGCCTCGCCGGTGTCCCGCCGCGCGATCGCCATGAGGAGTTTCAGACATGATTCGACGAACCAGCCTTGTCCGGGGCGGGCTCTCGTTGGCGACCGCGTTCGCGGTCTCCAGCGTCGCCGCTGCCGGTGGAGATCCCTTCGAATGTGGTGATCCGGAGGCGGGAAGCTGCCTCGAGGACACGGGCACCCCCGCCTGTTCGGATGCACTCTGTTGCAACCTGGTCTGCGAGAGCGACCTTTTCTGTTGCGAAGTGGTCTGGGATGCGAGCTGTGCCGACTTCGCCCTCACCCTGTGCGGTGGCGACAGCGGTTGCGGTGATCCGGCATCCGGAGGGTGCGACGTCCCGAACGGCACCCCCGGGTGCGACGACCTTGATTGCTGCACCGCGGTCTGCAACGCCGACCCCTACTGTTGCGACACCGCCTGGGATTCCCTGTGTGCGGCCGCCTCGGTCACCGTCTGCTTCGACGGGCCGGCGCCCGAGAACGACCTCTGCGCCGACGCCACCGATCTCGGCACCGGCGATTCGATCACGGCCTTCAGCACCCTCGGGGCCATCAACGACGGTCCGGATCTTCCGGCGGAGTGCGAGAGCTTCGGCGAAGTCACCATCCGAGGCGACATCTGGTTCACCTGGACGGCGAGCACCGATGAGATCGTGCTGATCTCGACCTGCAACGACGCCGACTTCGATACCCGGCTGGCCCTCTGGACCGGCGATTGCGACAACCTGGTCTTCGTGGCCTGCAACGACGACGGCCTCGGTTGCGAGGGTTTCACCTCTCAGATGATCTCCCCGGTCACCGCGGGAACCACCTACTACATCCAGCTCGGCGGTTTCAATCCCCCCGCCGCGGGTACCGGCAACCTCACGGTCTGTGAAGGCGACGCCTGCCTTGCGGGCTGCGTGGACTCCTGTGCGAAGTCCGACGTGATCGAGACCGAATTCTGCGGCGAGGACACCAACGGTGGTTGCAACGATCCCAGCGGAGGGAACGCCTCCCAGCCCATCAACGTGGGTGATTCGGTCTGCGGCAACATGTGGGCGTCCGGCGGCCTTCGGGACACCGACTGGTTCGACTTCACGCTCGATGCCGTCTCGAACGCTTCGGTCACCATCGATGCGAACGTTTCCGCGGTGGTGCTCTTCATCAGTCAGGAATGTCCCGACCCGTCGATCGTGATCGGTGACGTCACCGAATGCGGCGGCGCGGTCACCGCCTGCCTTCCCGCGGGCGACTACTACGTCTTCGTCGGTCCCAACGGATTCGACGGAATCCCCTGCGGCAGCGGACCGCTGAATCTCTACCGATTCACGCTCGATGCGGAACCGGTCGAAAGCGTCCCCGGCGACGTCTGCGACGATGCGATCGATCTCGGATCGTTCTCCGGTGACGTGGCGGTGGACACCAACTGCACCGGAACCGATGGTGCCGATCTGCCGATCTCCTGTGACAGTTACGGCTCCGTCACGATCTACGGCGATCTCTTCTACCGCTGGACCGTCCCCACGGACGGCGACTGGTCGGTCTCGACCTGCAATCAGGCGGACTTCGACACCCGGCTCGCCGCGTTCGACTCCTGTGCGGGCTCGCTCGTGGCCTGCAACGATGACGGAGTCGGATGTGCGAACTACTCCTCCCTCATGTCCCTGCCCGGACTCACGGCCGGTACGGAGCTGATCATTCAGATCGGCGCCTGGGAGGCTGGAGTGCAGGGAACTGCGACCATGACCATCGCCGAAGGCAGTGGTGGTCCGGAAGTTCCCGAGAACGACGAGTGTGAAGGGGCGACGCCCATCGTCGACGGTTCGGTGGTGGTCTCCACCCTCGGAGCAACCGATTCCGGCCAGGTCCTTCCCGCGGAGTGTGCGGACTTCGGGAACGATCAGATCTACGGTGACGTCTGGTTCACCTATCAGCCCGCCTGTGCCGGCAACGTGACCATGTCCTTCTGCGTCGCCAATGATTCGACCTTCGACACCAAGATGGCGATCTACAAGGGTGATTGCAACGGCGAGATCATCGCCTGCAACGACGACACCTGCGGGCTGATCTCCGAGGTCTCCTTCGCCACCGATTGCGAGAGCGTGTACTACGTCCGGATCGGTAGCTATGGAATCAACACCACCGGTACCGCGACCCTTGATGTCTCGTGCACGGGAGACGACTGCGGCAGTGATGGCTGCTCGGCCGACTTCAATGACGACGGCATGGTGGATGGGGCCGACTACGGGTTCATTCTTGCCGCGTGGGGACCCTGCACCGGATCCTGTCCGGAGGATCTGAACGGTGACGACGTGGTTGATGGTGCCGACGTCGGCCAGCTTCTCATTCAGTGGGGTGAATGCTCGACCCCCTGACGGACGACTTGGACGCGGTTCCCGGACGCTTCGGGAATCCTGGCGTGACTCCGTATCGAGTTCCCCGGCCGTAAGGCCGGGGGACTCGTTTCTTTCAGCGGCGGAGGCTCTCGGGGGAGCTATATTCTGGTACTCGGAACTTCGCCGTTCGCCCCGCGTATCAACCGGAGAGCGGTGTCGCTCCGGAACCAGTCGTCTGGTCAGCTGATCTCACTCGCCCCCTCAGATCACCGGTCGCCGAGCGGCCTTGAATCCCGGATTGAATATCTCCGATGCCCTCCGTATCGAACGACCGATCCCCCTTCTCCCCGACCTTCCACGCCCTGCTGCTGCTGGCCGCGATGTTCGCGTTCGGGCCTCTGGCGGGGCGCCTGCAGGCCCAGATCTGTCCGGCGCCGCGAGGTGACTGCCTGGAAGCCCACGAAGGGCCCGGTTGCAACGATGAATCCTGTTGCCTGACGGTGTGCGGGATCGATCCCTTCTGCTGCAAGAACTGGGATGCATCCTGCGCCGATGAGGCCTTCCTGACCTGTTCGGGACTCTGCGGCACGGAAGCCAGCGGATCGTGCTTCCGACCCAATGGTTCCGGGGCCTGTGATGACGCCGGCTGCTGCCAGACGGTCTGTCTCGTCGACCCCTTCTGCTGCGACAACACGTGGGACACCAATTGCGTGATCCTCGCGAGTTTCGCCTGCGATACCGATGGGGGTGACTGCGGGGCCTCGGGATCTGGGAGTTGTTTCGAAGCCAATGGCTCGGCCGCCTGCGATGATGAGCAGTGTTGCGAGGATGTCTGTCTCATCGACCCGCGTTGCTGCAACGTGGTCTGGGACATTCTGTGCGTCACCACCGCCGAATCGGTCTGTGTGGAAGGATGCGCCCTGGAGATCGATCCGGATGTCGCCCTGGAGGCCGAGGGATGTGACGATTCTGAAAACGATCCATGTGACGGCGGCGAGGCCGAGTCGCTGTCGCCCTTCGAGTTCGTCGCGGGTTCGTTCCGGTTGGGATTCGACGTGGACGTCTACGAGGTCGACCTCGCGGATCTCGATCTCGATGGTGACGGGGTGGTCAGGGTTCGAACCACGCTGGTCTCCTCCGCGTTCAGTCGCCTCCAGATCTCCGGCGCCGACTGTGATTCAGAAGTGCTTTTCGAGATCGACGGATCCGGGTGCCTCGGCCGGATCGGTGATGTCTGTGTCCCCGCGGGGCCGATCTGGGTGAAGGTGGCGGCCGCGTCCGAGCAGTTCTTCTGTGAGGATCCGGTGTACCTCTTCCAGATCGAGGTCCGGGACACGTGCGGTGAATACTGTGGCACGGGAGGCGACTGCCTGGTCCCGCGTGACACGCCCGGTTGCGATGATCCGGTCTGTTGTGAATCGATCTGCGAGATCGATCCGGCATGCTGCACCTGGGAGTGGGATTCGAGTTGTGCCTCGCTGGCCGCGATCGAATGCGGCGGGCCTCCTCCGGCCAACGATGCGTGTGTCGATGCGCAGGTGGCGGAGGTGGGGCTCACCCCGTTCCGTCAACTCCTCTCCACGCTCGACGGACCGGCCGAAGGGTGCGCCGATGATGAACCTCTCGGCGGCGACGTCTGGTTCCAGCACCGGGTGACCTGCGACGGACTCATGATCTTCGGCACCTGTGGACTTTCGGACTTCGACACCATGATCGAGGTGTACCGCGGCGGCTGCGACGCCCTCGAGGCGATCGCCTGCGACGACGACGACTTCGCCTGTCAGTCGGGTACGAGTCTCGTTCAGTTCGAGGATGCCGTTTGTGGTGAGACGCTTCTGATCCGGATCGCGGGCGTCGATACGGCCACCGGCAACGGCTCATTGGCGATCGAATGCCTCGGAGTCCCCTGCTCCTGTGCCGCTGATCTCAACGGCAACGGAGTGGTCGACGGTGCCGACTTCGGATTGCTGCTCGTGGCGTGGGGCCCCTGTGACGGGGACTGTTCCGCCGACCTTGACGGCGACGGCCTGGTCGGTGGTTCGGACCTTGGAATCATGCTCTCCGCCTGGGGCGGATGCTGACCCGACCCGCGACGCTCATTCCTCGCCCGGAGTGTCGACGGTCAGGGCTCGGCGCATGATCTTGCCAGTGGGGTTGCGTGGGAGGGCCTCGAGCCTTCTGATCTCCTTGGGCACCTTGAACTGGGCCAGGGTCTCGCGGCAGTGGGATCGAATCGCCGTGGGGTCGAAGGCTTCGTCCTCCACCAGTTCGACGAACGCCAGCGGGACTTCGCCTCGACTCGGGTCGGGCTGTCCGATCACCGCCGACGACTTGATCGCCGGATGTCGATCAAGGACCTCCTCGATCTCCCGGGGGAACACGTTCTCGCCCCCGATGATCAACATCTCCTTGATCCGGCCGGTGATGGAGAGGAAGCCGTCCTCGTCCACGCGACCCATGTCGCCGGTGCGGAAGTATCCGTCCTCGTCGAACGCGGCGGCGGTCTCTTCCGGGCGTTTGAAATACCCCGGCATGACGTTGGGGCCCTTGATGCGGATCTCTCCATCGACCCCGGGAGGACAGATCGAACCATCCTCCGCCACGATCCGCTCTTCGACCATGGGGACGCATCGACCCACCGAGTGCGGTCGGTACTCCTCGGGCAGGCAGACATTGGCCACGGGGGCGGTCTCGGTGAGCCCGTAGCCCTCGCAGATCCTCACCCCGAAGGTCTCGTGGAAACCATCACTCACGGCATCGGGAAGTGGTTCGCCGCCGGCGACCGCGAATCGCAGGCTGGCGAAGTCCTCTCGCTGGGCCGATTTGGCCAGCCGCAGGGCGTTGTACATCGACGGAATTCCGATGAACGCGGTCGGCTTGTGCTCTCGGGCGAGATCCAGCAGTCGCTTGGGCATGAATTTCGCGGTGTAGATCACGCGACATCCGAGACAGAGCGGAATCAGGGTGAGGGCGGTGAGCCCGAAGGTGTGGAACTGCGGAAGCACGCCCAGCATGGTGTCGTTTCGATCCAGATGGACCGATTGCACGATCTGATCGACGTTCGACTGGAGATTGCGATCGGTGAGGATCACGCCCTTGGGGCGGCCCGAGGTGCCCGAGGTGTAGAGGATGACCGCGGCATCATCCGGAGCCATCGGCTTCCGGGGGGGCCGCGGAGGAAGGCCGGAGAACTTCATCTCGTCCAGGCGGATCTCCTTCACGCCATCCGGGAGCGGCCCGGTGAAGTTGATCATGGGCCCCACGGTGATCACCGCATCGAGCTCGGCGTCCTCGATCACGAAGGCGAGATCCTCCTTCGAGAGCAGGTAGTTGAGCGGGATCATGGTCCGGCCGAGCCGCCAGCCGGCCAGCATCGAGATCGGGAACAGTCCGGAGGTCGGCAGCATCACCCCCACTCGGGGTCGATCGGTCGTTCGCTGGATCGCCGCGGCGACGTGGGCCGCGGCGTAGCGAATCCCAAATCCTCGCCAGCGGCGAAAATCATCGATCACGAGTTCAAAGAGTGGGAGACGACGAAGTCGACGACGGATTCGATCGTGGAGGTCCATGCTGGTGTCGGACGATACTGGAGAGATGCGGAATTCGCCTCCATCCCGACGTCCCTTCCACATCTTCCTGCTCCTGCCGATGCTGATCGGGGGTCTCGGCCCGATCGGGGGTTGCGACGATGCCTTCGCCCGAGACCAGAATGCGGCGATTCTGGCTCTCGATCGAGGGGACGATCGGACGGCGTTGGAGGATGCTCGTCGTCTGGTGAGATCCGCGCCCGTTTCAAAGCGACCGGAGGCCGGATACATCGGGGGAATCGCCGCTTATCGCCTCGGGGACTTCGCGGAGGCCCTGGATCTCCTCGAGCAGGCGATTCAGGCCGAGGATCCCGATCTCCGGGGTCGGGCGTTCATCCAGCGGGGCACCGTGCAGCAGAAGATCGGTCGCCGACGAGAGGCGGCACGGAGCTTCGAGCGCGGCGGGCTTCTGGTCCGAAGCGGGCTCGGCGCCGAGGCCCTTCTGCGAGCGGCCGACAGTTACAAGGAGGTCGGACTCGAGGTCGATGCCCGGCGATGTCTGGATGACGCCCGTCGAATGGGTGGTCAAGACGTCACCGAAGGAAGGCTCGCGGGCTACGCCATCCAGTTCGGCGCGTATTCCAGTCGGGCCAACGCGGAGAAATGCGCCAGGAATGTCGCCGCGGCGGTTCGAGCCGCCGGCGCGGGCGACGTGATGCTCGTGGAGCAGGGTGGGCTCTACAAGGTCCAGGTGGGTTGCTATTCGAACATCACGCAGGCTGGTCGGGCCATGCGACGGATCCGCCAGCCGTCCACCTATCTGGCCACGATCACGGCGATCGGGGATTGAGGCCGGGTTTCGAGCCGAAGATGCGGTCGGCGGCTGAAAGCGATTGCCGAACCGAGATTCCACGGGCCCAGAACCGCTCCTTGAGCGGCTTGAGGATCAGGGGCCAGCGCGGCCGGATCGCCTCTCCTCGCGACCAGCCAGGCGACCAGCGAATCGACACTTTTCGCCGGACGTAGAGCGTGACGAACGGGAGCCCGGTACAGGATGCGAGGTGGGCGACGCCCGAATCGCTCCCGAAGAAACCACCCGAGCCTTCGAGCCGCCGGGTGAGGGTCGCGAGGTCGGCGGTGGCGAATCGGGGGAATCCGGCGTCTTCGATCCAGCCGGTGCCTTCGCGTTCTTCCGGGAGCGTGGTGAACTCCGGGGTCCAGCCACGGCCGCGAAGCCCCTCGGCGACCGCGATGAATCGTTCGGGAATCCAGGCGCGGCGGGGATCGCTGGCGGTGGGATGAATCATGATCCGGGTCGGATCGGGATCGGGGGGATCGGATTCCGCCTGGAATCCGGTCTCTGAAGTCGGGGACGAGACTCCGAAGACCGAACTCGACACGCGACGGTGCAGTTCGACCATCCCCAGGAGTGGGCCGCGATGTTCGGGAAGATCGTCGAGCACCAACACCCGGTCCGGAATCTCCCGGGCTTCAGGGCGGACATCCGCCGGACGGAAATGGAGAAGGACGTCATGCCGGTTCCAGATCGGAACCGCGTCCGGTCCGTGAGGGATCTCGCGCAGGTCGTGGGCCGGGAATCTGGTGGCCAGCGGCCTCAGCATGTCTCCGTAGATGGTCACCGATCGGCCGGCACGACGAAGATTCTCGGCGATCACCATGGAGACGAGAGAATCTCCGAGCCGTCGGCTGAGGACGAACCCGAAGTCGGTGGACGGATCTTGAAGACGAGTCCGATTGATCACTTCTCCACGGTACCGGAGTGGCCGAGTTCTATACTGAGTCTGATGCAGGAGGTCTTGATGCCGTTGATCGCCCGTGAAATCCGCCTTCGAGCCCGAGCCCTCGGGCGGTCGACGATGGTTCTGTTCGGGGCCTTCACCCTGTTCATCACGGCCCCTCTCCACGCGACCGGGTCGCCTCCCCCACTTCGTCCCATTCCGAGTGCGGGACCGCTGCCGATGATGGTGGATCCCGCGCTCGCGGAAGAGATCCGTTCGGTCATCCGGAGTGCACGGCTCGGACCCCAGCGTCGGGCTCTGCAGAAGATCGACCGTCGGTATCTCGGGGTGACCCACCGGGGTGAGACCCGGGCCGCCGGCTTGCGGGCCCTTTCGACTCTCGACGCTCCGGCCGCGCTGTTCGCGATGCCGAAGGTCTTCGCCCGGGGGCAGGACGACGTTCGGTCCGCGATCATCGAACATCTCGTGACCAGTGGAGACATGGGACAGGCGGCCCTGGCCTGGACGGCGATCGACCATCCGGACCCGCGCTGGCGATCGGAGGCCGCCGCCGCGATTCGCCGTCCGGCGTCGTCCCATGTGCTCGCGGTGCTCCAGGCCGGATTCCGCGGATCGGACGACGGCATGATCGAATCCTCCGCCCGGTTGGCCGGGGCGCTCGACGCCCGACTGGCGATCCCCCACCTGATCGCGACTCAGTACGCCGGCGAACGACGTCTTCGCAAGGGGGATCAGGCCTGGATCGCGATCGGAACCCAGCGGTCCTACGTACAGAATCTGATTCCGGTCACCGGAGACGGTTCCGGCGGATTCCGTCCGGTGCCGGGGATCATCAATGAAGGATTCGTGATGCGAGTCACCGAGGCGTTCGCGGTGATCTATCGAACGGAGGTGCATCGAGTGCTGGTCGACATGACCGCTGGAACCACCCCGGTCGACACCTCCGCCCTCGGATGGAGTCTCGGTCGTTGGCGGGACTGGTACAACGCGGAATACCTGCCGATCGCCGAGAAACGTGCGCAAGAGGTCGCCGAGGCCGATCTGGCGAGGAAATTCGTGGATCGGGAGCGAGCTCGCCCTGACCCGGCTTCGAATCCGACTTCCACGGGGGATGACGAGCCGGGGTGAAGTCATTCGCCCGGCCGAGGTATCCTCGGTGTGATGAACGAGACCGAACATTCTCCGCTTCGCCGAGACGACGGAACCCCGTCGATCACCGCCTACGTCATCGCCTACAACGAGGTGGACAAGATCGAGGCGGCGATCTCCAGCGTGCTCTGGGCGGATGAGGTCATTCTCGCGGATTCCCACTCGACCGATGGAACGACCGAACTTGCAGAGCGTCTCGGGGCCCGGGTCGTGCAGATCGATTTCGACGGATTCGGCAAGCTTCGCAACGAGGCGATCGCCGCCTGCCGCGGTGACTGGATCTTCTCGCTCGACGCGGATGAGCGTTGCACGGCGGAAGCAAGGGATGAAATTCTTCGGGTCGTCGGAACTCCTTCGTCGTCCGACATCTACAAGGTGCCGCGACGCAACTGGTTCATGGGGCGTTGGATCAAGGGCAGCGGTTGGTACCCCAACTTCCGGCAGCCTCAGTTGTTTCGAAACGGAAAGATGACCTACGACCTTCTGCCGGTCCATGAGGGATGGATTCCTGCCGACGGCGCCACGGTCGCCGTGCTCGAGGCGGACATCTGGCAGTTCCCGTTCAAGGATCTCGCGCAGATTCAGCACAAGATCGAGCGATATTCCACCCTTGGTGCCGAAGTGCTCGAAGGGCGAGCGCAAGGCAGTTCGATGGTCGGAGCCCTGGGCCGGGGCCTTCACAACTTCTTCAAGCACTATGTCTTGAAGATGGGTTTTCGTGACGGCTGGCCCGGCTTCATCATCGCACTCAGCAGCTTCGAAGGCAGCTTCTACAAGCATGCCAAGCGAGTCGAGGCGATCAGGCACGAGCAATGGTCGCCGCCACCGAGTGAACGGTTGGATCGCCCCTGAGCCGAGGCCCGGTCGATCAGCAATCCCTCGTGCCTCCCGTCCCACTCGCCTATTCGACGAGTCTTTGAACCGCTTCCGCGAATTTCTCCGGCGTCGTGCGCAAAGCCCATCGAGACAAGCCTTCTCGCCATGCGTCGCACTGTGCGGGGCTCGCGTCCACCGAAGATCGGATCGCGGCGGCGAGTGACGCTGCGTCGCCGTTCCGGTGAACCACGCCCAGGGCTTCTCGCCGGACTCGACGGCCGAGAAGGTGGTGGTCGCTGGCGATCACCGGTCGTCCGCGCGACGCCGCAAGACTCAGCACCCCGCTTGAACCATAATGCGATCGATAGGGAAGCAGGACGCGGTCGGACGCTTCGAAGGCTTCCGCCATCTCGGTGTCATCGAAATAGTGATCGTGAACCACGGCGCGACCGTCTTCGGTCAGTCGCAGAAGCGATCGTCGAAGATCGGGGTCATCTCTCTGGCTTCCGGCGACCAGAAGAAACGCCCGGCCGGAATCTTGCGAATGCATCGCCCGGACCGCGAGATCGAGGCCTTTGCGATGGTGAGGCACGCCGAAGAACAGAAGCGAGCAACGATCCTTCGGGACGCCGAGTGATCGACGGGCCGACTCCCGGTCGACCTTCTGCATCGGCGTCCAGAAGTCAGGCATCCAGATCAGCCTCACCCCGTGGGAGAGATTCTGCTCGGGAAGAACGAGATCCTCGTCGAGCACGCCGAGTTTTTCGAAGAATCCACTGGCGGCGAGTCGCCGGTATCCCCGGCGCTTCCAGCCATTCTGAAAGCCTCGTTCCTCGGGATCGAGCGGTCGTGGACGAATGTAGATGCCGCGAAGTCTTCCGTGAAGGTTCAGCGGTGGTCGGATGCCGATCGCCGCCCGGCGCAACATTCCAGCCGCGAACTCGTCGAGATTGGCCACCAGGACCCGATCAGGTCGGTGGGTTCGATCGGCTCGGGCGAGGGCCGCAAGGGCCGATCCTCCGTCGAAACGCCCCTGCTTCCCGGTGGGATGAAGCTGGAGTCTCTCAAGCAGGCCGGGGTGGCCTGATTCAAGGCGTTCAAGCTGCGTGGGATCTTCTCCGTGGGCGAGAACCACGGTGGCCCCGAGATCGAGAAGACTGCGTGCGATCATTCCCGCCCAGGGAACGTGATGGCCCTCACTGCGAGGTTCGAAGAGCAGGACTCGCATGGTCAACCATCCGCCAGGGTGAGGATCGCTTCGGCCAGTCGTTCGTAGTCGGAATCATCGTTGTAGACGTGCACGCTGAATCGGACCAGACGATGACCACCGTGGGTGACGATCGGCACTTCGATCCGGTGCTCTTCCAGAAGGCGGCGATGAATTTCGTCCATCCCGATCATGGGCCGGCCGTCGGGGCCGGGCACGGCGTTGCTCGGACTCAACGACGGCCCTCCATGATCCGGTTGAAGCGCATCGGGCAGTTTCACGGTCGCCATGAACCCCGTCATCGAGCCATCCAGCGGACAGATCGGTTCCACCTGAAAGCGTTCGCAGAGCATCGCGTGAGTCTTCACCGTCAGGCGTTGATTACGGTGTCTCACCGCGTTCCAGCCTCCGAACCGATCCATGAACCTGATGGCATCGGGGGCCGTGAGCCAGGGCGTCGGATCATGAGTGCCGGGCCAGTCGAACTCGGCCGCGAACGATTGATCGAGGTGATGACTGATCACCGGTGGTTTCATCGATGAGGCGAGATCCTCGCGGACGGTGATGATCGCCGCCCCTCGGAGTGCGGAGGTCCACTTGTGAAGATTCCCGGTCCACGCCGCCGCTCCGGCCGCTTCCGCCGCGGCGCGATCAATCATGCCAGGAGCATGGGCGCCGTCGACGATGGTCTCGATTCCCCGCGAGGCAGCCATTTCGATCAGTCGCTCGATGGGCAGAATCAGAGCCGTCGGGGAAGTCACCTGATCAAGCACGAGAAGTCGAGTTCGGGTGGTCAACGCGGTCTCGAACGCGGCAATCACATCATCAGGGCCTTCGACCGGAAGCGGAAGCGTCACTTTTCGCGGGATGATGCCCCGTCTCCGAGCGGTCACGAGCAGGGTCTGCCAGATGGCGTTGTACCCCTGGTCGACGTGCAGAACTTCGTCGCCCGGCTCGAGGGCGAGCGACTGAAGCATGGCATTCATGCCTTCCGTGGCATTGCCGACGAACGCGGTTCGCTCCGATGGACTGCCGAGAAAGGTGGCCAGTTCAGTCGCTGCATCTCGGGTCGCGGGGATTCCTCGTCGCCAGACGCCGAGCACGGGATTGGATTCGATCTCCAGCCGATGGCGAGCCGCTCGCTCCAGCAGTTCGATCGGTACCGCGCCGAAGGAGCCGTGATTCAGGAAGACCAGATCGGGATCCAAGGCCCAGAGCGCCCGGGCATCTCGGCCTGGTTGCATCCGCGGCCCCTCAAACGCAGGAGTCGGTGACGTATCGGGAAAGAACATCTTCGGAACCTACCACCACGACATCTCCAGCACGTTTGGGGGTCGCTTGAGAACTTCTGCCGGAGTTCGAGAACGCGGTCTTTCCAGATCTACCGTGGGGACCGATCAGCCCGATGTTCGGGCGGCCGATCTCGCCTTGTCACCGGCCCCCGGCGAGGTGAGGTCGGTTTTTTGTTCATGAGGGCGGTTTTTCGTCCACCCAGGACATTCGGTTTCTGGACGGGGTAACATTACCCGAACGAATATTGGAGAAGAACCCTACCAACTTCCGAACAGACTCTTGGCCCGGGGATGTCGGTTCTCCGGGCGGACCAACGGTGGTCCTTTCCGCGGTGCCCTGCATCGCCCGTCCAGTTCGGATTCCAGGTCTGGTTCGTCCAGTTCCGGATCCCCAGTTCGAGGTCGTCATGTCCATGCCTCTCGTTCAACTCGGCCCTGGTGGTGACTACGTCCGGCGTCTCGTGGCCGATGGTGATCGTCTGCGGGTGGTCAGTCGAGCCTTCGAAGTCGGACTTCCCGACGGACGTCTGGTCCAGGCCGTTCCGCGAACGCGATCGAGCGTGTCCCCCGTTCGTCGTCTCCTCCGCTGGCTCGGTCTTCTCCAGGATGAGCGGGTCGAGGATTCATCGATCCCGGCCGAGGCTCCAGCCCCCGAGATCCCGATGCCCATCGATCCCGCCGTCGCTCGTCGATACCACGAGCCCGCGAACGATCCCTTCGCGGTGCGGTGCGATCGCGGCGGTCTCGAAGCCATGGCTGGAATCGACCGGCTTGAAATCAGTCGTACGGCCTTGTGTTCCTCGCGATCCTTGCGAGGAAGCCAGGAGGTCCGTTCCGAGATCCGCCCCTCGGATCTCGGCCCGGATGAATCTGTTCATCCCCCGCTCCCATCGCCGGAGGTGGAGCTGCTCCGCTCCACCTCTTCGGCGATCGGTGGGCTGCGGGTCGACCTGGCCCGCGTCACCGCCCAGGCCGTGCTGGAGCATCGCCGTCGTGGGGGTCTGCGACCGATCAGCGGATCAGGTCGTGATTCTCAAGCCAACGCCACTGCGGGATGTTCGACCGAATTCCGCCACTCACCATCCGCCCACCCTTCCCCTCGGGAGTCGACTCGTGAATCTCACGCCGAAGCAACTTCGTGTTCTGGACTTCGTTCGCACCTATCGGGAGAGCAACGGCTGTTCCCCGACCATGCAGGAAATCGCGGACGA
>NYWY01000057.1 GCA_002685335.1 Planctomycetaceae bacterium
CTGCCCGCCGGGTCCTCCGCTTCGAGCGAACGACCACTTCAGGTCCTCGGGCATGCACCAGGCACCATTGCCCAATCTGATGGCGCTGTCGGGGCGATCAGGGCGGGACGGCGGATCGGGGCGGGCATGGTCGGGCGGTGGCGACATGATGGCATGGTAGGGCGGCGCGGGTAATCTCCCATCATGATCAACGCCTCCGCATTCGCACTGCTCACCGTGTCGCTCGCCCTGACGGGTGGCGGCGTGGCAGCGGTGACCCCGACCTCACCGGAATCACTGGCAGGGCCGAAGGCCCCGGGGCTCGCCACGAGCGAAGACGCGCCGGATCTCGACGCCCTCGACGCGGTCCGTCGCCGTCCACGGGCGGAGGTCACCCTGGGAATCTGGTTTCCTCGACTGGAAGGCCTCGTGACCCTCGGAGCGGGAGGGACCGAGCTGGATGTGGGTGAGGATCTCTCCGCCGACGACTCCGAGACGATGTTCAACGGGGAGTTCCAATTCGAAATGGATCGGGTGCAGGTGATCGTGGGGGGGTACGTCCTCACCGCGGGGGGGAACGGGAATCTCCAGCAGGACTCGATCGTCCAGGGGACCTCGCTCGCCGCCGGCACCGCTGTGGACAGCACCGTCGACGTCTGGTCGATCAGCGGGGAGGTCGATTACGCGATCTTCACGCCCTTCCGTTCGCAGCGGCTTCCCTGGTCCACGCCGGTCGCGGTCGACGCCGACCCGGTCATCGATCTCGCGCTTCAGGCGGTCGCGGGCATGCGGGTGCTCAATCTCAAGCAGCAATACGATTTCGACGGTTACGGAAACGTCTCATCGGACCGGGCCTGGTTCTGTCCCTACGTGGGTGTGGGTTGTGAAGTCGACTGGTCGACCCGCCGGTCACTGGGATTTATGGATCGCATCGTGTTCGACGTGACGGGTGCCTGGGGTCCGGCGTTGAGTGGGGGGGACTCCACCTTTCTCGTGAGAGCCGACGTCTCGGTCTACGTGACGCCGTCCTTCGGAGTGACCATCGGCTATCGCTTGAACGATTGGAATCTCGCCCGTGACGACGATGGTTTCGACGGCGGGCTCCAAGGGCTCTACGCGGGCGTGAGGCTGGCCTGGTGACGAGGGAAAGCGAATCGGAATCCGGTCGCCGGGGGGGGAAGTTCCTTCGAGCGAAGTGGCGGCATCGAATCCTCACCCTCGGCGCGGATCGGCTCACCGGGGGCCGACTCTCCCGCGGGCACGCCCAGCAGCCGACGGTGGTCCGACGCTTCGATCTGGCAATGCCCGATTGGCCTCTCGCGTGGGACGGTCTGCGGATCGGTCATTTCAGCGACATGCACTTCGGTGATCTCATGCCGGTCGATCGGGCGATCGGGGTGGTGGAGTTGCTCGGGGCCCAGAAGCCGGATCTGGTCGCGTTCACCGGCGACATGGTCGATCTGGAGTGCGACGGAGCGGGTCCGATCTTCGAGGCCACCGCCGCGATCGACGCGCCTCTGGGTGCGTGCATGGTGGTCGGGAATCATGATCTTCTCGACGACGGTGACGAGGTCCGGGCGATGGCGACCGCCGCCGGCGTGCGGGTGCTCGACGACCAGGCGATCGAATTGACCGGCGACCCCGGGGCCCTGTCGCACGTCGGTCGGGACGGAAGCCCTTCCGATCCACTGGTGGTCGCGGGGATCGACTGGGACAAGTCGGTGAAGGCGCTCCGTTCTCGAGTCGAAGGGGTCGCGGAAACGAATCCGACGCTTCTGCTCGCCCACAATCCCAAGGCGTTTTTCGCCGCGTCGAAACTGGGAATTCCGCTGACCCTCGCCGGCCACACCCACGGTGGCCAGGTGGCGAGGAAGGGGCGTCCCGAGGTCAATCTGGCAGTGGCCCATCGTTTGAGCGCCGGGTTCTACCACCGGGATGCCAGCACCCTCTTCGTGACCGTCGGAACCGGATCCTGGTTTCCGCTGCGCGTGCAGTGCCCCGCGGAGGTGGTGGTCCTGACGTGCCGTCGGGGCGAGGGGGAGGTTCGCGAGCTCGGGCCGGAGGAATGAGACGGCATCGTCGTCGACGAGTCGTGTCGTCCGTGGGTGCGACGGGTGGGAAATGTGGTCCCGGCTCGAGAGAGGGCCGAGAGCGCGGGGGGGGGATCGCCGGCTCAGGCGGATCCGAGCCGCTCGAAGAGCGCGTGCACGTGCTCGATGTTCGTCCGACTCTGCCCGATCGACACGCGGATCACGTACTCGTCGTGCAACTTCGTGTGGCTGAGCATCGCCTCACCGCTGGCGTTGATCGCCTCGAGCGTCGACTTCGTCCGCTCGTCCCCGTCCTGATGGCGGATGCAGACCAGCGAGAGCGGACTCGGGGCGACCCGGACCCAGTCGGGATCGGCGTCGATCATGTCCGCGAACTCCTGGGCCATCGCCACGTGATCGCGGAACGCGGTGCGGATGCCCTCCAGGCCGTAGTGGCGGTAGACCAGCCAGAGTTTGAGGGCGCGAAAGCGTCGGCCGAGCGGCACCTGCCAGTCGCGATAGTCGATCACTTCACCGCTTTCGGAAGGAGCGTTGCGCAGGTACTCGGGCATGATGCCCATGGCTCGCGTCAGGGCTCGACGATCGGCCACCCAGAACAGGTCGCAGTCGAAGTTCGTGAACATCCATTTGTGCGGGTTCACGCAGATCGAATCACACTCCGCCGCGCCTTCGAGCACCCATCGCCATTCGGGGCAGATCGCGGCGACTCCGAACATCGCACCATCGAGATGGACCCAGGCGTTGTGTTCCCGGGCGATCTCCACGATCCGAGCGGTCGGATCGATCGCCCCGCTGGAGGTCGATCCGCAGGTCGAGCACACGAAGAAGGGAACCCGGCCTGCGTCGGCGTCCTCCTTCATCAGGGCCGCCAGGGCGTCGGTATCCAGGGCGAAGGTCTCGGGATCGCTCGGCACGAGGCGGAGATTGGCCCGGCCGATGCCCGACATCGTGCAGGCCTTTTCGATCGACGAGTGGGCGTGTTCACTGGTGTAGGCGACGAGGGTCGGACAACTCGCGATGCCGTCGCGGCCGGCGGCACCGTCGGTCGCACGCTCCCGGGCGGCAAGCAGGGCGCAGAACGTCGCGCTGCTGGCGGTGTCCTGGATCACCCCGCCACCCTCGCACGGTGGACCGTCGGGATCTCGGGGCATGGTGCGGAAACGATCGGGAAGCCCGAACGCCTCGAGCGACCAGTCCATGACCAGCGACTCGAGTTCGGTGCAGGCGGGGCTGGTGTTCCAGAGCATCCCCTGCACGCCGAGACCGGCACTGAGGAGTTCACCGAGCACCGAGGGGTAGGAATGATTGCACGGGAAGTACGCGAACCAGTTCGGGTTCTGCCATCCGGTGATTCCGGGCACCACGAGTCGGTCGAGTTCGGCGGGAAGTCGTTCCAGCGACTCGCCGGTCTCCGGGGGTGAGGTGGGGAAGCCGCGGTAGATTTCGCCGGGGGCGACCGGAGCGGTCACCGGTCGATGATCGGCGGTGTCCAGATGGTGGGTGATCCACCGGAGGAGATCCCCGCCGAGTCTTTCGAACTCGTCGGCCGGCAGGTGAAGAGGCGTGGGCGAAGGATCGAGGGACGGAGAGGTCATGCGGCGATGCTAGCCCCCCGGTTCCTCTCCGGTGGTCGTGGTCCCCATCTGGTCGTGCATTCGATCATGAATCGGGCATAAAAAGACCGCGGCACCCGTGAGGGTGCCGCGGTCGATTCCATCTCCGCCCTGAGGCCTTAGATCTAGCAAAGTAGCCGAAGCCGGCCTGAGAACCTAACGCATGTTTTCAAGGCGGCGATCTTCGGCGGTCCCCGGTGGATATCGGTCGTTGCGGATGGCGAGTCACGTCCGAAAGCACCATGAACCGGCTTGTTCAGGCGGGAAGGGACTCCAGGGCCTCCTCGACTCGGCTCATCAGCGGCCCGACGGTTTCAGGTCCGAGATCGAAGGTGGCGCCTGCGGCTTCGAAGAGTTCCGGAAGTGACTTCGAACCTCCGAGGGACAGGGCTGAGAGGTAGTGCTTGATCGCGTCGGCCTCTCCTTCAAGGCTGTTGGCCCACACTTGAAGTGCTCCGAGCTGAGCGATTCCGTATTCGATGTAGTAGAAGGGCACGCCGAAGATGTGAAGCTGACGGTGCCAGAGCGACGCGTGCTCTTCTTCCAGTCCCTTCCAGGAGATCGGTTCGCCGAACCGCTCGTGGAGTTCCAGCCACTTCGCGGTCCGGGCGTCGCGGTCGTGTCCGGGATTGGTGTAGATCCACTGCTGGAACGCATCGATGGTGGCGACCCAGCACAGGGTTCTGGAGAGATCCTCGAGTTGGTTCCGACGTGCTCGATCCGCCTCCTCGCCGTCCGGGTAGAAGGCATCGAGGTACGGGAACACCAGGAGTTCCTGGGCCATCGACGCGACTTCGCAAAACTCCATCGGGGCCGAGCGGTACGCAAGGATCGGTTCCTCGCGGCAGGACATCGAATGAAACGCGTGGCCGGCCTCGTGCACCATGGTGACCAGGTCGCGATGCAGGCCCGCGGCGTTCATGAAGATGAAGGGCTTTCGTGACTGCTCCCTCTGATACTGGTAGCCGCCGGGCGCCTTGCCCTTGCGGGTCTCCAGATCGAGGCAGTCACCCTCGCCGAGTTCGTCGAACATGGCGGCGAGTCGGTCGTCCATCCGGTGGTAGAGACGGGAAGTCCCGTCGATCAGTTCGTCGGCGCCGGAGAACGGGCGAAGCGGTTCTCGTCCCTTGATGTCGACCGCCACGTCCCAGGGGCGGAGTTTTCCAGCGGCGAGGGCCTTGCGACGGGTTTCCGACGCGGATCGGAGCAGGGGGACGCAGTGGGTTTCGACCGCCTCGTGGAAGCTGAAGCAGTCCTGAGGGGTGTAGTCGTAGCGGTGCATCCGCCGATGCTGGTAGTCGCGGAAGTTGTCGAACCCGGTGTTCTTGGCCAGCTGCTCCCGTCGCTCCAGCAGCTGTTCGAACAGGTCGTCGATGGTGTCGCGATCCTTCAAACGCCGTTCGGCGATCGCTCGCCACGCGGTTTCGCGACGGCCTCTGGAAGTCGACTGGAGATACTGACCCATTTCGGGCATGGTCTGCTCGCGGCCTTCGAATTCAACCGTCATGGCGCCGCAGACCTGGTTGTACTTCTGGTCGAGAAGCGTGATCTCCGTCTCGATCGCGATGTTCTCCTCTCGGTAGAGATCGATGTCCGTCCGCAACGCGCGTAGCAGGATGCCGTATCGCTCCTGATCCAGCGACCCGGCGTGCTCGCTGTCCGCGATCTTGCGATCGAGGGCGGCGGAGATCTTCTTGAGGTTCGGCTCGACGTTCTCGACGAAACTCTGAAAGGCCTTCTCGACCTCCTTGTCGTCGGTTCGACGCGTGGTGGCGATGTAGAGGTTGGCCCCCGCCTCGCTCGTCGCCGCATCGAGATCACTGCGATCGAGAATCAGTTTCGCGAGGCAGTTGTGGCACTTGAGCTCGCGGTCGAGCAGCGCGGTGTAGAGGGGCTCGAGGGCCTTCCAGTCGGAGGCGTCGAGATCTGAAGGTACGAATTCGCTCGGGCTGCAGCTCATGGGTCTGTCCTGTTTCTGTTCGACGAATGAAGGGGTTCCGAGGGTATCCGCCCGCCGGTCGGGCCGGGATCTCAACCTCGGTCGATTTCGCTGATCTCGACCCCGGGGGTGGTCGAGGCGGCGAGGGCGGGCATTCCGGTCCGTTCGGCGATGGCGCCGGCGAGGAGGTCGGCCTCGAAGGAGCCGAGGGCGAGGACGAAGAGGGTCGAACCGCTTCCCGAAAGGTGCACCGGCGATTCGGCGATCTCGGCGATCCGATCCCGGGCGATGAGGAGGTCGGGGTGAAGGTCGGTGGCGGGATCGAAGAGATCGTTGAAGAGCGTCGCCGCATCGGGCCCGCCCCGTACGAGTTCACGAACCGTGGTGTCCGCGACGTCCCACTGCGGGCGAAGTTCATCCAGTCGTCGGTACACCGGACCGGTCGGGCACGCGGTCTCCGGGAACACGAGCACCAGGTGGAGATCGGCGGGGGGCGGGACGGGGTCGATTCGTTCCCCCAGGCCGCTCACCACCGCGGCGCCGCCGTGGACGAGGAAGGGGATGTCCGAACCCAGCGGGGCGGAGATCTCCGCAAGGTCCGTGGTCGACAGTCCGAGATCGAAGAGGGCGTTCACGCCGTGAAGCATCGCGGCCGCGTCCGCCGAGCCGCCTCCGAGCCCACCACCGACCGGTATGCGTTTTTCAATCTTCGCCTGGATCGAGAGTCCGCGGCCGACCGCCTGCTCGAGGGCTCGGTGCGCGTTGGCGGCGAGGTCCTTCGAGATCGACCAGTCGATGTCGGAGATTCGACGAGCGTCCTCGTGCCAGAGCACCGCGTATCGGCTGGGGTGACCGATCGGCAGGCGGACAATTTCGAGGTCGTCAAAGAGATCGACGGTCGCCATCCACCCGGAGATCGGATGCATGCCGTCGGTATCAGGCCCCCCGACGGAGAGGGCGAGATTGAGTTTGGCGGCCCCGCGGGCCCGGATTCGTTCACGCATGCAAGAGTTTCCGCAGAACGCCGAGCGTACCACTCATGGAGAAGGTCGTCCCGGAGCCGACGGTCGCGATTCGCTCAGGATTTCCGAGCAAACCGTGGGGAAACCACCGGGTCGCAGCGCGTACCATGGAAGTCCCATGCTCTGGCAGCCAAGAATTCCCGAGTGCTACCACGCCGAAGAGCCCGGCGGGATCCGGGATCGCATCGAGACCCGCCGGCGGGAACTCGGCGACCGGCTCCTGGTGCTCGGCCATCACTACCAGCAGGACGACGTCATCCGTCATGCGGATCTCACCGGCGACAGCTTGAAATTGAGTCGAGTGGCGGCGGAAGAGGCGGTGAAGCGGGGAACCGAGTTCATCGTGTTCTGCGGCGTCCATTTCATGGCGGAGACCGCGGACATTCTGACCGATGATTCGGTGCAGGTGATCCTGCCCGATCTCTCCGCCGGTTGCTCGATGGCGGACATGGCCCAGTGGGACGATGTGAACGAATGCTGGGATGCTCTCGCGGAGATCATGCCGGGAGAACGAATCGTTCCCGTCACCTACGTGAACAGTTCGGCCGCGGTGAAGGCCTTCGTCGGAATGCATGGCGGAGCCTGTTGCACCAGTTCGAATGCCGGAGCGGTCTTCGACTGGGCCCGCGCCGGTGGTGAGCGTCCGGAGGACGGCCCCGCCCGGGTGCTGTTCCTGCCCGACCAGCATCTCGGTCGCAACACCGCGCACGCCCGAGGCCTTCGCACCGAGGTCGATGCCGCCGCCGACGGAAGCCCGGAGCGTCCGCAGACGGTGCTCTGGGATCCCCGGCGGGATGGCGGCGCGGATCCCGAGGACTACCGGGCGGCCGAGGTGATTCTCTGGGCCGGGCATTGCAGCGTGCACCGTCTCTTTCGTCCCGAACATGCCGCCGCGGCTCGCCGGGCGGACCCCGACTGCACGGTGATCGTCCATCCGGAGTGCGCGCAGGAAGTGGTGAACGTGGCGGATGTCGCGGGAAGCACCGAGTACATCATCGATGCGATCGACTCCGCGAAGCCGGGAACGACCTGGTACGTGGGGACCGAGGTGCACCTGGTGAACCGACTGTCGAAGGCCGCGGCGGAACGGGGGGTCACCGTCCGGATGCTCAGCGATTGCCAGTGCCTCTGCACCACGATGTACCGGGTCGATCCCCCTCACGTGCTCTGGTGTCTCGACTCGCTCGTCGAGGGCTCGGTGATCAATCGGATCGAGGTTCATCCGGAAGCGACGGCGCATGCCCGCTCGGCCCTCCGACGGATGCTTGCGAATGTTCCGGCGGCGGCGGTCGCGGTCAAGGGCTGATCCGCGGCGTCCGGCCACCGGACGATGGATATTTTCGGCCCCGTCGGCGACCCAGCCTCTCGGAACGGTGGATTCTTCACGTTTGCCTGATGCGCGACGTACAATCGTCGCTTCGAAGGATCGGCCCGGAGGTCGGTCCGGAGGGCTGGAGCCTTGACATGCGGATCGTGATCTGCGGAGCCGGTGAAGTGGGAAGCCACGCGGCCGATGTTCTGGTCCGGGCCGACCACTCGGTGACCGTCATCGATCGGGATCATGAACGGCTTCGTCCGATCGAGGATTCGATCGACGCTCGAACCGTGAACGGGAACTGTGCGCGGGCGGACGTGCTGCTTGAGGCCGGTGTGGCGGAAGCCGAAATGATCGTCGCCGCGACCGACCATGACGAGGTGAATCTCCTTTCCGCGGCCCTGGGCAAGCGACTGGGAGCCCGGAAGGCGATCGCCCGGGTCCATGATTTCGATTTCGCCGACCGAAAGACCTTCGACTACGGGCGGACCCTCGGAATCGATCATCTGATCTGTCCGGAGTTCAGCGCCTCGATGGCGATCGCGCAGAACATCCGGAACCCCACGGCGATGGCGGTCGAGTCCTTCGCCCGGGGCCAGGTCGAGATGCAGCAGTTCCAGGTGGCCAAGGGTTGTCCCGCCGCCGGGAAACCGCTGGCGGAGCTCGGACTTCCCCAGGGAGCACGTCTCGCCGCCCTGATCCGGGACGGCGTGGTGGTGGTTCCCGATTCCTCCTCGTCGGTTCGGGAAGGAGACCAGGTGGTCCTGGCCGCGGATGCGGCGATCTACGACACCGCCCGCAAGGTCTTCCGAGAGAATCTCCGGACTCGTCGCTCGATCGTGATCCAGGGTGCGACCCCCATGGCCGAGTGGGTGTGTCGAGCGCTTCGAGGTCGGACGTTCGCCATCCGACTGTTCGAATCGGACCGACGGCGAGCGGAGGAATTCGCGGCGGAGCTCGACTGGGTGACGGTGCTGGCCAGTGACGTGACCGATGCCACGGTCTTCGCGGAAGAGCGAATCCAGGAAGCGGATCACTTCGTCGCTCTGCTGAAGGACGACGAGGCCAACATCATCGGAGGCGTGCTCGCCAAGCTTCGAGGCGTCGACACCGTCACGGTGATCGTCCAGCGATCCACCTACCTCGATTCGGTGTACGCCATCGGACTCGACCGGGCCTACAGCCCCCGGACGGTGGCAGCCAAGCAGATCAAGGAGGCGCTCGATGACCGTGCGGTCCGGGCGATATCGACGCTCGCGGAAGGGGACATCTCGGTGTTCCGGGTTCGCGTCGGCGCCGCCTGCGACATCGCGGGGAAACGGCTCCGCACCGTGAAACTCACGCCGGACTGGTCGATCATCGCGGTGCAACGCGGCGAGGCGACACGGGTGCCGCACGCCGACGATGAACTGGTCCCGGGTGACGAGGTCCTGGTCCTCGGCCGAACCGAATACGTCGGCCGACTCGAGGAGATATTCGATGCCCACTGATGATCGAGATCGTCCGCGAGGAATCCGGGCATGAATATCCCGATCGTGGTGAGGCAGCTGGGGCGGATCCTGCTTCTCTTCTCGCTTCTCCTGCTGGTGCACGCGGCGGTGGCCTTCGGCCTGCGATTCGCGGGCGATGAAGGCGAGACCATCGCCATCCAGGCGTTCCTGACCGCCGCCATCATCTCGGGGGCGGCGGGGCTTCTCGCCATGTTCTGGTACCGAGGGGCGAGTCGGGAGATCGGTCGTCGAGAGGCCTGCCTGCTGGTGGTTCTGGCCTGGGTGGTCGGGGCGACCGTGGCCGCGATTCCCTTCGCGTCCTGGTCGGTCTATTCCGACCTTCCACATGCCGCGATGCTTGGCGGGGTCGTCAATCCGTTCTTCGAGGCGATGAGCGGGCTGACCACCTGTGGGGCGACGATTCTCACCGATATCGAAGCCCTGCCGCGGAGCATCCTGCTCTGGCGATCGACCATCCAGTGGATCGGCGGTCTCGGCGTGATCGTCCTCTTCGTGGCGATCCTGCCATCGCTGGGCACCGGCGGAAAGCGGATGTTCCTGACCGAGTCCACCGGGCCGACCCCCGAAGGTCTCAGACCGCACGCGAGGGAGACCGCCCGCACCCTGCTCTTGGTCTACCTGGGCTTCACGCTTCTCTGCTTCCCCCTGCTCCTCATCTTCGGCATGCCGTGGTTCGATGCGATCTGCCACACCTTCACCACGGTCGCGACCGGAGGATTCTCGACCCGGAACGCGAGCGCCGCGGCGTTCGATTCGGTCGCGATCGAGACCGTGATGGCGGTCTTCATGACCCTGAGCGGGATCAGCTTCGCGCTGTACTTCTTCGCGATCCGTCGCCGGTTCGACCTCATTCGTCGCAACTCGGAACTTCGCCTTTTCCTCGGACTTCTGGTGTTCATCTCCGTCGCGTGCAGCCTCTCGCTCTGGGGACACGGCCTCATCCATCCGGACTCGCGGATCGGAGTGGTGGGTGGTGCCGCGGTCGAACCGACGCTCGCCAATTCCTTCCGCTACGGCGTGTTCACGGTGGTGAGCATCCTCACCACCTCCGGATTCAGCACCTCCATCTACGAGGACTGGCCGGGAACCGCGATCGTGTTCCTGATCTCGATCTTCCTGGTGGGGGCGATGGCGGGTTCGACGTCGGGTGGCATCAAGCTCATCCGTGTCTGGATCGCCGGGAAACTCATGATCCGTGAGGTCGAACGGGAATTTCGTCCCGACGTGGTCCGGCCCTTGAAGGTGGGCCGGAACGTCATCTCCCCCGACGTCCGGGCCTCCGCGATCGTGCTCGTCCTGCTCACCCTGGTGCTGGTGGCCCTGGGGACCGGCCTGCTCAAGATCCTCGAAGGGGCCAACGGCATCGATCTGACGACCGCGTCCAGCGCGGTCGCATCGTGCCTGGCAAACGTCGGCCCGGCCTTCGGCCGGGTCGGTTCGGATGATCATTATTCGTGGCTGACGCCGGGCAGCAAGGGCGTGCTCATCGCCTTGATGCTTCTTGGACGGCTCGAACTCTTCGCCGTCCTCGCCCTGCTCACGCCTCGGTTCTGGGGTCGGCACTGAGCCGCCCCGGGCGGATCACATGGGCTTCTCGTCGATGGTCTGGTCATAGACCTCGAGCAGCTTGGACTTGTCGAAGATCAGTTCCTGGCGGGTGAGACCCGTGAGCTCGTAGTGGGGCGTCAGTTCGATGGCGTCACACGGGCAGGCCTCTTCGCACATGCCGCAGTAGATGCATCGGAGTTCGTCGATGTCGAACTGC
>NYWY01000058.1 GCA_002685335.1 Planctomycetaceae bacterium
ACGCCGCGGGCTACGACTTCGGCGGAGAGATCGTGGTGGCCCTCGACCCCGCGACCAGCGAACTCGCCAACGAGGCGAAGAAGCTCGGCAAAGAGGGATACTGCTTCTTCTCCAGCGATCCCGGACGCGTCATCTCGGCCGAAGAGATGGTCGATCTCTGGGCCGGCTGGTGCGAGAGGTGGCCGATCGCATCGATCGAAGACGGCCTCGCCGAAGACGACTGGGACGGCTGGCGGCTGCTCACCGAGCGGCTGGGTGATCAGATCCAGCTCGTGGGAGACGACCTGTTCGTCACCAATCCTCGATTCCTCGAACGCGGGATCGAAGAGGGCTGCGGCAACTCGATCCTCATCAAGGTCAATCAGATCGGCACCCTGAGCGAAGCCCTGGATGCCGTGAATCTCGCGACTCGCAACGGATTCACCAGCGTCCTGAGCCACCGCTCGGGCGAGACCGAGGACGCCACCATCGCGGACATCGCGGTGGCGACCAATTGCGGCCAGATCAAGACCGGCGCCCCCTGCCGCTCGGACCGGAATGCCAAGTACAACCAGCTTCTCCGGATCGCCGAGGAGCTCGGGCCCAACGCCCGCTACGGAATCTGATTCCCAGGTCGATCCCGTCCACCTCGAGGTTCCAGTGAAATGAAGAACGCGGGCCGTCCTCCAGGGACGGCCCGCGTTTCATGTCGTCTTCGAGCACGATCGAGAAACCGTCGGGGTGGTTCAGAAGAACGCGGACACCCCGGTCAGTTCACGGCCGAGCACCAGGCGATGGATGTCACGGGTTCCTTCGTAGGTCGCCACGGACTCGAGGTTGATCATGTGTCGCATCACGCAGTGGTCATCGAGGATCCCGACGCCACCGAGGAGATCCCGACAGATGCGGGCCACGATCTGAGCACTCTCGCAGGCGGAGGTCTTCGCCAACGAGACCTGAGGTCCCGTCCCGTCGCCGGCCGCCTTGAGTTCGCCGAGCCGGTCGGCGATCGCCTGCATCTGGACGATCCGGATCCAGCACTCGCTCATCTTGTCCTGGGTGAGTTGGTAGTGGTCGAGGGTCTTCCCGAAGATCTCTCGTCCCCCGGCGTGACGGACCACGTCCTGCAGACATGCTTCGGCCGCCCCGACCACGCCCCACGCGATCCCGAACCGCGCCTGGTCGAGACAGGTGAGTGGAGACCTCAGCCCACCACTGCCAGGAAGCAGGTCATCCTCGGTGAGCGGAACGTCCTCCAGATGCACCCTGGACGTCCGGGCCACCCGAAGGCTGTACTTGTTCTTGATCAGTTCGGCCTTGAAGCCCGGTCGGTCGGTCGGCACCAGGAATCCGCGAATCGCTCGCGAGCTCTCGGGGTCCTCGTCCACGCCCTCGGCCTTCGCCCAGACGATCGCGACGTCCGCGATGTCGGCGTTGCCGATCCACATCTTGCCGCCCGAAAGCTTCCATCCGGTCCCGTCACGACGAGCGGTGGTGACCATGCCACCGGGATTCGAGCCGAAACCAGGCTCCGTCAGGCCGAAGCACCCCAACGCTTCGCCGGTCCGCATCCGGGGCAGCCAATGGTCACGTTGGGCGTCGCTCCCGAAGAATTTGACGGCGTTCATGGCGAGGGAACTCTGCACGCTGGCCATGGTCCGCAGACCGGAGTCGCCCCGTTCGAGCTCCCGCATGATCACCCCGTTGGCTCGGGGGGAGAGTCCGGGACAGCCCCAACCCTCGATCGTGGCGCCGAAACAGCCGATCTCGCCCATTTCCCGGATCAACTCGACCGGGAAGTCATGGCGATCCCAGTACTCGTTCACCAAGGGGAGGAAACGGTCATCGACGAAGGCCCGGACCCGGTCCCGGTAACCCCTCTCCTCTGCGGTGAGTCGGTCGTCGAATCGGTAGAGATCGAGGTCGGGAGCGTCGGCGGTCATGGGAGTCTCTGATCGGGGATGGAGTCGGACGGGACGATTCGGGATTCGTCGGGGAGGGCTCGGGCGATGCAATCGCGGTCGGCCTCCAATGACTTCGGAATTTCATAGGATCGCCTCTGGTCATCGGATCGGAGCCCCCATGCACCCCAGTCGTCGCCTTCTGCTTTCACATCTCATCTTTCGAGCCCCGGAAATCGCCCCCACGTCGGGCATCGTCTCGACCCCCCCGGATGGCGATATCGAGCTCACCTGGCCGGTGGTGGCGGATCGAGCCCGCCGCCTCGGCACCGCCCTGCGAGGCCTCGGGGTGGACGCCGGGGATGCGGTGGCGACCCTGGCCTTCAACGACCACCGACATCTGGAGGCCTACCTCGCGGTTCCCTGCCTCGGAGCCGCGATCCATCCGGTGAACACCCGGTGGAGCGACGACGAGATCGTCTCGGTCCTCTCCCGAACTCGAGATCGAGTGATGCTGGTGGACGCCGAGCTCGCCGGCCGGGTCGAATCCCTCCTCCCCCGCTGCCCCTGGATCGATCATCTGATCGGACTCGGGTGGTCACCCCCGCCGTTCGAGGGCGTGACCCCGCACCAGCATGAACGTCTGCTGGCGGAAAGCACACCGATGATCGGGTGGCCGGATCTCGAGGAGACCACGACGATGGCCCTCTGCTCCACCAGCGGTACCACGGGGGGACCGAAGACCGTCGCCTACACCCACCGCTCGACCTGCCTGCACACCATGGCTCTGGGTCTCACCGATTGCATGCGACTCTCCGGTCGCGACACCCTTCTCGCCATCGTGCCGATGTTCCATGCCATGGGATGGTGCCTTCCCTACGCCGCGGCGATGCTCGGAAGTCGGCTGGTTCTTCCCCATCGAGATCTCTCGGCGCCCCGCATTCTCGATCTCGTCTCCCAGCACGCGGTGACCACCGCGGCGGCGGTGCCCACCATCTGGAACACCGTGCTCGCCGCCCTCGATGCCGAACCCGAACGATGGGACGTCTCGAGCCTCGATCGCATCGTGTCCGGAGGTGCGGCGCCCACCGCGTCGTTGATCCGCGGATTCCGAGATCGGCACGGAATCGAAGTGATCCATTCCTGGGGCATGACCGAGATCAATCCGGTCGGAACCATGTCTCCCGCCGTGACCACGCGAGAGGAGGCGGACATGGATCCGGACCGACGGCTCGATCATCAGTCGGTGGCCGGTCGCCCGCTCCCCGGCCTTTCGCTCGACCTCGAGGACGACGACGGCCGACCCGTTCCCCACGACGGTAGGAGTACCGGCCGCCTCCTGGTGTCCGGTTGGTGGGTCGCCGACGGATACCTTCACGACCATCCGGAGGCCGGCCGGTTTCGCGAGGATGGCCGGCTCGAAACCGGAGACGTGAGTTCGATCGACGACCGGGGACGGATGACCATCCGGGATCGGGAGAAGGACCTCGTGAAGTCGGGCGGCGAGTGGATCTCCAGCCTGGAACTGGATCGGGCGATCGGCGATCTTCCCGGAGTTCTCAGCGCGGCCGTGGTGGCTCGACCCGATGACACGTGGGGAGAGCGCCCCGTCGTCTTCGTCACCCTCGATCCCGACGCGACCCTCGATCTGGAGACCCTCCGGGCGGCACTCGCCCCGGGATTCCAGACCTGGCAGATGCCGGATTCCCTCCATCCGTTGCCCGCGATGCCGCTGACCTCCACCGGAAAGATCGACAAGAAGGTCCTTCGAGCGAAGGTCCTCGCCATGACGAGTTCGGGAACGAAACCTGGGGATCTGGCATGATGTCCCGTCCTTCCGGGTCGAACATGTCGTGACCGAGTCCACCAGTTCATCCTCGCCCGCCTCCCGCCGCCGATTGTTTCGAGGCATGTGGGATCTCATGGCCGGAGATCGAATCCGGTACGTGCTCGCCCTGGGCTTCCTGCTCGTGGCCGCGGGACTCCTCTACCTGATCCCCCTCGTCCCCCAGGCGGTGATCGACGTGGTGCTCGGTTCCGAGGCGGACAAGGCCTCCGACCTCTCCCGCGCGATCATCGCGGTCCTCGGGGGCCGGGAACGAGTGGCGGCCGACCTCTGGCTTCCCCTGACCCTCATCGCGGCGATCGCGATCGCCGCCGGTGCGTTCACCTACGGGCGACAGCGTTGGTCCGCGATCGCGAGCCAGAACACCGCCAAGCGAATCCGGGACCGACTCCAGGATCGAATCCAACGTCTGGACATGCGGGCCTACGACACCCTCGATCGCGGTGACCTGCTCCAGCGATGCACCAGCGACGTCGACACCGCCCAGGTGTTTCTCTCCACCCAGGTGGTGGAGGTGGGCCGGGCGATCGTGATGCTCGCGGTCGCGATTCCGGTGATGTTCCTCGTGGACTGGCGGATGGCGATCGCGGCGGTCTGGCTCCTGCCACTGATCATCACCTTCTCGCTTCTCTACTTTCGCCGGGTTCGCGTGCTGTTCAAGTCGAAGGACGAGGCGGAGGGACGACTCACCGCCGCGGTCAACGACAACCTCGTCGGCATTCGCGTGGTACGGGCGTTCAATCGACAGCAACACGAGATCGATCGATTCCAGCCGTTCAACGACGAACATCGCCGACTCGACGCCCGGCTCTACTCGGTGTTCGCCTCGTTCTGGTCGATCAGTGATCTCATCTGCTTCATGCAACAGGCGTCGGTGGTCATGATCGGGGCCTGGCTCCTTTCCACCCAGCGCATCCTGGTGGGCGAGTTCTACTTCTTCTTCGCCGCGGTCGGGATGTATCTCTGGCCGGTCCGGCAGGCCGGACGCATCGTCGCCGACTTCGGCAAGGCGACGGTGGCGATCGAGCGGATTGAAGAGATCCTCGAACTGCCCGTGGAGACCGAGGTGGAGATCGACCCCTCGGATCCCGTTCCCGCCGACGGTTCGATCAGGTTCCAATCGCTCGCCTTCGCATTCGGCCCGGAGACTCCGGTGCTTCGGGACGTCGACTTCGAGATCGCGGACGGAGAGACGATCGCCATCGTCGGGCCCTCCGGATGCGGGAAGTCGACCCTGGTTCAACTGCTGCTTCGGTTCTACGATCCCGACTCCGGCTCGATCATCCTCGGAGGAGTGGACATCCGGCGGATCCCCCGCCATGAACTCCGCACTCGGATCGCGACCGTGCTCCAGCAACCCTTCCTGCTCAGCCGATCGATCCGGGAGAACATCGTGCTCGCCGATCCCGCCGCCGATGCGGCCCGGATCGAACTCGCGACCAACGAAGCCAGCATCCACGAGTCGATCCTCCGCTTCGAGGCCGGATACGACACGCCGGTGGGCGAGCGAGGGGTCACGCTCTCGGGCGGACAACGACAGCGAATCGCGATCGCCCAGGCCCTGCTCCAGGATCCCGACGTGCTGGTGCTCGACGATGCGCTTTCCGCGGTCGACACCGGCACCGAGAAGGCGATCCTCGAAGCCATCCGGTCTCGTCGAGGCGACCACACCACCATCGTGATCGCCCATCGTCTCTCCACCCTGCGGGAGGCCGATCGAATCGTGGTGATGGGCGAGGGCCGGATCGAAGCGATCGGGACCCACGCCGAACTTCGTTCCCGTCCCGGGCTGTACCAACGACTCTGGGAGATCCAGAGCCGATTGGAGGCGGCGTCATGAGCCTCGAACTCGAGGATGGAGAGGACTTCGGCCCCCGCCGCGTCGACTGGCGACTGTGGCGTCGGATCCTCGGGCATCTGAAGTCCTATCCGCAGGCGGTCGCGATCATGATCGGCGGAGGCTCGATCCTCGCGGGGGTCGAAGTCATGCTGCCCCTGGTCACCGCCCAGATCATCGACGGGGCGACCGGAGCGAACGGCGGACCACGAGGCGAGGGCGTGCTCGGCTGGGGATTGCTCTACGGCGGACTCCTGGTGGTCTTCGCGATCCTGGTGCGTCTGTTCATCGCCGCCGCCGGCACGCTCGCCACCGGTGTGGCGTTCGATCTGCGAAGCGGCTGCTTCGAACGACTGCAGGCCCTCCCGTTCTCGTTCTTCGACGTCCGGTCCACCGGATGGCTCGTGTCCCGGGTGACCAGCGACGTCACGAAGGTCACCGGTCTTCTGCCCTGGTTCCTGCTCGACCTCTTCTGGGGAAGCGGGATGTTGATCGGGATTCTCGCCACCATGTTCACGGTCGACCCCGGACTCGGATTCGCGGTGTCGGCCATCGTGCCGCCCCTGGCGATCTCCAGCTGGTGGTTCAAGCGACGAATGCTCGAATCCAGTCGCCGCATTCGACGGTCCAACTCGAAGATCACCGCCACCTACAGCGAGTCGATCGCCGGGGTCCGGACCAATCGCATGCTCGCCAGGGAGGCCGCCGCGAACCGGGAGTTCGGGGACTTGAGCGAGGAGATGCGGAGCTGGTCGGTTCGAAACGCCCTGCAGTCCGCGGTCTATCTCCCCATCGTGATGAGCCTTGGTTCGATCGGGGTCGGACTCGCGCTCTGGGCGGGCGGGGTTCGCGTGCAGGAGTCCACCGGCCTCACACTCGGAACCCTGATCGCCTTCATGCAGTACGCCATGCTGTTCAGCCAGCCGATCCAGGAGCTCGCCCAGCGGTTCGTCGATCTCCAGAGCGCCCAGGCGGCCGCCGAACGAGTGCAGGAACTCCTCGATCAGACTCCCGCGATCCGGGATTCCCCCGACGTTCAGGCGAGGATGGCCGCCCAGGCGGAGAACCCGCGATCGGAACTCGCGGTCGACGGCGGTGATCCGACCATCGAATCCGTGACCTTCGAGCACGTCGGTCACTGGTACGTGGAAGGTGAGCGGGTCCTCGATGACGTCAGCTTTCAACTCCGACCGGGCACCACGCTCGCCCTGGTCGGTCACACCGGCAGTGGGAAGACCACGATCGCCGGACTCCTGGCCCGCTGGTACGAGCCCACGGAGGGACGCATCCTCATCAACGGGATCGAATACCGGGAGCGGAGCCTCGACTGGTGGCAGTCCCGGTTCGGCGTGGTCCAGCAGGTGCCACATCTGTTCACGGGAACGATCCGGGACAACGTCCGCTACGGCCGGCTCGATGCCAGTGACGCGGAGATCCGAACCGTGCTTGATCGCGTCCACGCCCTCGATTTCGTGGACGCGCTCGAAGGCAAGGACGGAGTCGGTCTCGACTTCCAGGTCGGCGAGGGCGGCGACCGACTCTCCATCGGGCAACGCCAGTTGATCTCTCTCGCTCGGGCGTTTCTCGCGGACCCCCCGATCTTCATCATGGACGAAGCAACCAGTTCGGTCGATGCCGAGACCGAAGTCGCGATCCAGGACGCGGTCGAGGGAATCCTCGACGAGCGCATGGCCGTGGTCGTCGCCCACCGGCTCTCGACCATCCGCCGGGCGGATCTCATCCTCCTCATGGAGAACGGCCGGATCGTCGAGCAGGGCTCGCACGAGGATCTGATGGCGCTCGGCGGGCGGTACCGGAAGCTCTACCTCGATCAGTTCGTCGACGAGGAGGAGCGACGTCTCCTCAGCTAGCCCTGGATCGATGGCCTGCCGCTCGACCAACCGGGATTTCCGAAAACCCGTCCCAATGTGTCTTCCAATTCTGGTGCAAGGACGGGGCACGCATGCACGTCTGTAGATGGACCCCCTGTTCACCACCACCGGAAGAACATCATGTCCAATCCGAACGACAGCGAATCGATCGACCTTCTCTCCATCGCAACGACTCAACGACGGATGCTCTTCGGATTCGGAGCGACGATCGCCACTGGTTCAGACTCTCTCTCCGGTGCTGAAAACCACGACGGGCGAGGACATGGAAAGCTCGTACGCCATCGGCCAGAACGAGGTGATCCTGTCCGCCGTGCAGTTCGTGGCTCTGGCGGCGTTCCTGATCCCCGCCTTCCAGTTGATTCCGCGGATCGGATGGTCCCGCCTCGACCAGTGGACGTTCGGGACCATCTGCCTGCTTTCACTCGGCTGCGGCCCCCTTCTCCTGCTTGCGTTGTTCCTCATCAACCAGCAGGCCAACAGCATCCTGCGCCGCCACGATGTGACCATCGGATTCCTCGGAGCTTCGCGATCGGAGATCGATCGCCTGGTGAACGCCCGGGGCGGGTGAAGGTCGGCCGAGCGGACGGGACATCTCGAATCAGCGGCAGATCCCCAGGACTCCAAGCAGGAGGCCGAGATCGGTTCAGATCCGGTTCGCCTCGATGAACTCGTTCACCCGACGCCGGATATCCCGATTCTCGACTCCATGCTCGCCGAGTACCTTCTTCAGGGAGGCCTCCACGAATTCGACGATCTCGAAGCGGTTGGCTCCCGCACCCATGGCCCTCTCCATCTCCCTCGAAAGTCGGCTCAACCCCTGTTCAAGCTGCTCCAGTTCGTCCTGGGTGGCGATCCCCTCGTCATCGCGGGCCATCTCGCCGATCGCATCCACCTCCTTGCCGAGCTTCGTCTGGTCACGGAAGGCTCGTTCCAGGATTCCCGCCCGCGTTGACGGGCGGAGCATGGTGCTCATGATGAAGAGCAGGAACGGCGTCCCGCACACGAAGACCGGCGCAACGCACCATGAGGGGACCTTCCCCAATGAGAGCTTCCAGCCGCTGATCAAGGCGATGATCACATAGGTCAGGCAGACCAGGAAACTCACCAGGCTCTCGATGCGACGTCGATGATCCCAACGCAGGAGGGCGCCCACGTGGTGCTTCGCCTTCCGCCTCTCTTCATCCGGTGTGGGATTCGACCTGGACATGGGCATCCATCTTCGGGGAGATCGGTTTGAACCGACATCATCGGGATCCGCTTCGACGTCATCCCCATCCGCCCGCGGCTCGTCGTCGATGCGATCGATGAAATTCAGATCCGCACCAGTGAAGTCCTGATCGTACTTGAGAAAGTTCGAGCTCGCCTTGAGCAGCTGGTCGACGAACGCCCGGACCTCGACCACCTGCCGGTCCACGGCCTCGATCGCCGAGGAGACCCTGGCGATCCGTCGTCCGGTCGACTCACCTGACTCGTCGGAGAGTGGTTCGAGGTGATTCACGTTTGCCAGGTCCAGATCCGTCTTGATGGAGCGTGCCGTATCCGGCTCTCGAATCCGGCGGGACACCCCGAGGTTGAAGACGATCGCGGCGACCATGAAGGTGCTGGCGATCACCATCAACCCGATCACCAGCAGCCCGCCGAGAAACGATGCGAAGCGGACGACCCCAGCAGGATCAGAAGGAACGAAACGGTGGTGACCGACCCCACGCTCCACCGGACCAGTCACGACCAGGCGTCGTCGGTCCGCCAGGTACGGGAGCCGAACCCGGATCCGTTCATCGCCCATGGGTTTCCGCATGCGACCCGCAGTCTGCTCCGCGAGCGATGAACAGAAGAAACCCGCCGGAACCGACCTTGCGAGGTCGGCTCCGACGGGCTGTCATGTCCCGAAAGGGCTGGTTCTACACGGTGAGACCGAATGCGGCGAGGATCAGACCGAGGTCGGATGCTCCCACCACTCCGTCGCCATCGACGTCCCCGAGACCGGAACCGCCCCAGTTGGCGAGCACGAGTCCCAGATCCGCAGCTCCCACCACGCCGTCGCCGTCAAGGTCGGCCGGGTGACCGTTCGACTCGCCGTCACAGCTGGGAAGGACGAACTCCAATGCGTGGTCGCAACACTGGGAGAGATTGGCGACGTGGAGGGTCGCGACGAACTCGATGACGTCCCCCGCTCCCAACGATGTGGTGACCTCGATCGGACCCACGGTCGTCGAACTGAACGGCGGCGTGGTGGGAACGTCGATGTGATCCTGGTCGAAGGAGAAGGGAGCACTCGGATCGACGATCAGGAAGACATGCTCCACGACGTCCGGAGTGAGATTGACCAGGTTGAAGGTGAACTCGTAGATTCCCGCGGCTTCGTCGATGCAGACGATCTCCCATCCCTGATCGATCGCACAGTCGCATTCGGGAACCACGAGGCAGATTTCAGCATCCTCGAGACCGCAGCACTCGCCGAAGTCCGCGTCGTAGAGCGTGAGGCTGAAACAGACGGTCTCGGTGGCGATCGGACCGGTCACGGTCAGGTCGATGACCCGGGTCTCGCCCGGAGCGAGTTCCGGGACCAGGTTCACCACACCGGGAGACACCGGACCCGCGATCAGCAGATAGTGGGCGGGGTTCAGCGAGTTGTTGGTGACCTCGAGTTCGAGGGCGTAGTCCGAAAGCACGCCTGAATCGTCGAACAGGCAATCGAGTTTCCCGGTCACCTCGAGGCAGGGTCCATCACCGGACTCCCGGAAGCAGGTGAGTTCCAACGAACCCATCTGGAACTTCTCCGGGTAGGAGACGTCCACGTCCACGTCGACCAGAAGACTCTGCGACGGCGTGTCGCCGGCGACCGGGATACCGGTCGCTCCGTAGATGTAGGGACTCGGGAAACTCAGGGCATCGGCGCTGAGCCAGGTCCGCATCTCCGGTCCGCCGTCGTAGTCCACGCCACCCGCGGCGTTGTTCCCGATGGAGTAGAAGCCGACCTGATACTGCGTGTCGACGCCCCAGCCGTTGCCATCGAAGCAGTAGCGAAGACCGCGAGACGCGTGGGCTCCGGAAATGGTCTCGTTCTGCATCGTTCGTTCCGAGATCAGCATGCAGCAGTCACCGTCGAACGCGATGTCCGCGATCGGGTTGCTGACCTCGCCCTGGATGGGATCGGTCGCGAATTCCAGCTGCCGGGTGCCGGTGACGATGGCTCCGTTCGCGTCCAGTCGGACCGACCAGACCTCGTTGGCGGTGCCGGGTCCGAACTGGCCCCAGTTCTCACCCCAGACCGAGTAGTACAGTCGATCGAAGGTCGGACACACGGCCCAGAGACGTTCGCCGAGCGGTGCGAAACCATCGGCATCGCCTGCTTCAGGAGCCCCACCGATGGTGAGAAGGTCGGTGGCATGGTCCCACGCGTCGATGATGTTTCCGGCGCCGTCCATTCGATAGATGCGGCCATCGTCGTGGTTGGTCGCGAAGAGTGTTCCACGATCGAAGTCCCAGGCGATGTTCCCGATGCCGGGCCAGCCTTCGCTTGCGGGAACGATCGAGGGATCGAGGGTCTGGGGCAGGGTTGCGAAAAGGCTCGGCGCCCCGGTGGCGGCGTCGATCTGATAGATCGACCCCGGCGCCCCGATGGCTCCGACGGTGTCGCGAGGCATGCCCGCGTTGTAGACGGAGGAATGCGCGACGAAGGATCGTCCCGTGTCGTCGATCGCGACTCCGAAGATCGTTCCCAGGTTGACCCGGGTCCATTCCGGATGCGTCCAGGTCGGAGTCGCCCAGTTCGATCCGAGAGGCGCCGCGGCCTTGTCGGTGAGATCGAAGGCCATGATCGGAGACTCCTGATCGGTCACCGCGTCACGCGTGAAGAGCATCATCTGGCCGCCCGCGAAACCGGCGGCGGCGAGCCAGCCCGGATCACCCTCTCCGCAGTCGTCGCAGGGGCCGGTCGGCGGCGTACCACCGTCGTTGCCGGGATCGTCGCAGTCCGTCCCATCGAACTGGAGGAGGAATTCGCCGACTCCCACCTCACCCTCGCTCGCGGAACCGATCTGGAGCATGTACCGCTCCCCACAGACCACCTCGCAGACGATTTCCGCCTGCTTGCCACAAGCGTTGTCGCTGCAGCAGAGCGGTGACGCCAGATCGGGGTCGGGACAGTCACAACCCGCCCACAACTGCATGCGGGTGTCGATCAAGGTCGATCCACAGGTCGAGATCGTGACCGTTCCGTCGACGGTCGCTTCGAAGCAGTACCACAGATCGTGATGCAGGAGCTCGCCCTTGAAACACGGCCCGCTGAAACCACTGGTCGCGGATTCATTGAGATCGAAGACGTTCGTGCCCTCGATCGGGGACGCGGGGAAATTGCAGTCGCTCTGGGCGAAGGCGGATCCTGAGACGGCGAGCATTCCGGAGAACGCGAAGGCGAGCCCGGGAATGAAACGACCCTTGGCGGGGCCTCGATTGCTGATCTTGAAAGACATGACTGACTCCTCTTGGTGGGGTTTGGAGGACCGGTCCGGGTGGCCCTCGCATACCCCCTTCCGGGAGGCAGACGTCGATCTCACAGCGAATTGAAAAAAAGCCCTCGGCCCCCGATTCTCCGGGCGGATTCCCCGGGGGGGATTCCCGAGCGGCGTCCTGGGCGGACCCGGGAAGGAGTTCGGTGCTGGTTCAGAGGACGAGGCCGGGACGTGCCGCGGATGTCCCGAGGTCAGCCTTCCTGGCCGAGAACTCCGGCCAGAAGCACCTCGGACTCGCCGAAGACCCGTCCGATCCCCACCAGCTCGTTGAAATCCTCGCTGCCGAGGTAGCAGGCCATGGAACGGAGGACCATCTGGGCGAATCCCTCGCCCAGGGCCATTCGATCCTGCTCGATCCAGTTCTGGCGGAGGCGAGGCAGCCCGGCGAACGCGAAGACGAACGGTCCTCTCAGGCCGGTGGGAAGCTTCTTGATCCGCTCCTTGATCTCGATCTCGTCGATCGGCCCGAGAAGTTCCAGGTCTCGTGCGACCTGGGCGAGGACTCGCTTCTCCATGCGGTCGAGGATGTCGGAGACGTTCACCGTGGTTTGATCTTGATCACTCATGCGTACGAATGCAGTCCGGAGATCACGAAGTTGATCACGATCCAGTTGAAGAGCATGACCCCGCACCCGATGACCGCGAGGACCACGGTCCAGAGACCCTTGTCCCGGGACTTCAGTCGGACGTGGACGAGGATCGCGAAGATGACGAACGTGTTGAGGGCGAAGACTTCCTTGGGATCCCAGCCCCAGGGACGACCCCAGGAATGATCGGCCCAGATCGCCCCCATGACGATGCCGGCCCAGAGCAGGACGAACGCCAGTTCCATCAGCAACATGGTGGTGCCGTCGAGAATCTCCCCGAATCGCTCCCGTCGACGTGCCGGCGTCGAGGCGTCATCGAGATCGGCGAGGGTGTGACCGTCGGGACCGGCGAGGACCAGGGCTCCCGCTCCTCCGGCTCGGGCGTAGACCGCCTTCCCTCCGATGACTCGATAGACGAGATACATGGTCGCGGTGACCGAAGCCATGAAGATGAGGGCGTAACTGAAGATGATCACGTTGGTGTGGATGTAGAGCCACACGTCATGAAGCACCGGCATCATGTTGGAGATGTTGGGGTTGAGATAGACCGGTAGGAAGTGAGCGGTCATCAGGGCGACCATCGCGGTCGCGGCGGCCCCGAGTGGGACGAGACCGCGGAAGGCGGTTCTCCTCAGGTAGGCCGCCTCGAGGATCAGGGCGCACAGCACGCCGAACCAGCTCGCGGTCGTCACCGCCTCGAACATGTTGGAATTGGGCCAGCGGCCACTGATCCACCACCGGAGTCCGACCGCGAAGGTCTGGAGCCCGAAGGCACCGATGAACACCGCCATGCCGGACATCATCGCCCACCGCCAGCGGTAGATCGTTCCCAGCAGCAGCAGCACGATCGCGAACATGTAGAGGAGCCAGCCTCGGGTCAGCTGATCGGCCTCGAAATACCAGTTCTCCCAGGCCAGGCGGTCCGCCGACGGATAGGCCTCGGGATTCATCTCCCGCACCCGCCCGGCCAGCGCCACCGCGGCCCCGTTGACCCCCGAAACGTCCCCCGCGGTCCAGGCGTTCACCAGGTCCCGCCACGAGCCGGCGGCCTGTCGCTGCAGTTTCTCGTCGATCCCCGCCACCGGATCCTGCTCCGGAAGCCCTTCGAGGACCGGATCCATCGTCGATCCGTCCTGAGGGAGGAACATGATCTCCGCGAGTCCGTGCCAGGGTCCGTCGTCGGCGTCGGAGCCGGGAGGAATGACTCTCAGGCGATCGAGGAGGAAGCTGGGGGACATCACCGCCTGGGCCGACTTGATCGCGTCGGTCTGTTTCGCGGTTCGGATCAGGTCCGATTCCATCCGACGGAGCAGCGGCGTCACCTCGGGCCGCTCCAGCAGCTCCGGTGATACGAGGCCCGAATCTCGAAAGCCCTCCATCCGGGCCGCGAGTTCCGGATCCTCGGTCTCCAGCGCGTCCGCGATGACGTTCCGAACCAGTTTGTTCTTGATGTAGATGCAGTCCGCGTTGCGGTAGGCATCGGGACGGAAGAGCATGTCGAGGTAGGTGAAGGTCGGTGACTGGCCCGCGATCGAACGCGGTCCGCTGACCGCATCCATCATCGCGTTCGCGTGGGAGCCGAAACTCTTGATACGCCCCTGGACGTGGACCGCCATCGCTCCCAGCGGCGCGAGATCGAGCTGCTCGTGGAAACTGGGCGGAGCCTCGACCTCCTGCGGCGCGGCGACGGTCGCCCCACCGAGGACCAGGGGAAGGATCGTGACGAATTGGATGAGACACCGAATCACGAGATCGTCTCCGTTCCAGCGGGAGCGGGCATGCGATCGTAGATCGCGCGGCGCCGCCGCTGCTTGAGGACGGGCTTGACGTAGAACGCGTACCCCATACCGATGACCGCAATCACGCATCCCAGCAGTTGTATGTACACGCCATTGCGATTTCCAACCCCCAGGACGGTGTAATTCAGGCCCGAACTGGCGACGTCGCCCTGGAATCGAGGCTCGTCCGGCGGATCCCACTGGGCCTGGAAGTACCAGTAGCCGTCATGCTCGACCGGCGCGTTCACGCTGACCGGCACGGGTTCGGTCCAGGGTTCGCCCGTGCGATCCCGGAATCGAAGCATGCTCGTGTAATCCCGGATGTTGGCGGTATCCCCGTCGAACTCTCCGATGTGGGAGGTGAGGACGAATTCCTCGAGGGAGACCTCGGTGGGAAGTGGCACCCGGCGGCGTCCGAAGAGAAGTTCGATCTCCCGGCCATCGGCCAGTGTGACCACGCCCGGGTCGTAGACGTGTCGTCGCAGCGTCCATTCCGGCCCGTCGAACGGATACATGTGATATCTCAGCCAGATCGGGGAACTTGATGCGGAAGACACCCGGAGCCGAGAGAAGAATTCCTTGGCATCACGGGCCCGCTGTTCGAGGGGCACGATGAATGGCTTGGTGACGAACAAGGCTCGGGGCTCGAAGCGCTCCACCTCGAGCTCCAGACCTCCACTCAGGGCGAGCGGCATCCCCACCGAAAGATCCATGATCTCGGGCTCGTCGACGCCCACCGAACTGACCAGGCGAAGTCGGCCGTCTTCGGGGCCTGCGACGATCGTCAGGAGGCTTGATCCCGAACCCGGTCGGTACTGGATCTGGATCGAATCATCCCCCAGCACCTTCCCGGCATGCGCCGGCTGCCCCATGGGCATCCCCTCGATCACGTCGCGGGTGAGGGTCGGATCGTCGAAGACCCAGCGGCGATGGATTCCGGTCGGAGTCGAGATCTCGAGGATCGCCACCGACACCGTTCCCGAACCGAGGGCGAGGTCGTCCTGCAGCGAGACCACGCGATAGCCGTATCCGGTTTCACCGATTCGAATGAACGACTGGTCGCCCTCTTCGGGTTCACTGGTGGCCGGTTGTGAGATGTCGATGCCCAGCGAGGGGATCGAGATGTCCAGGGTGGATGGTCGGATGAGATTTTCGAGTTCGGCTTCCGAACCGATCCAACGCATCATCATGAGACCACCGTCGACCGAGTTCCTCGCGGGATCGAAGGCCCGGAGCACGTAGTCGTTGGAACGATCCATCCGCGGAGCCCGGATCTGAACCCACGCCGTGGGATCGAGGGCCGCATCGGGACCACCGGGCGTGGCCTGATCCCGCATCACCGCGTAGCGGAGAAAACCCGACGCCTCGAAATCGAGGTCCGGTGCCGGATCATCGGCGGAAACCGCGGGGATCGAGACGTTGATCGGGTCGAGGGGGATCTGCCCCTCGCCGGTGCCGGAATTCCAGATCCAGTCCCGCTCTCCGATGTAGTCGTTGTAGAGGAAGTCTCCATCGATGGGTCGCTCCACCCATTCCGAGGCTCCCTTCTCGCGAAGGTAGAGCGCCCAGCTCTTGGCGAGGTCGTTTCGAAGGTACAGGTGGTCGGTCGGTGCGAATTCCAGACCCACGAGCAGACCCGGATCGAAGAGACGGTCGCCGTTGACCTTGACGTTTCGCTGGAACGGTTGTCCGGGATCGTCACTGAAGATCAGGTCTTCGGTGTAGTCGGGATAGCCGGCGATCACCTGTCGGATGAAACGCTGGCCGTCGGCCCGCTCGACCATGAGATTCACGCTGAACGCGCGGAGCCCGGCGTCCTCACCCGACAGCAACTCCCAGGCGGGATCGATGCTCTGGACTTGCAGGTCGTAGCGGTCTTCACCGAATCCGATGGTCGTGCTGTTGCCCGGCATCGCCAGAAACCGGCTCGATTGCAGGACTCCCCCGCCCTCGGAGTCGTCCACGAGGGCCACGGTCACCGCCCGTCGCGCCACGGGGGCGTCGCCCTCGATCTTGGTGAGGAAGTAATAGACGCTTCCCAGCGAAAGCGTGATGATTCCGATGTGAATCATCCAGACGCCCGCATTGATGGAATTGAACGGGATCTTCCGAATCGTGGTGACCGTCATGTTCACGCAGAGCAGCGCGATCAGGACATTGAACGGCCACCAATGGAACCACTCGAACTCGGTCATCTCGAAGATGGGTCGCTGGCGGAGTTGTTCGTAGGTCCAGGCATCCACATGCCAGATCGCCGGATGGGTCGGATAGACCACCCCGGCGGAACCCACCGACATGTAGACGAACAGGAGAACGAGCAGGAGAATCCCGAATTTGACGTTCGAAAACAGCTCCACCAGAGACTTCAGGGGTCCACGAGTTCGCGGTTGACCCCGGTCCGGGCGAGTGGCTTGGTTGGAAACGTTTTGAGTCGTCATCTGAGCGGTGGGAGTCCAGAGGGGCACACCTGATTGGTTTGGCCGTCCGATGGCCGGAGTCAGCGCTACATCATGACCATATCCGGGCCACGACCGGGCTGATTTCCTTCGTGGGGATCATGCTAGGAGTCGGAATTCCGGCGTTCCGACCACTTCCCGTTCCGATTGTGAAATTTTTCCCAATGAGGAGCCTCCTGTCAGCGATTCCCCGAGTCGCTGTTTCGGATCTTCCTACAGTACGGATTCGTGGAAATCGTCTCCGTCGACGAAGTCCACTCCACTCCGGTTCTCCTCCCCAGGATCATCCGATGAACGGCATCCAGCGTTTTCTTGCTCTCCCCGTCGCCGCCCTCATGGCCCTCGCCGCCTCTCCCGCCATCGCGGCCCAGTACGCGATCATCAAGACCACCATGGGCTCCATCGTCGTGGAACTCGACGATGAGAAGGCTCCCATCTCGGTCGAGAACTTCGAGGCCTATGCCAAGGATGGCTTCTACGCCAACACCGTGTTCCACCGGGTGATGCCGGGATTCATGATCCAGGGTGGCGGCTTCGACCACCACGGGAACTATCCCGCGGGACTCCACGACAAGAGTGGGCATCAGGAGATGCGTCCCCCCATCACGAACGAATGGAAGAACGGCCTGAAGAACATGCGTGGAACCCTCGCCATGGCCCGGCTCGGCAACCAGCCGGATTCCGCGACCGCTCAGTTCTTCATCAACCTCAAGGACAACGGCTTTCTTGATCAGGCTCGAGACGGCGCCGGCTACGCGGTCTTTGGCAAGGTCATCGCCGGGATGGATGTCGTCGATCGGATCGCTCAGGTTCCGACCAGCACCATCAACCGCATGCAGAACGTCCCCACCATCGAAGTGAGGATCGATTCGGTCGAGGTCGTCTCCAAGGACGCCGCGATGAAGGTCGCCGAAGGCGCGAAGCTCGCGGCCGCGACCCGGCGTCTTGCGACCGCGGAAGCCGAACTCGCGGCGGCCCAGGCCGAAGTCGATGCCGCCCGCAAGGCGTTGGAAGCGGCGAAGTCAGAGGACTCGAAGTGAGCGACTCGCAGCCATTCCGCGTCTACAAGGGGGACGGAGACAGACTCGTCGAAGCGAGCAAGGAATCGGCCCGTTGCATCCTCCTGCCTGCGGGTGATCCACGATCCGTGCGAGGACACCGCCGGATCCGACTTCAGTGGGGACAGCACCTGCTGGAGGATCTGGTCGATGGCCGTTATCGCACCGTCATCTGTGGGGTCAACGACGTCGACAACGAACGCGGGGTTCTCGGTGAGCTCCTCAAGTTGATCCCGACGAGCCAGTGGACACTCGCCAGCGCCACCAGCTACGCCCGCATGTTCCGAGAATCCGTCTCGGTGCACGCGAGAGAGGACCGAGAGCCCTACGTCCTGAAGTTCGACCTCGACCGGCTTCTCATCCTCGCCCTGTTGCGACCCGCCGGCAGGGATCACTTCACGCTCGAAGACCTCTATCGAGGTTTCGGAACGATCGCCAAGATGCTTGAAGGTCGACGGGAACGGCTTCCAGTCGCGACCATCTCCTTCCTCGGGGCACGGTCCAACAAGCTCGCCTCGAGCAAGACTCCCGAAGGTGAGCCCAGCCTCGAATCGGTTCTGGATGCGATGTATCAGGCCGGTTTCGAAGGGGATCTGTATCCACCCCCGACCGCCTGGGAAGTGGCCCCCACCAGCGTCTTCGCGAGTTTTCCATTCCCCGAAAGTCTGGAACGAATGCGTCAGGGAAGTTCCTGAATCCATCGACCGCATGAATGTGAGAGCCCCCGTGTCCGAGGTGGACACGGGGGCTGCTCTTTCTCTACTCCAGATTTTAGAAGCTGTCCTCGCGATCAGTCGCGACGACGGCCTCGTGCGAAGCCAGCGAGGCCGAGAAGGGCAAGAGCGCCCGGGGCCGGAACCGCCTGACCGAGCACGTCGATCGAGATGGCGTCAAGGCTGCTGTTCGCCAGTTCGGAATCAAAGAAGAACGACAGGCCCTGGAAGCCGAACGCGACGCTGCTGAGATCGAAGGTGAACGCGTAGGTCTGGGGGCTGAAGCCACCGTCTCCACCACGGAACTCCGGAGTGCCGGTCACGAAGGTGCCATCCTCGGCGGTACCGACGAGGGCGCGGACGTTGTTGACGTCGATGGGGTTGCCGGCGAAGGAAATGTTCACCACGGCTTCCTGCATGTTGTACAGGGGGGCGGCAGCGGGGTACACGTGGATGTCCAACGCGCCACCGGCACCGTAGAGGTTGCCGGAGGAAGCGATGATCGCACCGGAACCGAAGTTGAAGAGGTTCCAACCACCACCCTGTTCGGCGGCGTTGGGGCCACCGGTGGCGCTGGTGAAGCTGTCCCACTGAGCGAAGGCGGTGTTGGCGTCGCCTCTCCAGCCGGGAATCAGGGGGTCGACAAGATCAGCGGTAGCGAAGCATGTGGTTGCTGCGACGGCCAGAATGGAAACTAAACATCTCATTTCGAGACTCTCCTGTGGTTAATGGGTTGAAAACCCAAAATCGGTGGGAAACGGGCTTGAAACCCGAGGGAACGTCGCGGGGGGGTTCCTCCGCGAGGGAAATTTTTGGCCGAGGCGGTTGCCTGAGACCTGTAGTTCGATTGTGAGGGCTCGCTCAGGATCCCCAGTTGGATAGAAGAAGCCCGAGGTCACTCCCGCCGACGGTTCCGTCATCGTTGAAGTCAGCGGCGGGATCATCGGAGCCCCAGGCAGCCAGCAGTGCTCCGAGGTCGGCCCCCGTGACCTGGCAATCGCCATCAACGTCTCCGACAATGTCGCAACCGGGTTCGCCCACGGTTCCGGACATCGTGAGCCTGGCGGAATCACGGACCCCCGCCTCGACCAGCGGATTTTCCCGCAGGTAGAACTGGGTCAGGACTCCATCGCCCTGAGACGCGAAGATGAGCGAGCTGATCGCGAAGACGATCCGACCCTCATCAAGACTCTCCGAGACCCACGCCCGGGTCCGTTCATCGGAGAGGTCGATATCGAAGGTCGCGACCGCTCCTTCAGGGGGGGTCTCACCGACTTCGACACCAGGAAAAGTCGCGATCGCGAGGGACGAAACGTCGACTTGATCGTTCACGTTGCTCGACACGTCGACGAGCTTGCCCTTGCTGTTGAAGCCAGCGGTGAAAACCGTGCGATTGTTCGTGCCGAATGGTCCCGTCACGGAGAACGTGGTGCCCTCCTCCCAGGTCATTCGCGTGAAATCGAAGCGGAAACCCGCGGGAAAGATTTCAATCGGTCGCCCGGGATCCGAGTCGGGGATGCCACCCCGAGCACCATCCGGGAGATAGGTCTGCCAGACGTCATACGTCGTGTCCAGCGGCGACGAAGCCTGGCCGGACAGCGTCATCTCGACCGTGATGG
>NYWY01000059.1 GCA_002685335.1 Planctomycetaceae bacterium
CATCGTCGGGTAGGACCGGAAGTCTGGTCCTCAGCGAAGGTTGTCGAAAAGCGGGTGAACGGGCTCGAACCGTCGACATTCAGCTTGGGAAATGTACATCGCTTCGAAGAAGTCGCCTCTCTTTTACGAGGATGCGGATCGAGAGTGGCAAGTGTCGATTTTGCACACGACAAACGTTCTAAAGCGTCGCCGGGTCGAGCCGGGTCCAATGGCCGACGTCTGGGGGCGGACTCCCATTGAGTCTCCGAAACGTCCGAGGCTGATTCGAGCATTCCTCCATATGAAGATGGTCGGATCAATCGGAGAGATCGGTTTTGCCGTCTCTGGGATTCAAGTCTTTTATTCTCAATGATCAGCAGTATCCTGATTTAGTTGTTCTTCCGTTCATGGGCGAGGCATGGAGGGCTCGGATGTCGATCAGATATGGACTCGTGGGCGTCTGCTTGGCGTTGTTCCTCTCCCTGCTTGCCATGGGGGGAGGGGAGACGGACTGCCCCGGCTCAGGGCCGGATGTCGTGGTCAGTGAGATCTTCGATTCCTTCAACTGGGGCAACGAGGGCGGAGAGATCGCCTTCACCATCGGCACGAACGCCTGCAACATCGGTGATGAGGTCTTGAACTGGATTGGTGACACCTCGGATCATCCGGTCATCTCCCAGTCTCTCTACCGGATAAAGGATCACCGTCTCGAGCAGATCGGATCTGCCTGGGTGAAGCACGGATATGGCGCCCTGCAGAATCCCGGTTGCGGATGCACCTGCATACCCGATGACTTCCAGCATCTCGGCGTGGGATGCGCCGATCCCTACTCCGCCGGGATCAACGGCTCCCAGGCACGTCTCGGTCCGCGTCGAGAAGTGAACCCCCGTACCGGCGTCTTCCCCTTCCCTCCGACCGGCTGGGGACAGACGGGCGGCGTCCTCGAACGGCGACTGCGTGTTCCGATCGCGGACGTCGTACCCGAGCTGAACCCCGAAAGCATGTACCTGGTGGAGGCCCAGTACGTGACTCCCGCCGAAGCTCCCTTCGGCAACGACGGCAACAACGTCTCCTGGCGGGCGTGCGAGTTCGTCCCCGGGCAATCGACGGATTACTACGACATGGAATTGATGGGGGAGACCCAGATCGGCTTCAGCGCCGTCGAGGCCTGGGCGAGCATCGACCCGGAGGTCCGGGCCAGCAGGATCGATGTTCCCGGCGATGGAATGATCATCGTCGGCTCGAGGGTCACCGAAGTCAGGGACGGCTGGTATCGCTACGCATGGGCGGTTCAGAATGTCTCCTGCGATCGTGAGATCTCGGGCCTTCGCATGGGGATCCAGGCTGGTTCGATCGTGTCGGCCACTGATTTTCATGATGTTGAACTTCATGGATCAGGTGTCGATCGTGCTCCCTGGTCGTTCGTTCAAGGTGATTCCCAGGTCGAGTGGTCGACCGAATCCCATGAGGTCAATCCGGATGCCAACTCGATCCGATGGGGAACGACGTTCACCTACACGCTGGAGACCAACTCTCCACCGATCGAGGGATCGATCCAGTTCGATCTCTTCAAGCCGGGTGATGCAACCACGTTCAATGCCACTGCAACCGTCCCCGGTGACACCGATTTCGACCCATGCGACTTCGGCGTCGGCCCCTGTCCGTGGGAATTGGATGGTGCCCCCGGAATCAATGGGGGTGACCTGGCCATGTTGCTTGGTGGGTGGGGGATCTGCGGTGACGGCACCTTCCGTCCCCACGGGGACATCAATGGAGATTGTTGCGTCAACGGCAGTGACCTCGCGGAACTGCTCGTTGCCTGGGGGTACGACTGCACTCCGGTCGGGGCCTGCTGCTTCGGCAACGGCACCTGCGTCGACATGATGAACGAGGAAACCTGTCTCCAACTGAACGGGGTCTATCTTGGCGAAGGTACGGGGTGCGAGAACGCCACCTGCCCGGAGGGCGGAGCATGCTGCCTTCCGGATGGCAGTTGCGTCGATCACGTCTTCGCCTGGAACTGTGTCGCGATCTCCGGGATCTATTCCCCCTTCTCCACCTGCGACGACGTCGGATGTCTGCTGGGATCGGATGATTGCAAGGGGGCCTTGCCGATCGAGGATGGAGTCCATCTCTACTCCACGCTTTCGGCGACCACCGGGGGCCCGGGACATCTCGAATGCAAGACCGGAAATGATGGCGGCGAGGTCGGCAACGACATCTGGTTCACCTACCAGCCCATCGCCGACGGCCTGCTCCACCTCTCGACCTGCAATTCAGTGGATTACGACAGTGAACTACTGGTCTATGCCGGCGACGATTGTGCCGATCTCGTGCTCGTCGGTTGCAACGACGACGTCCAGGGTTGCAATGGCTATTCATCAGAACTGACGGTGGAGGTCGGCTTCGGCACGAGCTACATCATCAGGGTCGGCGGCTGGCGAGACGGAAGCAGCGGCTCCGGCCAACTGCTTGTGGAGCTGATCACCGAGTGACCGACCCCCGAGTGGCCGCACTGAGGCGTTGCCCGTGGAGGACCGCATCCATGTTTCACCATGATCGCGGCATCGCCGATTGCTGCGTGATGGTGCTTCTGGAGTGCAAGGGCGAGCATGCGGGCCGAGTGTGGCAAGTGTCGCTTTCGCACACGAAAAACGTTCTGACGCGTTGCGAGATGGAATCAACGATCGTCGAACGAAAGCCCGCCCCGACGCGAGGTCGAGGCGGACTGGTGAGTCGTGATGGAGGGGAGGGTGTTTCAGGAGGAGGAGTCCCGCGAATGACGCCAGGCGATTCGACTCAATCCCGCGGCTCACCGGCGATCTTCCTGCGGTCGCCCGCACGGGCGCGTTGAGCGAGCAAGTCGAACGTTCCGGCGATGAACGGTCCCAACTCTGAAAGATCCCCAGCCGCGACCGGCGATGCTTCTGCCGCCCATTTATCCCACGCCTCCGTGACCCGGTGGGGCAACCTCGGTCGGAGCGATTCGAGCAGTCGCGTTCGTTCCGCTCCCGACGCCGCGAGCATCAGCAGCAGCACCGCCAGGCGCGAATCGACGCGGCCATGGCGATCCTCGCAGGCGGCCCGGATCCACGAACGCGCCTCCTGCCGCAAGCCCCGCGCATACAGCGACAGTCCGATCTCTCGCTGCTGGTCCATGACGAATTCCTCGGCGAGACCGGCCATCCGGCGTGAACGCTCGGTTCTCCGCCGTTCGTCGGCGACGAGGCCCGGTGTCGGTTCGGCGTCGTGCGGCGGCGGCACCGGGGCCACGTCGAGCACGGTGCGAACCACCGAAGCGATCGCATCGATCCGGGGTCGGCCGGTCCAGGGAACCTCGCCCGCGCCATCGTGAGATCTCATTCGCAGCAGCGGCGCGGCCTCGAACCTCGGGCCGGAGAGGATCGACGCGGCGGGACGAGCATGGCGCATTTCGAGGACCACCACGCCCGCTCGGCGGCGAGCACGCAGGCGATCCGTGATCGTGTTCATCATGTCGTCGGCCCGGGCCTGGTCAGCGCCGTCCAGCCATCCCACGAGCAGGTCCGGGCCCTCGTCCGCGACGGACTGCAGGAGGTCCGGAACCAGGTCGCCGTCGAAGGCCCGGCGGCGCGCGAGGATCGCCGCACGCCGGCGCTTCGGAAACACGGTGCCGGTCCGGATCGGCAGCGATCCCTCCTGGCCTTCCCGGCGCGGCGCGGTGGCGTGGTCGTCGATCCAGACGAGATCGTCGGACGAGGTCGCCGGCGGAGGAAGGGTCGCGTGCGGCCAGCCGACCACCGCGGCTCGTCCGCCCGCCGAAACCACGTCGTGCCAGAGCACCGGCAGGTGGGTCGGTTCGAGGGTGGTCCGCACCATGGACAAACGATCCGCATGCGGATGCGTGGATCGGAACTGGCCGTGTCGTTCCGGCCAGACGCCGGTGGCCAGCGTCGCCGCGAGTCCGACCACGCCTGGGTGGGCGGCCCGGGCGAGCGGGCGCCCCCCCGCCGAGACGGCATCGCTCCGACGTTCGAGTTCTGGGGGGAACACCGCTCGAGGATTCTCTTCGAGACGGACGACGAGGAGCACGGCGGGCCGATGTCGAAGCGTTTCCATGGTCTTGAGAATATCATCCGAGCATGAGCGAACCACCTCCAACGGGAATTGTCCTCGCCGCGGAGGGCGACCGTCCACGCCTCGCATCGCTTTCCCCGAAGTGGTTCGATCGACACGTGCTCGACCAGGCATGGATGGCCGTATCCGAGGGGAGGGTCGAAGCCGCCGCGATGCTCGCGTCGCGTGGTCGTACCGGTATCAGTTTGGAGCTCGCCGCGGTATCGGACGAGGCCGGTGCTCGCTGGGGCCGGTCGCTGATCGGCGTGGCGGTCTCGGAGGCGGAGGCATGGGGCGGCGATTTTCTGGAGACCGAGCCAGGGAGCCAGGCCTCCAGCTGCCACGCCCCCGGACTCGAAGAGGCTGGCTTCAGCATTCATGAGACCGTCGATGACTTCAACATCGAGTTGGCGGCCCTTCTGGGTCCCACGCGTGCCTTGCGGGATCGAATGAAAGGACTGGTCGCGAGCCGGATTCGCCCTGAGATCATCGAGGTCGATGCCCGGCACATCGACGCGGTCGCCACCGCCTGGTCCTTGTGGATCGGTGGAAATGTGGGCCGGTCCATCGAGCGGATGCGGAGCCGATTCAATGCGTCCTCCGCCGCCGACCCGCTCCGGCGACTCCAGCTCGTGGCGGTGGCCGATGATGCGGTGGTCGGTTTCGCCTGCGGCCACCTCGCGTCCCCGACCGTGCTGCACATCGACGCCGAGGCCGTTGATCCGGCCCACCGACTCGATCCGTTTTTCATGACGTTGAAGACGCGTTTCTATGAGAACGCGGCCGAGGCCGGGGCCGAGCGAGCCACGTTCACCGCAGGGAGCGGGCAGCCGGACACGCGGACGCTCGCTCGACGTTTCGGCGTCGAGCCGGTGCGATCACGCCCGCGGTTTCGGCTCGATCTGGCTCGGAGACGGGAGAATCGGGCTACCGGCGGCTGACCGATCAGGGGCTCCGCGAATCCTCGCCGAGGTGCCGGGCGAGTCGCTCGATGGTCGGATGCTCGAAGAGGAGCGTGGTGTCGATCTCCGTCTCGAGCCGTTCGGCGAGGTCGCCGACGATCCCCAGCAACGCCATCGAGTCGAGCGCCAGTTGATCCAACGGAATCGTCGGGTCCACGTCCGCAACGCCGATGGCGCGTTCCTTGGCGACGCGTTCGCGCAGGAACGCTTCGATCTCGGTGGCTGGCATGTTCGTGGCCATGGTGACGATTCCTGAGGCGATCTGAGTTGCAGCGTAGCGACCGGGGAACGGTTCAGCCGCCGGAGGGATGCTCAAAGGTCTTCCGTCAGGGCGGAATCGTCGTGAAGCAGTCTCGCGATGGTTCCGGAATCAGGCATGGGTCTGGATGCGAACGCCCCCGCGTCGCTCGGCGACACGGGGGCGGTGGGGTTTCGAATCAGTGCGAGTGACTCAGGCCGATCGCCTGCGACGGATCCCTGCCGCACCGGCGGCGAGGCCGATCAGCCCGACCGCGGTCGGGGCACCGGGAACCGCCGCCGCGCCGCTGGTGGTCTGGCCGGCGTTGATCGCGGTGTTCGTGTCGGACTCCCACGCATAACCATGAATGATGGCTTGGCTACCAGTCCAGGTGACGTCGATCCA
>NYWY01000060.1 GCA_002685335.1 Planctomycetaceae bacterium
CGAGGCCCGGGGATGTCCATGCGGATCGATGGGCGGATCGACGAGCCCGGCCGGCTGGCGGCCGAAATCGATGTGGTGGTGCAGGCCACCCCGCGCAAACCCCTGGAGTCGCCTTCGATCCGCATGGACATCCCCGGGCCTCGGAACACCACCGCCGCCTCTGCGAGCCATCCCGACTCTTCGATGATTCCATGGGCGAGCGGCGAAACCACCAGTCGCAGCCGATACCCGGCGGCGGACGCGGTGGCTGCTGCGGTCATCACCTCCCGAAAGTCCGCGACCTCGGGGGGACTGGTCACCACCCCGATCACCAGCGTCGGTTCCGGATCGCGGGGACGGGAAGCCGCCTCGATCCCGAAGCCGACCGGAAGCGATCGAGGATCGAGGACCGATCCCATCCGCCAGCCTCTCCGCGAGAGGATGGGCCCCAGCGCCGACCCGACCGGCCGAACCTGCACCGCGTCTCTCGGCGTGGCCCCGAACAGCCGCATCATGGTCGGCACGCACGGAATCTCACCCGACGCCGCGACCACCGCGGCTTCGATCCGATCCGCGGAAATCCCTGCGTGCAGCGCCGTGGCGAGCATGGACTCCGACCAGGTCGCGAGCCCGCACTCCGCACCGACGCCCAACTCGTTCATTCCTCGTCGCAGGCGACGCCCCGCCGCCCAGCATTCCAGCAGCGAGGTCGGCGTCCCCGCCGGGACGCTGACCCGCCCGATCACCCTGATGCCCGATGTCCGAACCCGGGCCTCGGCCGCGTGGTCACCGAGGACGACGGCGTCCCGGGGCACCGACCGCGCCGCCAGCGACTGCAGCAGGGCGCCGTCGACGCCCGGCCGCCCCGGATCAAGCAGGTCGATGATCTCCTTCATGCGGAACGTCCCAGGTGGCGACCGTTCTGACCGGCCCGCCGAACGGTGGATCAGCGAATACCGAGGTTCTCGCCGAGGTTGACGCGTTCATGCTCGTAGAACACTTCCGCGACCACCAGGCCCAGTCGCATTGCCAGATCGTCTTCGATCCGACGACGCTTGGCGAAGCTCTCGAAGAGCGCAGGGTCGACCTCCCGGATCTCCGCGGTGATTTCATTGCCCGAGGGCTCCTCCACCGGGAAGACCCGCATTCCGGCGGAAAGATCAAGCACCTTGACCCGACACACCGCGGTGGGCTTCGGGGTGACGCCGTCGAGGGTGAGGGCGAAACCTTCGAGCTGCACGTAGACCACCTGCTCAACCCCGGCCTCCCGGCCGATCCGTTCGATGCTCACCCGCTTCTCACTGGATTCCAGCGCCCGCGTGAGTCCGATCATGTCCCGCGCATCCACCAACATCGAACCGGGCAGGACCTCGTTGGCGATCAGCTGGTCGGTGATCTGGACGCCCACGATGGCCCGCAGCGAGGTCCGCGGAAAATTGTTGTCCCGATCGTCGACGATCACCGCGGTGCTGGTCTCCCGCAACTCGAATTCAGCCGGGATCTTTCCCGGTCCTTCGAGCACGTAGGCGACCGGCACGATGACGTTGCACCCGGGGAGTCCCGAGGCGACGAACACGGTGAGACCGGTCGCCGCAGCGGCGACGCGGGCGAACAGGGAACGGCGGAATCCAATCGATCTTGAATCAGGCATCGGGGTACTTGTCTTCAATGTGGTCGTAGAAGAGCCAGCCGGCCTTCTGGACGAACGTGGCGAGGAGTCCGGTCTGAATCTGGCTGGCGGTGGCGCTTTCGCGTCCGAGTTCGGGAACGTCGGGGAAGGTGGAACTGACGTCGAAGGCCTCACCGAATGAATCGGGATCGAAACCATCGATCTCGACGATGCCGATGTTCGCGCTCGCGGCGCCGTCCCATTGCCACCGGTTTCCCGGGGGGTGCAGACGAAATTCGAAGAGATCGAGCCAGATCACGCGTTCGACCCCGAGTTCCTCGCAGATCAGGCCGTAGGCCATGGATTGCCAACCGGGCGTCTGATGCTGCCAGTCCAGAACGAAGCGAGGATCGAGGACCTGCACCCCCTGGACGTTCCGGGCGATGCGGTCGCTGAGGTTGACGCAGATGTTCGCCACCACCCCGGGGTGTTCGTACATGACCATCATGTCGGTGAGCACCACCACCGCGACCGTGCTGTCTCGAAGGCCGTCGTATTCGGCGAGCACCTCGATCTTCTTTTCTCGCTCGATGTTCTGCCCGATGACGCTCGCGACTCCGAAGAACTCGCAACCGGCGAGCAGTCCGAAGAGCGTCATCGCGAGCAGGAAGGCGATTCCGTTTCGAGCATGGCGGGAAGGGGTTCTGGACATGAGGGGGAGTCCGTGAAAGGCGGCGTCGTGCGCCGGAGGTTCGAAGTTCAGAGAAGTTCGCGGTGGTCCACGATCTTCCAGATCCAGGCGGCGATCAGGAGTCCCACCAGGACCCAACCGATTCGCGGGCCGACCCGATCCGCGAGGAACGGTGCCAGCATCGAGCCGGTCACGGCGGTGTATCCGCCCACGAGGACCAGGATGGCACAACCGAGGGCGAGAAGCATGCCGAGCGGCTGGGCGATGAAGGACGAGACGAGCGAGCCGTCCGCCGCATGGCTGAAAGCGGTCGTCATCCCACACGTCGGACATGGCATGTCGAGCGAGGCGATGAAGCCGCACACCGGCAATCCAAGTTGTCGGTGCGTTCCAAGACCGTCCTCGGACGGCTCAAGCACCCAGGCCACCATGAGCAACGCCATCGCCATGACCGCGATGATGGCGGACGTCCCGCGAATCGAACCCGAAGCCTTCGCGGCATCGGTCACCGAACGACCAGCCGCGGCCCAATCCGGAGAAGGGCCCGAAGGGTCGACGACGGAAGGCGTCGTTCCGGGTGAAGTAACCATCCGCATAGGTTATCGATGGGTTCGACTCGAGGCAAAGATCCCGGCGATTTCCGGGTCCAGAGACCCCGAAGCGTGATTTCCCGGGCCGGCTGCTAGCCTGCGACCCATGAACACCACCGGGAATGATGACGCGGCCCTCCGAACCGACTGGTTTGACGGTCATCTCGACCTCGCCTGGGTCGGGCTCGCCCAACGCGACCTCGACCAGCCCGCCCCGCCGGATTCAGCCGTCTCCTGGCCGGATCTGGCGGAGGCCGGAATCACCATGGCCTTCGGGACGATCTTCACCGAGATGAACGGCGATACCGCTGATCCTGCCAGTTACCCCGCCGGGGATGTGACCGCCGCCGGCCTCGCCGGCAGAGCCCAGTTGAAGTGGTACCGGGAGCAGGAGCGCCGCGGCCGAATCAATCTGGCTCGTCGATTCGAAGACCTTGAAGCCGGCCGTCGCCCTTCGATCATCCTGCTCATGGAATGCGCCGATCCGATCAAAGACGCGTCCGAAGCGGCCTGGTGGGTGGAACAGGGCGTCCGAATGGTCGGTCTTTCCTGGGGCCGTGGCTCCCGGTTCGCCGGCGGTAACGCCGCCCCGGGCGGCCTGACCGCCGATGGTCGCGCCCTGGTCGCAGCGTTTGAGGATCTGGGCGTCGCCCATGATTGCTCCCACCTCTCCCGGGCGTCCTTCGATGAATTGCTCGCATCCACCACGGGCCCGATCTGCGCCTCACACTCGAACGCCGGCGCGCTGGTGGGATCGAATCCGCGACACCTCGAAGACTCTCAGTACGCGGCGATCGCGGCCCGGGACGGAATCGTCGGACTCAATCTGTACGGTCGGTTCCTTCGTTCCGACGGCGAGGCGACGATCGAAGACTGCCTCGACCACGTCGAACATGCGGCCGGCATCGTCGGACGACATCGGGTGGGACTGGGTTCCGATGCCGACGGAGGGTTTCCCGCCTCCGAGCTTCCCCGGGGGCTTCAACGCCTGACCGGACTTCCGATGATTGCCCGCGGACTGGCTGAGCGAGGCTGGTCGGACGAGGACATCAGCGGTTTTCAGCGCGAAAACTGGAAACGCTGGCTTCAAACGGTGCCCTCCCTGACACCTTGTCATCAGCCTGAGAGGCCACCCCTCCCCGGAGCCTCCTGATGCATCGTTTCCTACTCGGCCTCGCCGTGCTCGGCCAACTCGTCCTGATTCAAGGCCCCGACGCGCATGGCACGTCCGATGAGGGAGGCATCGAATTCGATTTCCCCGCCGGCATCCTCGCCACGCAGGAGGATCAGTCGTCCGTCGAGACCCCCGCATCCGTCGAGCTGTCGGCCCCGATCGACGCCGGTGAACCTGCAGCTGCAGGCCTACGACAACGTTCAGAAGCCCGATCAGATCGGGGACTGGACGATCCGCTTCCAGATCCAGCTCCTGTTTCCCGCCGGATGAACCGAAGCATGTCCGTGGTCGACCTCGAACTCAGTCGGGCATCGTCCGGTTCCGCTCGTCGTTGAGCGGCAGGGTCGACGGGCCGTTCACACCCGGAATCAAGAGGTGAAGGTGAATGCCGGTTCGATGCAGATCCGCGACCCGCGGGGCGTCGGTGGTCAACACGTGCATCACCGGCTGGTCGAGCCGACCGGGTTCCACCCCCGTCGCCCGCGAGAACTGGTTCCGCTGGGCCCGAACCCACTGCGCGGCCACGTGGAGACTCGCCGCATCTCCGTCGCCACTCACCAGATGAAGGTTCCCGGAATCGTCGCATCCGCATTCGACGCCCCCGGCGGCCGGGATCGTCCAATCGAGCGGACGAAGGAACGGCAGAGCCGAGAGCAACGTCGCCGGCGAAGCGGTCACCGAATCGGCACTCGGGGTCGAGCGCGGAGTCCCCGCCTCGACGGTCTCCGGAGCAGGATCCTCGACTTTCACCTCGGGCTCCACCGGGACACCGAAGAACGCGGCCTCCCCACGACGACCGGCGGGTGTCGGACGAAGACGAATTCCTTCTTCGGGCTTCGAAGGCTCGGCTGGCGGAGGCGTCCAATCCCCGTGAGATTCGAATTCGGAATCGGGGAAGGTCAACGGCGAACATTCGGAGTCCTCCGGTTCCGCCCCGGCGATTCGAAGCCAGGGGGCGAGACCGTCGTCCACGCCTTCCTCCGAATCGATGCTCGCCGAAGGCTTGGGCTCGGCCAGCTCCGTCTTCGCGATCCGAAGCGAATCCACGATCGCCTCCACCACCTCGTCCACGCTTCCCCGGGCTGATTCATCGAAGCCGGTGCGGAGGGAATCCTCCACCACGTCGATCCGACGAACCGTCGCACGCACCGGCAGACGACAATCGAGGTGCCGTGCCGCCACCTGGTCCAGAAGTTCGGAGACCCGGGCGGCCTGCGCTTCTTCGGTACCGACCAGCACCATTCCGATCTCGAGATGCTCGGGGTCGACGGCTCGGGCCGCCGTGACCTTGGCGAGTCGATAGGCCTCGATCACCGCGGTCTTCTCGGCCGAGGTGAGGACCACCACTTCGTCCGCGCCGGCTCGCACCGCCGAAGCCGCGTCTCGGTCGTCGACGCAGATGATCCAACGACGAATCGAACTGATCGCCAACTGGCTGGTGACTTCGGAAAGGTCGAAGGGCCCGAGGTCGCCCATCACCCTCGTCACGTGGGCATCGGGGCGAAGAACCTCCAGGAGACAGCGACCGCCCTCGAGCCGGACGAGGCCAGTCGGCCCGTCGGTCGCGGCGACTCCATCGGCGTACTGGGTGACCCACAGTCCGGCCATGACGGGAAGGTGGCCACACAAGGCGATGGTCACCTGCGGACCATCGGGCTCGTTCTTGGACATCGGATGCTCCGACGGGGGCTCGCTCACCCCGGGAGGGATCTCCTCACCATCCCCCGGATTCCCCAGGTAGAGGGCGGTCAGTTCATCGAAGGGGTCTCGGGCGGTCTCCATGCTGCACTCTCCGGAGTCCGGGGCGAACGGGTGAAGGCAATGGTCCTGAAGAGGTGTCTTCAGGACCTCGACGGCGTGCCGGCAACCGGACGAACGTCCGTGCCGTCCGGGACCGACGGGGTCAGAACATTGGCGGGTCGACCGTCCGGTCCCTCCACCACGTGTGCGTTCTTGGGATCGAGCATCGGACGTCCATCGACGACCAGTCGGTAACGGAGCGGCCCCGCGGTCGGAAGGTCGATCCCGATCAGGTCTCGAGCCAGCCCGGGGAGCGGTGACAACGGCATCCCTTCCGGCTGCCAGTGATTCAGATCACCGACGATTCGAACCGTTCGCCCGAGACCGACGGGAGCGACGATCCTCACCCGGCCGTTTCGAACTCCGGATTCCGCCCCGGGGACCGATTTCCTGGGCATGCCGCCACCGGGGGCCATCCGACGAACCAGTTCCGCGGCTCGGCCGGAGACTTCCACCGAACGGACGCCTCCGGTCATCGACGTCGCCGGCGTCTTCGCCGGCATCGACGCATCGAGGGGGTGCGGGGCGGGTGAGTCCGGACTGGGCGTGTCCTCCACCGGCGCGACCTGATCCAGCGGCGGCGGCTCGACCACCGTCGCCGGCCGGGTCTCGATCCAGGTGGCGAGTCGACGATAGTCCTCGGCCGCTTCAGAGTCCGGTGCGTGCTCCACCACCGAACGACCGAACGCGGTCGCTTCCCGAATCTCGACGTGATCTCGAATCGAGTCCGGGGCCACCCCCGATCCGAACTGAGTCCGAAGGCCAGCGAGCAGTTCCCGATCCAGCGACCGCTCGGGTCGCAGGAGATTGGGAACCATCCGGACTCGCATGGGTCTGCCGATACGGCCGGCCATCGCCTGCAAGGTCGTGAACTGTCGCTGTGCGCCACGAGCGGCCAGGAAACCGGTCTCGACCGGAACCACGACCTCGTCCGCCGCCCGCAGCGCGTTGAACGTGAGCATCCCGATGGTTGGCGGGCAATCGACGATGCAGTAGTCGAGGGCGTCGGCGAAGGCATCAAGACCTCGACGCAGGCGTCGATCCCGGTCCCCCGCCTCGAGCAGGCCGCCACCCGGAGCCTCGGCTCGAGCGAGGCGGACGGTGCTGGGCAACAGTCGAAGCCCGAAGGCCACCTCCCAGGTGCGTGCCGCGATCCGAGCCGGTGACATCGCTTCGATCGGTGGATCGAGCAACAGATCGATGGTGCTGTATTCGATCTCCGATTCAGGGACGCCGAGGGCGGCGGCACAGTGGGACTGGGGATCGAGGTCGACGAGCATCACTCGACGGCCGCGAGCGGCGAGGACGGCGGCGAGATTGACCGAGGTGGTGGTCTTTCCGCATCCGCCCTTCTGGTTGACGATCGAGATGATCCGCATGTCGGAGAGCGCGATTTCGTTGGAAGAGGAGGATGAAGTCGTGGAAGCCTGAGACCGCGGATCGGTGCCACGGCCCGAAGACCGACACCCACCCGATTCTGATGAATCGGCGGTTTCCCGTCGATCGCTCCACGTTTCAAGATTCCTCCGAATCCAACGACTCAACCCGGCTCGCCGAGGACCGCCCGCCACCCGTCCATGACCGCCGACTCATCCGGATCCGCGACCACTCGGCAGTCACCCGGGGTCACTGGAAGCACGAGGCGAAGACGGCCGCCGGAAGACTTCTTATCAAGCTGCATCGCCCCTCTCAGGGCCTCCAGCAGCGATTTTGAGTCGGGAATCGGATCTGGCAACCTCGTCGGGAGGCCGCAACCGGCCAGCATGCGTCGAATTCGGGCCGCCAATCCCGGGTCGGCCAGTCCCAGGGAGGCCGCCGCGGTGGTGGCGGCCACCAGCCCGATCGACACCGCTTCACCGTGGAGCAGCCCGAACTCCGTTCGACTTTCAATCGCGTGCGCGTAGGTGTGGCCAAGATTGAGCAATGCCCGCTCGCCACCCTCTCGGAAGTCGCGCTCGACCACCGCGGCCTTGACCGAGGCGCTTCGAGCCACGAATCGAGGAAGGGCCTCGGGATCCCGGCCCAGAACGCCCGGCAGGTCGGCCTCCAACGCGGCCAGGGTCTCCTCTCCCTCGATGATCCCGTGCTTGACGCACTCCGCCAGGCCGGCGCGATACTCCCGCTCGCCCAGGGTCTCAAGGGTCTCGGTGTCGCAGAGCACCAGCCGGGCCGGCCAGAAGGCTCCGACGAGATTCTTGCCGAGTCCACCTCCTGGAAGCGGTCGATTCACTCCGGTCTTGCCCCCAAGGCCGGCATCGACCATCGACAACAGGGTCGTCGGGACTAGGACCAGTCCGATTCCCCGCATCCAGCCGGCGGCGACGAATCCGGCAAGATCGCAGACGATTCCCCCTCCGATTCCCACCACGATCCCCCGGCGATCGACTCCGGCGTCGGCCAGATCGGTCCACCCCTGCTCGACCGTGCCCAGTGATTTGTTCGACTCGGTGGCGGTCACCATTCCGATCGAGACCGGGCCACCACCTCGGAGCGCGGCTTCGACCACCGCCGCGTGATGGGTGGCGACGACGTCACCGGGGCCGCGATCGACCACCAGATGAACCCGTTCACCGGGCTTCCGCCCGGCCTCTTCCGCGACGAGATCACCGGCCTGGGCCAACAAGCCACGCCCGACCAGCATCACCGAGCGATGCCCCGCCGGGGAAAGATCCAACTCCAATCGTGAGACATCGGTCATGACTGACTCCGCTGGGACGGACTTCTGCCGTCGGAGCATTCTTCTTCGGTCCGTTTCGCCAGAACCGCCATCGCGTCCGCGGGATCTCGAGGAAGGTCCGGCTCGAGATCACCGTGCTGCCCGGCGGCCTCCGCTCGGGTTCGAGACCGGAGGAGGCCGTCGTTCATGGTCGCCCGGGTCGCGGCTCGACGACGCAGGAAGAGCCAGCCCGCCCCCGCCATCAGCGTCGCGGCGACGATCCCCGCGACCCCCCCCATGCCACCACTCCCATCCGCCACCAGACTCGCGCGTCGGGCCACGAAAAGCGGCCATTCCCGAGCGATGCCGTCCCGTCCCGTGACCGCCAACCGTCCGACTTCAAGGCCCTCGCACGCGATCCGCATCCCGTCTCGAGGGGTCGCCGACTCGATGAGCCCGTCGGGCATGACCGGAATCGCGAGGGCCACGGTGTCCCCCTCATCCCGCCGGACGAACCATTCCTCGATCCAGCGGGGCTGGACTCCGGGAGGCGCAGAGACTCGGTGGGACTGCTCGAGAATCCCGCTGATGCGGATGGTCGTGCCGGCTTCCGATGCCTCGGTGTGCAGTCGCTTGAACCAGGGCCGGAGGCTCGGATCCTCGACCCCTTCGACCGTCAACGATTCGTCCGGGCCCCGAGGGGGCAGCCGATCGTCCGATGGCACCGATCCCACCACGGTGACCGATGCCAGCAACGTGGTCGCCAACGTGATGGTCGGCGTGCGAAGACGGGAAGCGCGATACATGGCCCGCAGGCTACGCGGAGGTGTCGCCGGGAGATCGGTCAATCGACGGCGACGGCTCGCTGCGCCGCCAGTTCCTGCTGCAGACGAGCGTCCGCTTCGGGGTGATGAGCGACGAAACTGGCCGACAACTCCTCGCCGAAGTAGAACCGCAGCAATCGTCGGTTCATGCGAAGCAGATCGACCAGTACCAGCCCATCGACCACGTCACTGAACTCCTGATCCACATTGAAGCCGAGGAAGACGCCACCGAGTTTCAGGTATTGCCGGACCAGGACCGGAACCGAACGTTCACCCCGCTCGATCTCCTGCACCAGTTCGTCGACGTCATCGAGACTGCGGATCGCGTCGAAGGCGGCCGGGTCCCAGTCACGTGGCTTCATGCCCCGCACCGGCTTCTTCGGTCGCACGAGTCGGGAGAGACCGGAGACCCGCTGGGTCGCCCGGAGGAACGACAGGAGCAGTCGGGTCGAGGTCGCGTGGTAGTCGGCGCTGATCGAGACCGGACCGAAGAGATGGCGATACCGGGGGCTTCGACCGGCAAAGCGCCCGATGCCGCGCCACAGCAGGATCAGGGGCTCGGACTGCCGCTGGTATTCGGGACGGACGAAGGACCGTCCCATTTCGATCGAGGGTCCGAGTTCATGGATCAGTGCACTGTCGTAGCGGAAGAGGGTTCGGGTGTAGAGACCACTGATTCCCTTCTCCTCGAGGATCCGGTCGGTCTGGCCCAGCCGGTAGGCACCCACCACTTCGTTGGTCTCCTCGTTCCAGTGAACGAGGTGGTAGTACCACTCGTCGAATCGATCGAGGTCGGAGGATCGTCCGGTTCCTTCGCCGGCGGCTCGAAAACTGATCTCTCGAAGTCGACCGATCTCCCGAAGCACCTTGGGAATCTGATCCGCGGCGGCATAGACCACCCGCTGGGTGCCGCGGCGGACCAGGATCTGCTCGGGCGGCAGGGCGAGAATCTCCGCGGCCAGCGTGTCGGGCGAGTCCAGAGGCACGGTGGGCACCGGTTCCATTCGGACCGGCTGCTCCTTCGATCCCGTGGGACTGCCCCGGAGGATCCGGCGAATCCGCTGACTCCGGATCGGTTCCTCCCGATCCAATCGCGAGCGAAGCACGTAGGTCCGCATGCGGAGAAATTCGGTGAGGTCCTTCGGATCGGAGAATCGATCGAGCTGATGGACCGGCAAGGGCGTGCCGATCGCCACCCGGACCCGCCGACCGCAGGCCCGGAGAAGCTCTCGTCCGAGGAGCAGCGTTCGCAACTTCGACGAGATCAGGCCGGCCCCGTGGAACCAGGCCGAATTCGAACCTTCGAAGAAGACCGGAAGAACCGTGGCCCCGGTCTGCTTGATGATCCGCGCCGCGATCGTGTTCCAGGCCGGATCGGTCGCGGTCCGGTGCCCCCACCGGACCGATGACACCTCGCCCGCGGGAAAGATCCCCAGCGCACCACCGGATTCCAGCCAGGCCAGCGACTTGCGAATCGAACCGGCGTTCCGTCGGGCGGCGGCCGGCCCCCCGAATGGGTTGACCGGGAAGAACCGGTCCTTGATCGCGGGGACCGTCGACAGGATCCCGTTGGCGATGAATCGAACATCCGGCCGCACGCGGGAGATCATGTCGTCCAGGATCATCGCATCAAGACCGCCGAATGGATGATTCGCGACCACGACCAGCGGTCCTTCGCGGGGAATCCTCGCGAGCTCGTCGTCCCCGACGAGGTAGCCGCACCCGAAGCCCTCCAGGAACCGGCGACCCGGCGGCTTCGAGGAATCCGTCGGCAACACGTTCTCGAGGTAGAGCCGGTTGAGTGCCTTGAGACCGATACCCCATTCCAACGCGGGTCGGATCGCGGCGAAACAGCCTCGCTCCACGGCGTTCCGGCCGGGATTGGAAAGATGCACGTACTCGGATGAGCGTCGCATGGACACGCGAAGACTCCCTCGAAATCGTCTTCATCGACGACGGGCGAAACCATGAACCGGCAGTATGACGACTCCGGCGATCAGGGGTGCATCCATCCGAGTCACTCCCAACCCCGGGCCAGACGTCGACGGCGGATCTCCATCGCCAGAGGCATGAGGGATTCGAGCCGTCGGGCTCGCGTCTCGCTGGCCGGGTGGGTGGACAGGAATTCCGGTGGTTCGCCTCCTCGGGCACCCATTCGCTGCCAGAGCCCGATCGCTTCCCTCGGATCGTAGCCCGCGTCCGCCGCGATGAAGATCCCGATCTCGTCCGCTTCGGATTCCTGACTTCGACTGAACGCGGTTTCGCCGAGGAGTCCGTACGCCCGGGCCGCGGCGGCCACGACGTACTCATCATCCGAATCGAGGGCCGCGGCGGCACCCGCGAACACCACGCCGATGAGCCCCTGACGGGTCAGGTTCTCTCCCCCGTGCCGGGCGATGGCATGGGCGGCTTCGTGGCCCATCACCGCAGCCAGCCCGTCCGGGGTGCGGGTGTAGGGCAGGATTCCGGTGTAGACCGCCATCTTCCCACCAGGCAGGGCCCAGGCATTGACGACCGAATCGTCGTCGATGAGGACCACTTCCCAATCAAAGCGATCCGCGATCTCCGGATGAAGTCTGCCCGCGGCGGCGGCGATCCGCGCCGTCACGTCCCTGACCTGCTCGTACCGCGGCCCCGAAGTGATCCGCGACGTCGAGGCCAGCATCTCGTCGTAGGCCTGGTCCCCGAGGGCGATCTCCTCATCGATCGAATAGGCATTGAGTTGTCGGCGTCCGGTGCCGGATACCTGCTGACAACCCGTCGCAGACCACCACAGCGGAGCAGTCACCGCCACGAGGAGAATGAAGCGGAGAGTTCCATTCATTGGATGACCCCGTCGGGATGGGATTCGCGCGGCCTCGGGTCGATTCCCACGCTGAACGAGCCGTGGGCGACCGGACTAATGACCCCAAGGGGATTCGAACCCCTGTTCCCAGGATGAAAACCTGGTGTCCTGGACCAGACTAGACGATGGGGCCGTGCGGACGGACATGGTAGCGGCCTCACCGCCAACGGCAACCACTTGCGACCCAACTTCCGAATCCGAGTCCGAAAATCATTTCACCGCCCGGTGGCGGTCCGAGATCCGGAATCGATCCGGTTCTCATCCGAGATTCATGCGAATCGACCTTGATCCGCACCTCTCGGCGACCGATGCCTCCAGCATGACGAGCACCAATCGAGCTTTTTTCACCCGTTTCCTGCCCGGGCTGGGCATGGTGGCCGTCGCCGTGGCGTTCGGCTGGGCCGTGCAGCCTTCCGGAATCGAGGCCAACTCGATCTATCGACGTGAGGTGACCGCGATTCCCTCCGAGACGGCACCGTCCCTCGGATTGCTCGTGGGCCGGGATCTGTCGATCCGCGTCCTCCCTGGTCCGGTCACCGCCCGCTACCAGGTCCTGGATGCCGACGGGCTGGTCCTCGGCACGTTCGCGGACGAATGGGAGATGACCGATGCGTTCACCTCCCTGATGGCGTACGAACGCCGGGCCGATGTGATGGATTGGGAATCCAGCGATTGAGAACGCCTCGAGGCGGGCCCCCTGACCCGAGTTGATCGGGCCATTCGATCGACCGGTTCGGAAACCGGACGGAGGCGGTCGCTGTACGCTCATCACATGTCCGAGGAAGCCTCCTCTCGACAAGTCGTCGAGAAGACCGGTGAAATCACGCCGATCTTCGTTGTCCCGCTCGAACACGAGCGTCGGATGCTCATGGCCGCGGGGCTTCCACCCGAACGGATCTGGACCTGCGGACCAGGCCGTGAAGGCATTCGACGATGGGCCGATCGTCACCCCGAGCTTGAAAGACCCGTGATCCTGGTCGGCCTCGCCGGAGGACTCGATCCACGGCTTGCCACCGGGACCGTGGTCATCGCCTCCGAAGTGATGGATTCACATGGCCGTCGGATCACCCCACCACTCGCCAACAGCCTGGGCATCGACGCCGAACGGGGCCGGGTCACGACGGCTGGACGTCTGGTGGCCAGTCCGGAGGCCAAGCTCGCCCTGGCTCGGGCGACCGGTGCCCGGATCGTCGATCAGGAGTCCGATCACTTCGCCGAAATCGCCCGCATTCGCGGATGGACGTGGGGGGTGGTCCGGGTGATCGGAGATTCCTCGGAAGAAGCGATCCCCACCGCACTCGAACGTTTCGTCGATCACGAGGGACGCACGCGATTCAAGGCGGTCGCCACCGAGATCTTCCAACGCCCGAGTCTCATTCCCGTGCTGCGTCGCATCAGACGGCAGTCACGGAGCGCGCTGGAGAACCTCGCCGCGTCGCTGCTGGCGGTCGAGGTGGATCCTGCGGCGGCCGACATCGTTCCCGACCCCGCCGAAAAGAACGCCAAGCATGGTTCCTCGACCGTCCTGATCTTCGGGGGATCGTTCGATCCACCGCATCGCGGCCATCTCCAGCTTCCGTTCGAGGCCGCCCGACGTCTGGGCTGCCGAGAGATCGTCTTCGTCCCCGCCCGGGTGAATCCGCTCAAGCAGGCCACGCCGCCGAGTCCCGGAGAGGATCGAGTGGCGATGCTGGAAGCCGCCCTCGCGGCTCGAGCCGCCGCTGGCACGGAACCGCGAATCACGGCGTCGGTGAGCCGTATCGAAGTCGACCGGGACGGCCCGAGTTACATGATCGAGACCCTGCGGGAACTCCATCGAACCCTCAAAGGAGACGAAACCGACGAGGAGAACGGGAACGAGATCCGAAAACGCCCTCGATTACGACTTCTGATCGGCAGCGACCAGGCCCTCGAATTCGATCGATGGAAGGACTGGAAGGCCATCCTCGAGCTCGCGCCTCCCGCGGTCATGCCCCGTCCTCCGGAAACCCGGACCACCCTGGCCGTCATCTATCGAGAGCACTTCCCGTCGAACCTCGCTGGACGCTGGTCGACCTGGACTCTGGACCTGCCCGCGGAACAGGTCAGCAGCACCGTCATCCGACGACACCTGGCTCGAAACGAGTCGACCGAGGACCTCCTGCCGCCCGGAGTTCTCGAGTGCATCCGGACCCGCGGGCTCTACCAAAGCGATGACCAAAGCGATGATTCCGCCGCCGGCCGAAAATTCGACCGTGGCGAGAACCGCTCCTCCGCATACGATGCGGATGCATGAGCAACGGCCTTCCATCAACCGTGTCCTTCGTCAGCCTCGGCTGCCCCAAGAACCTCGTCGACAGTGAGCGAATGCTCGGATCGCTGGAGGCGGCCGGCATTCGCATCGTCCCGAGCGAATCATCGGCGGATGCGATCGTGGTGAACACCTGCGGATTCCTCGACGCCAGCCGCGAGGAATCGCTCGAGGTGCTCCGCGACGCGATCGAACGGAAGTCCAAGGGGGATATCGGACGCGTGGTGGTCGCGGGATGCCTGGTCCAACGTCACCGGGCCAAACTTCTCGAGTGGGCCCCCGGCATCGACGCGATGATCGGCGTCTTCGATCATGACCGGGTGATCGACGCGGTCACTGCCACCGCTCCCGACCGCGAAACGCTGGGCGAGGACGAACCCCGGTACTGGATCGCGGGAAACGCCTTGCAGGCCGCCCGAGCCCGAGGCCTCGAGACGGTCGGACTCACGGTCGCGGGCAACGACGGTCGAGGCATCGGCTACTTCGAGGACGATGCCGACCGATTCCGACTCACCCCGAGACACTGGGCCTATCTGCGGGTGGGTGAAGGCTGCAATCAGAAGTGTGCGTTCTGCACGATTCCCTCGATCCGAGGCAAACTCCGCTCCAAATCGCTTCCCGCGATCCTCGACGAGGCCAAACGCCTCCTCGACGATGGATGCGTGGAACTGAACCTGATCGGACAGGACACCACCAGTTGGGGCATGGACATCGGCGACGATCGAGGTCTTTCCGGCATGCTGGAAGGCGTCAACGCCCTCTGTGAAGCGCACGGCGATGCCGCGAGGGCCCGACTCATGTACGCCTATCCGTCGAAGTTCACCGACGGAATGATCGCCTCGTTGCGGGACCTGCCTCGAATCGTGAAGTACGTGGACATGCCGCTTCAGCACGCGAGCGATGCGATGCTGACCGCCATGCGTCGGCAGGTCACGGCCGCCCAACAACGGGATCTGGTGCTCAAACTCCGAGACCAGGTTCCGGGAATGGCGATTCGAACCACTTTCATCACCGGGTTTCCCGGCGAGACCGATGCCGATCACGAAGACTTGATGGACTTCATCGAGGAAGTCCAGTTCGAGGCGATGGGCGTCTTCCGCTATTCCGCCGAACCCGGAACTCCGGCGGGAACGATGGAACAGGACCCGAATCTCGCGATCCCGGACGAGGTCAAGCGCGACCGAGAACGCGAACTGATGCTTCGCCAACAGGACATCGCCTTTGAAAACGCGGCCTACCTGGCGGAGCAACGCGTGATCATGGACGTCCTGGTGGACGGTGAGGCTCCCGAGACCGCGGAGGTCGCCCTCCCGGAGGACGATCCCGCCGTCCGCGCCGACGTCCCGGTCCACCTCTCGATCGGCCGCTGCTACTTCCAGGCCCCGCAGGTCGACTCGCAGACCTGTCTTGCCAGCGTGGCCCACCGAAGTCCCGGGGAAATGGTCCGCTGTGCGATCGTGGCGAGCCAGGGCTACGACTTGGTCGCTCGACCGGTGGAAGAACTGGAAAGACGAACCAGTCTGCCCATCCTGAGCAGCTGATCGGCCGGAGGGAATCTCGGAATCCCGCTCCGAATGCCGCCGGCCACGGTGCTCGTGATCTTTTTCACGAAAGTCACGGACAATCCTTTCGCTGGTGCGGCGGGAACGCTAAATTGCGTCACTCGGCGTTTTTTCCGTCGACGACAACCGCAGATCAGCCTGTCGTCCCCCCCACCCTGCGCCTCGACGAGCATTGAGCCGACCGCGACCGACGACCTTCGTCCCATTTCGTGTCCCACTCGTCGCCCGTGAGCCGATCACGGGCATTCGATCCCCCCACAGGCCACGCCGCGCCAAGGAGACGTCCGTGCATCCGCAGACCGCCGAAGTCTCGCTTCGTTTCAGAGCCAGTCCGATCCTGGGCGTTCTCGCGCTCCTTGTCCTGTGGCCCGCTGGTGTGGCCTACGGCGTGATCGGCCTGGTCTTCGGACTTGGGCTTCTGGGGCTCTGCGCCGCGATCGGCCTTCCCAGGTCGGTTGATCTGATGTTCGGCCTGGTTCTGGCGTTGACGCTGTTCGCGGCCCAGTTTCTTGGTGCGGTCTTTCTCGGCATTCAGGCCGGTGGTGCGACCGTCCCCGTGGTCTTCACCACGGTGATTCTGTGGTTCATCCAGCTTGCCGTGGTTTCCTTTGATCTCCATCGCTCCGCCCAGACCGTGCTGGTCGGCCGAGCGGCCGCCGCCGCCAAGGACGATGATGCGAAGCTCGCATCGACCAACGACGAAGTCGGTCTCGGCCGCTGAATCTCGCTCGACAACCCCCCGCCACACCCCCCTACGGGGCCTGATACCGAATCCCGGAACCAAATTTCGGGAAATACATATCGGGCCGCGTGTTTCTCGGTTAGCGTCGATTCGTCGGACCGCTACTGGACGATTCCGTCCGAGGTCCGGGGTGACGGTCCCTGGTGCGATGCGGGAGGTCCGAGCTTTGCCGAAGCTCTTCGATCCCGAGCTCGTGTCCTGGCCGATCGACGACTCCGCTCGTCGCCGGATCGGTGATCGCCGACTCTCCATGCTCGGCCGCACGAATTGGAAGGGCTACCCCCGGGGTTTCCCGAAACTCGGTCGAACCGGCGCCACGGTCGGCCTGCTCATCGCGCTTCCCATCGCCTGTGGGCTGGCGGTGCTCGGGCTTGTTCTGAGCGGAAGCCCGAATGCCGCGTTCGCGTTCGGGATGACCTTTCTGGCCGAGGCCGGCGTGCTGGCCGTCATCTTTCGTGACCGCCGCCGAAGCCTCACCCGTGCATCCGCCGCGGAACTCGGTCATCCGGTCTGCCTGAACTGCGGCTACTACAACCTGGGTCACGACGTCGACGACTCCTGCTGCGAGTGCGGGGCGACCATGCCCTGCTTGCCGGCCGAGGAGTTTCCCGCGGCGGAAGAGGACGAAACCGTCGTCGATCTCCGCCGCCACCGAGGACGGATTCCTACCATCCGGTACGAGCGGCACTGACCACTCATCCCTCGCCCGGAGACCCCGACATGTCCACGTTCCTGCTCACCCTTCTGCTCCTGACCTCGATCCCGGACGACGACACGGTCAACGAGGCCCGTGCACCCGTGGTGGTGACCACCCTGCAGATGGATCCGGAGAAGCCCCGAGACATCGTCGGCTGGTGGCACGGTAAGAATGGCCTGGTCGAGGTCACCGACGACGGCCGCTACCGACGCTGGAAGGACCTCGATCGTTTCAGTCGGCCGGTCGAAGTCGGTCGATGGCACCGAGAGAATCATGCCGTCTTCTGGCTCGAGTCCTACTCCCTGCCGAAAACCCCTCGTCAGCGAGCCGCCCTCTGGCTGGAGGATGACGCCCTCATGGCCGATCTCGACCGCCGAGAGACCTATCGTTTCCAGAAAACGGCCCCCTCCTGCCCGGCCGATGGCTTGGTCGGACGCTGGGCCGGAACCGGCGGCACCCTCGAGCTTCGCGGGGATCTGACCTATCACTGGATCGCACCGGCGTCGAATCGGCCCGCCGATCTCGGCGGCCAGCGAGGTCGATGGCGATTCGGACTCGATGATCGACTGCACCTCGAACCCCTCGTGGCCAACCAATCACCGGCCCTGGTCTCGATCCGTCGAAACGATCTCGAACAGGTGGTGGAGATCCAGTCGATCGCCGGTCCGATGTCACCGGTGAAGCCGCCACCGGCGGCGAAGCCCACGACCGCGAATCCCGAGGCCGATTCGATCGAACCTGACAAGCAGTCCGCCGGGACCTGACTCCGGCGAAGCCCCCACGCCCGCCCCGGATCCCCGACCGATGCCAGAACTCCCTGAAGTCGAACGAGGCCGCCGGATCGCCGAGTCGGTGGCGGTCGGCCGCACGATTCGCAACACCCGGTGCGCCGATGACCGGATCGTCTTCGCCGACCAGTCTCCGGCGACCGTCTCCCGCCGACTCCGGGGCCGCACGGTGACCGCCGCCTGCCGGCACGGAAAGCAACTCTGGCTCGAGTTCGACCAGGGACCCGCCCTGCTCCTGCACTTCGGCATGACCGGCGCTCTGCATGGGTACGACGAGGAGGAGGAACGGCCCCGTTTCTGCAAGATCGAGCTGGAATTCGAAGACGGACGCCGGCTGGCGATGCCCGATCCCCGCCGATTCGGACGAATCCGCCTGCGGGACGATCCGCGGGCGGAGCCCCCGGTGGCGGGCCTGGGATTCGACCCGCTGCTCGCCCTCCCGGGCCGCGTGGAATTCCGTGAGAAACTCGGCCGTCGAGCCGCCACGATCAAGGGCAGGCTTCTGGACCAGTCGTTTGCCGCCGGCGTCGGCAACTGGATCGCGGACGAAATCCTGTACCAGGCGAAGGTGGCCCCGCAACGGCGGGTGAAGGACCTCGAAGACGCCGAGATCGAGGTGATTCGACGTCGCCTCGGTTCGATCATCGCCAAAGCGGTCGACGTGGATTCCGTCTCCGCACGATTCCCGCGGACCTGGCTCTTCCACGAGCGATGGGGGCGCCCGGACGGTGGCCGGACCCGCCGCGGGGAGCCGATCGAAATCACCACGGTCGCGGGAAGAACCACCGCGTGGGTACCCTCGGTACAGCGATGAATCTCACCTGGCCCCGTTTCTATGACTCCTCCTTCCGCCCTTCGCTGCGGGAGCGATGGAACATCCACTGGCGGGCGAATCTGAGAATGCTCCGGCGGCCGTGGGACCTTTTCCTCTTCAACCTGATCTCCTTTTCGCCTCTGCTCCTGCTGCAGAGCACGATGTGGCTCTTCCCGGACCTTTTCAAGGGTTCGGGTCCTGATCTTTCCGCCCTCCTCCTCACGACGGTGGTGACCGCGGCCATCTTCTTCACCCTCCAGCACGTGGCGTTCGTGGTGGCGATGAATCTCACCTACGTGCCCCATGTCCACGCGGTCCTGAGGGACCGGGGCGTCCCGGTATGCGGTCGTTGCGGGCACCGTCTTCCCCCCGCGACCCCCGAAGCGGCCTGTTCGGAGTGCGGCCACACCGATGCGTCCGCTACGATGTGCGACTCGCCTGGTGTTTCGTCGATGGTCGACGCCCCCGATCGAGCCCTGGAGGATTCGCAGCGGTGAAGGTTCGGAACTTCTCGATCATCGCGCACATCGACCACGGCAAGAGCACTCTTGCCGATCGGCTGCTGCACGCCACCAAGGCCGTGGACAAGCGGACCGGCAAGGAGCAGATGCTCGACTCCATGGACCTGGAGCGGGAGCGTGGCATCACCATCAAGTCCTCTGCGGTGACCGTGACCCACGAATACCAGGGGGAGTCCTACCAACTGAACTTCATCGACACCCCGGGCCACGTCGACTTCACCTACGAGGTGAGCCGGGCGTTGACTGCGTGCGAGGGCGCGGTCCTGGTGGTCGACTCGACCCAGGGGGTCCAGGCCCAGACCGTGGCCAACGCCTATCTCGCGGTGGAGAACGACCTCGAACTGATCCCCGTGGTCAACAAGATCGACCTCCCCGCCGCCGATCCCGACGGCGTGGCGATGGAGATCGAACAGGTGCTCGGACTCACGGCGGAGGATTCGATCTACGTCAGCGCCAAGTCCGGCCGCGGGATTCCCGAACTCCTCGACACGATCTGCGAGAAGCTCCCGGATCCCCCGCCCCCCAGCACCGACAAGCTCCGGGCCCTGATCTTCGACTCCAACTACGACGACTATCGCGGCGTGGTGGTCTTCGTCCGGGTGTTCGACGGGGACATCTCGGTCGGAGACAAGATCCGGATGATGGGGACCGGACGCACGTTCTCGGTGACCGAACTCGGGCGGTACACCCCGTTCCCGCAGAAGCTGAAGAAGATCGCACAGGGCGAAGTCGGCTACATCGTGGCCTCCATCAAGTCGCTGGGCGACGTCCGGGTCGGGGACACCGTCACCCTCGAACACGACCCCGCTTCCGAAGCCCTTCCCGGTTACGAAGAGCCGAAGCAGATGGTGTTCTGCGACTTCTATCCGGCCAGCGGCGGCGGTGAGGGCGGACGGCGGAGTGATTTCGAAGGACTCCGCGAAGCGGTGGAGAAGCTCCACATCAACGATGCGAGTTTCACCTTCGAGGTGCAGCACTCCGAGGCCCTGGGTTTCGGATTCCGCTGCGGATTCCTCGGCCTGCTCCACATGGACATCGTGCAGGAACGGCTCGAACGTGAAGGCGGCGTGGACATCGTCCAGACCGCACCCACCGTGTCGTACCTGGTGGATCTCAATGACGGCGAGACGGTCGAGATCCACAACCCCGCCGACCTTCCGGACATGTCCCGGGTCAGGGCGATCCGGGAACCGATCGTGAAGATCGAGATCATCTGTCCCGAAGAGAACATCGGGGATCTCATGAAGCTCGCCGAGGGACGACGAGGGCTCTTCAAAGGCCAGCGCTTCGTCTCCGACACCCGACAGATCCTCGATTACGAACTCCCCCTCGCCGAGATCATCTACGACTTCTACGACAAGCTGAAGTCGATCACTCGCGGCTACGGGACCATGGACTACGAGATCATCGGATACGAGGCGGAGAATCTCGCCAAGGTCGAGATCCTCATCAATGCGGCTCCGGTCGAAGCCCTCAGCCTGATCTGTCACCGCTCGAGCGCCGAAACCAGAAGCCGTGCGATTCTGAGCAAACTTCGCAAGCAGATCGATCGTCATCAGTTCGAGATCCCGCTCCAGGCGGCGATCGGTGGCAAGATCATCGCCCGCGAAACGATCAAGGCCCTTCGCAAGAACGTCACCGCCAAGTGCTATGGCGGCGACGTCTCCCGGAAGCGAAAGCTCCTGGAGAAGCAGAAGGAAGGAAAGAAGCGGATGAAGAACGTCGGCAGCGTGAACATTCCGCAGGAAGCCTTCATGGCGGTCCTCGAGCAGGAAGGCTGACTCGTCCGAGGCCCCCCGACGAACCCGAATCAAGCCAGAACCACCCGCCCGCCCACGCCGTGACCGTCGCGTCACCGCCCGGCTCAGGAGAATCTCATGCATCGCTTCGAACGACTCGCGATCCACGCCACCCTGGTCATCCTGACTCTGCTGCTGGTATCGGTCCTCACGGATCGTCCCGGGCTCACCCCCGCCGCGGACGCCGAATCATCGCGGCTGGAGGAGGTCCTCGGCCCCGCGGATCGAATCCTTCTCAATCGAGACGGCGGCGAGATCGACCTCACGGCGAAGAAGAACGGGATCGCCTGGGGAGAACGGGCGACCGATCGCAGCTGGAGCATGGGATGCGTCGACGTGCCTCGACTCATCTCCAGCCTCATGGATGCGGAGCGATTCACCGAGGATCGACGCGCCCTGCAGGAGGAAGCCGAAGAACAGAGTCGAGCGTTCGAAGAACGATTCGAAGCCTTCCGCGAGGAGTTCGGAGAGCTGACCCCGGAAGATCCCGCCTTCCAGGGAGTCCAGGGCCAGTGGCAGGGAATGATGCAGGAGTACCAGCAGTGGCAGCAGGGCACGATGGCGGTGCAGCAGAAACTGGGCGCGGAACAGGTCGAGATCGCCTATCGGGAACTGGTGGAGGCGGTCGACATCGTCGCGGAACGCGAGGGCGTGGAACTCGTTCTGCGCTTCGTCCCGGTGTCCGATCCGTTCGAGGTCGACAGTCTCGATCTCGCCGGAGACCAGGTCCGACGCCGACTGTTCCTTCGCTATCCGGAGTCGATCGACCTGACCGGCAAGGTCGAGGCCGAACTCGGCCTCTGATTCAGACGTCGGCGTTCGAGGCGGCCCGCTCCGCGATCGAGATCGCGTCACCGAGACGAGTCGCGAGTCGCTGACGGACCACGTTCATCGACAGGCCCGATCCGTCGTCGAGTTCCGCGGCGACGCTGGTGACCGGTCGGCCCACCAGACCACACGGCACGATGAGTCCGAAGTGATTCAGATCCGGGTCGACGTTCAACGCGAGCCCGTGCATCGAAACCCATCGAGAGACTCGAACGCCGATCGCGGCGATCTTGCGACCACCGATCCCATCGGCATCGTCCGCCCGACGCCCGACCCAGACTCCCGTCGCCCCGGTATCCCGCCCGGCCGTCAGTCCGAAATCACCGAGGGTGTCGATGATCGCCTGCTCCAGCAGGCGGATCCAGGCGTGGATCCTCAATCCGATCCGATCCAGATCGACGATCGCATACGCGACCAGCTGACCGGGTCCGTGATAGGTCACATCCCCGCCCCGATCGGTCTCGCAACGTTCGATGCCGTGTCGAGCGAGGACTTCGGGGCCGGCGAGGACGTTTTTCGCGGCTCCGGGGCGCCGTGAGACCGTCACCACCGGAGGATCGTGTTCCAACAACAGCAGGTACCCGGTCCCGGCCGATTCGTCCCGACGCTCCTGCACCTCCTTCTGCAACGATCGTTGCAGAGAGAGAGCCTCCGAATACGGCATTCGGCCCAAATTGCGAATTTGAAGCCACGAGGGAGCTTCCGGGACGTGGAGAATTCCGCTGGACTGCTCCTCGGGATCGGTGGATTGCGACACGGGATCAGGCATCCGAGTACGGTACGCCGAATCCGGATGGCGGCCGCCGCCTCCTTTTTCGCTCCCCACGAATCACTTCCATGCCGCGGATCCATCCAACCGCCATCGTGGACCCACGGGTCGAACTCGCCGACGAGGTCGAGATCGGTCCGTACTGCATCCTCGAAGGCCGTATCACCATTGGCGCCGGTACCCGCCTCCGCGGGCACTGTTTCATGCAGGGCCCGCTGGTCATCGGGGAGGCGAACGACATCTGGCCGTTCTCCTCGATCGGTGTCGCGCCCCAGACCCGGGACTTCGACCCGGACACCGAAGGGCCGGGAACCGTGATCGGTGATCACAACGTCTTCCGGGAACATTCGTCGGTCCACCGGTCGATACACGAGACGGACCCCACCCGGATCGGAAACCAGAACCTGTTCATGGATTCCGCGCATGCGGGTCATGACGTGGTGATGGGTGATCGCAACGTGCTGGCCAACGGCTCCGCCCTCGGCGGCCATGTCACGGTCGAAGACGACGTCATCATCGGTGGCAACGCCGCGGTCCACCAGTTCGTCCGCGTCGGCCGCGGAGCCCTCATGAGCGGTCTCGCGGGCACCGCGTTGGACGTGATGCCCTGGTTCATGGTCACCAGGCTGAACGTGGCCGGCAGTTTCAACATCATCGGTCTTCGTCGAAACGGCTTCAGCTCGGAGCAGATCGACACCGTTCGATGGGTGTACCGACTCTTCTGCCGGCGTGGAAACAAGGTGGTCGACGCGATCGAGCAGATCCGCGAACGCGAGGGTGATCCGATCATCGACGATTACCTCCGATTCATCGAACGCTCGAACCGGCCGATCTGCACCATGAAGGGTCGACGCGAAAGTCGGGACGACGACAGTCTCGAAGACGAAGAATCCGACGAAGAACGACCGACTTGAGAGCTCCGGTGCTTCGAATCCTCGGCAGCGGCTCGTCGGGGAACCTCGCGCTGATCGACCTCCCCGGCGATTCGACCCCACGACAACTGGTGGTCGATCTCGGCCTGGGTCCTCGAACCACCCGCTCCCGACTCGCCACGATCGACCGCCCGTTCGATCCGCAACGCGTCGTCGCGGCCCTGGTCACCCACGCCGACCAGGATCACCTGCGGCCGAGCTGGCGTCACACCCTCACCTGCCATCGATGGCGGGTGCACTCCCCGCCCAGCCACCACGCGGGGCTGGTGCGACTCGGCGTGCCCGGCGCCGGCATCCATGCGATCTCCGACCACGGCCGTGAGACCGAAGTGACCCCTGGGGTCCGGGTGACCGCAGTCATCGCGCCGCACGACGACCATGGCACCGCGATCTATCGCATCACGATCGAGCGGAAGGACACGGCGCCGATCGTCCTCGGCTGGGCGACGGATCTCGGGCGGGTCACCCCGGCGGTGGAATCGTTGCTCGAGGGCTGCGACGTGATCGCGATCGAGTCGAACTACGACCCCGAACTTCAAGCGGACGCCCCCCGTCCTCCCTTTCTCAAGCGACGGATCACCGGCGGTCACGGCCACCTCTCGAATCGGGAGGCGATGGAGGCGGTCCGTCGTCTCGCCGACCGATACGAACCGTCCGCGATCGCCCTGCTTCACCTCTCTCGGGACTGCAATCACCCCGACCTGGTCCGCAGGCTCTGGGAATCGGAGTGCCCGAGACTCGCAGGCCGACTCCACATCGCCCACGCGACCTCGCCCCTCCCACCGATCGAACTGGAACCCGGACGGTCGACCGAAACGGCCTCACCCCCGCCGGCGGCGATTCCCGAGACCCTCTGGACCTGAACCCGAGTCAGGTGCCGATTCAGTCCTCGGTCGATTCGATCCCGTCGGCGAACACCGGTGCGGACGGCGTCGACCCGTCGAAGGCCGCGTCGTTGGCCGCCGCCCAGACCGATTCCACCACGGTGAAGCGACCGATCGCGGTCCCATCGAGGCAGACGGGGACCAGCAACGGAAGACCTGACGGAAGATCCTGCAGGGAGGCCACGAGGTCTCCGGCCGCCCGTCCCTCCGAGTCGAGTTCTCGATAGACCTGGACGGGGGGACCCCGACGGATCCGGAAGTCATCTCCGTTCGCCAGGAGCTCGAGTTCGGCCGGGAGACTCCGTTCCGCCCACCAGGCGATCGGTTCGCCGGGAAGCACCAGGGTGCCGGGCTGCATGACCGCGAGCGTGCCGTCCACTCCCGCGGCGTCGAGGTCGATCGCCGGCATCCGCCGCAGGTCCTTTCCCACCGCGACCAGCCAACGGAGTCCGGCGTAGACCGCGATTTCGACCGCTCGTCGCGCGTCGGACGCGATTTCGAGCAGCATGGGCGGCATCTCGACGCCCTTCCAACATCGATCCAGGGCGGCCGACGATTCGGTGACCGCCAGGTCCGCCCGATCCCGGGCCAACGGACGATCCGGTTCGGACAGCGACTCGAGGTCGCCGAGTGCGAAGGTGATCGCCTGCAGGGTCATGATTTCGGGAATCGAGTCCCGCCAGCGATGGGCGTCGGCGTCATCCGGCGCGGCCATCACCAGTCCCTCCCCCGCCTTCACCAGGGAGGTCCAATGCGACAAGAGCGTCGTCCAGGTGATCAATCCCGTGGGGAGTCTTTCGCCTGAAGCCGTCGGTTCCGATGTTGATGACTGGTCGTTCACGGCCCGAGCATACGTCGTACCGGCAGCGGGTCGCCGCGTGCGTTACCTTTTCGCTTCATGAGTGACCGGATCCTGCACGAATGCGGCCTTGCCGTCGTCCGCCTTCTCCAGCCCCTCGACTGGTACCGAGAGGCGCGGGGTGATCTGCTCTGGGGCCTTCGCCGCCTCTTCCTGCTCATGGAAAAACAGCACAATCGCGGACAGGACGGCGCCGGAATCGGAACCGTTCGATTCGACGTTCCGCCGGGCGAACTCTTCATCGACCGGGTTCGCAGCGCCCAGCGAAATCCGATCGAACGACTCTTCGACGGGGTGGTCGGACCGCTCGCGGGCCTCTCGGAGACGGAGCTCGACGCCCTCGACGGCGAAGCCCTCAAACGACGCCTTCCGCTGCTGGGTGAACTGATGCTCGGGCACCTGCGGTACGGGACCCATGGCGGGCGGACGACCGATGTCTGCCATCCATACCTTCGCAAGAACATCGTGGCCAGCCGCAATCTCGCGGTCGCGGGCAATTTCAATCTCACCAACTCGCCGGACATCTTCCAGGAGCTTCTGAGCTACGGCCTGGACCCGGTCGGCGAGTCGGACACCCAGGTCGTGCTCGAGAAGATCGGCTACTACCTGGACCGGGAGCACGAGCAACTGTCGGCGACCACCGGCGAGGGTTCCTTTCTCGGACTGTCCGGCCGGCCCCTGGCGGACGAGGTCTCGAAGCAGCTGGATCTGATTCGGATTCTCCGGAACGCGACCGAGCGTTTCGACGGTGGTTTCGTCTTCTCCGGCCTCCTTGGCAATGGAGATCTCTTCGTCTGTCGCGATGCCGCGGGCATCCGCCCCGCGTTCATGTACCGCGACGAAGCGGTGGTGGCGGTGGCGAGCGAGCGGGCGGCCCTGGTGACCGCCTTCAACGTTCCGCCCGACGCGATCGATGAACTTCCGCCCGCCCACGCCCTCGAGGTCAAGCGGGACGGCCGCGTCCGGATCGAGCCCTACACCGAACCCCTCCCGGTGAAGCAGTGCACGTTCGAACGAATCTATTTCAGCCGAGGCAACGACCGGGACATCTACAACGAGCGCAAGCAGCTCGGGGCCAACGTCGCCCGTCGAGTGCTCGATGAGATCGACTGGGACATCTCGCGGACCGTCTTCGGGTTCGTGCCCAACACCGCGGAGACCGCGTTCATGGGTCTTCGGGAGGAGATCGACGCCCTGCTCCGTCGTCGAAACGGCGAGGAACTCTGGTCGCGGATCGAAGACGGCACGGTCACCCGGGAGGACGTCGATCGACTGATCCGAACCCGGGCCCGCACCGACAAGGTCGCCCACAAGGACCAGCGGCTTCGGACGTTCATCACCCACGACGGCGCCCGACGCGACCTGGTCTCCCACATCTACGACGTGACCCGGGGCACCGTGACCTCCGAGGACACCCTCGTGATGATCGACGACTCGATCGTGAGAGGCACCACCCTCCGCGAATCGATCATCACGATGCTCGCCCGACTGAATCCTCGCCGCATCATCGTGGTCTCCAGCGCCCCTCCCATCATGTATCCCGACTGCTACGGGATCGACATGAGCCAGCTTGGTCGCTTCATCGCCTTCGAGGCGGCGATCACGCTCCTGCACGACCGAGGCGAGGAAGGGCTGCTCGTCGAGATCGAAGAGGCGTGCCGGTCCCAGGCCGATCTTCCTCCGGAGCGGATGGAGAACCATGTCGCCCGGATCTACCAGCGTTTCACGTTGAACGAGATCGAGGATCGCATCGCGGAACTCATTCGAAGCGACGATCTCGACTGGTCAGGTGAGATCTCCGTCGTCTATCAATCCGTGGAGGGGCTGCTGGAAGCGATGCCTGCCCACACCGGCGACTGGTACTTCACCGGGAACTACCCGACCGCGGGCGGATTCCGGGTGCTCAACACCGCCTTCCTGAACTGGCGAAAAAGTGACGAGCGACGGGCCTACTGAAGCCCGGACGATCTTCCCAGTGCGGTCATTCCCCGGGCATTCCCCCAGCATTCCAGAGTGTTCTCGGTCATTCCCCGCGACCACGCCCTCGATTTTCGGGCGATGACGTTCAAGATGACTCCGCGTGCCGTCGATCCTCGAAGAGATCGAGTGGAACGCAGGCCAAGGCCTCGTCATGGCGAATGCCAGTGGAGTCCGAACATGAACTCGAAATCCTCCGCACGCACCTCGAAGAAGGCTTCCAAGGCCTCCAAGGCCCGATCCGGGCCCGCAGCCGGTCCGGGGCATATCGCGCTTGGCGAGGCCATACGGCGGGATCTGGCGACTCTGGCGAGCCTTCCGGGGCAGGATCGGATCCGCCGAACCTACCTTGATCGGACCTCTCCGTCGCCCGCCGCTTGATTCCAACCGACCGATCACAGGCTTGAGACCCTTGACGCTCGACCGGCGGGGTGGTCTACTAACCGATTCCCACCGGAAACCCCTCCTGGGTTGAAGGTGGATCGTGCGTGGTCGCGGTGGACGCGGCCCGCTCAGTCTCTTCCTACGGACTTCGTCCCCCAGATTCGGGACGCCGTCCACACCCTGCCGGACGCTCGAATGGCCCGCTACCTCGGCCCGAAGGTCAAGCTCTCACGTCGCGTTGGTGTCCCGATC
>NYWY01000061.1 GCA_002685335.1 Planctomycetaceae bacterium
AGGCCCTCGGTCCCGCCCTCGTGGGTGGCGTCCGCACCGGTGCGGATCCCGATGGATTCGATGAACTGGAGATCAGCCTCCAGGCCGGCCTCGGCCATCGTTCGACGAGCCTGCTCCTGACGATGCTCCTCCTCCCACTCCCGGGCCTCGAGTTCGAACCCGAGACGCGCCGCATCCGACAAACCTGGAAACGTCTCGACGCCGATCACCGTCCATCCGCCATCGGTCGACGCCCGCAGGCCCTGCAGGCCCTGGGCGTTGGGATCGGGGATCCCGGTGAAGACGATCTCGTGGATCCCCGGTCCGAGCGTCAGTTCGACCGAGCGTCGGATATCCGCGCCACCCCGGTACAGCACCACTCGATCGACCTCGGAGGCCACTTCCATGGTCGAAGTCGGTGGCACGACGGGCACCGCCGGCTCCGATGCGGAGACGAAACGACCGCTCGAGGCCATCACCAGAAGGAATCCAAGGACCAGGGCGCGGGAATGGGTCATTCGAGTTCTCCGATCCGGATGGACACCACCCGGGGTTTCCGCGGATGATACGTTCCCGAACCTTCGGGATCCCCCGCAACCGAGCCCCGCGATGTCCTCACGAACCATCTCCAACCTCTGCTGGATCGCCTCGGGAATCTCCATCGGACTGGCCTTGCTCTGGATCGGTCTGGCCGAGGACAAGGGAATCGCGATCCTCGGTGGCATCGCCGCGGTCGGACTCTCCCGCGTTCTCATCGTCGACGTCGCTCGCTGGCACGACGAAAAGGACGCCTCGGACCCGCTCGACGACGACGAATCCTGATAACCCCCTGATCCGCGACGAAATCCGGTTCTCCGCTCAACCGAGAGGTGTTTCTGGCCGATCCGTGCCGCATGCGCACGTACGACCTCGTCTGTATCGGCTGTGGTCCCGCCGGGGAAACCGCCGCCGTCACTGCCGGAACCCAGGGACTCCGCACCCTCGTGGTGGAAGCCGCCGGTCGCCCGGGGGGGGCGATGGTGAATACTGGAACCATCGCATCCAAGGTTCTCCGAGAGACCGCTCTGGTGTGCTCGGCCTTTCGTCGGCGTCCCGTACCCGGAGTCGATGCTCGCCCGGACACCGATCTCTCCATCGCGGCCTTCATGGCCCGAACCACCCTCGTCCAGATGGAGGAACACGATCGAATCGAGGAGTCGCTGGACCGAGCCGGTGTCGAAGTCCGGCACGGGCGCGGCCGCCTGCTGGATCAGGACACGGTCGAGATCACCAGGCCGGACGGTACCGGCGAACGGGTGAAGGCTCGATACGTGCTGCTTTGCACCGGTTCCCGCCCCGCCCGTCCCGATTGGATCGACTTCGAACATCCTTCGATCGTCGACGCGGACGGACTTCTCGCCCTCGACCGCATGCCCAAGTCGATCGTCATCGTCGGTGGCGGCGTCATCGGCAGCGAGTACGCCTGCATCTTCGCCGAGCTGGGAATCAAGACGACCCTGGTCGAGCCGCGTTCCGGACTGATGCGTTTCCTGGACCATGAGATCCGATCCCGACTCGAAGCCGAATTGATCGAGACCGGCATCGATCTCCGCCTCGGCTCCCGGCCCCTGGTGGTCCGGGGCACGGAGGACGGCGCGGTGGTCGAGCTGGAAGACGGAGATCACCTCGAGGCCGAGATCGTGCTCTGGAGTCTCGGTCGGCAAGGCAATGTGAAGGGTCTGGGACTCGAGAACGCGGGCATCAAGGCCAACGATCGAGGTGTGGTGGAGGTCGATGCCGAATATCGAACCAGTTGCCCGACGGTGTTCGCTGCCGGTGACCTGATCGGTTTCCCGGCCCTGGCTTCGACCAGCATCGAGCAGGGACGGGTCGCCGCGAGTCGGATGTTCGACCTCGACGACGATCGTGCCCTTTCGGACACCGTTCCCATGGGGATCTACACGATTCCCCCCGTGGGTCATGTCGGGAGAACGTTCGAAGAAGCCGGCGAAGCGGGCTTCGACGCGGTCATCGGCCGAGCCGACTTCCGACGAAACGCCCGGGGCCGAATGCTCGGAGACGACCGGGGCCTTCTGAAACTGGTGATCGAGCGGGGCAGCGAGCGCATCCTCGGATGTTCGGTGGTCGGGCAGGACGCGACCGAACTCGTCCACCTCGCGCAATTCGCGATCGCGACCGGACAGCGACTGGCCTGGTTCGAACAGGCGTGCTTCAACTATCCGAGTCTGACGGGGTTGTTCCGCGAAGCCGCCGACGACGCCCGCATCGCCCTCACCCTCGCCTGCGGTCGACTCGCCGCCTGAACCCGCTCGCGGGTGATCAGGATGGACGAGGTCAGCGCACCATCACTTCCGGAACGATCGCCGACCTCGGCATGTCGAGCGCGTGGATGATGCTGGAGGCGACGTCCTCCGGTCGAGCGAAGGCCGACTCGTCGTACTCCCGACCTTCGAATCGATGGACCTCCGCCTGCATCGGCGTCGCGGTGCGGCCGGGATAGACCGTGGTCACCCGTACCCCGTCGGATTCGACTTCCGCCCGGTAGGCGTCGGCCATCGCCCGCAATCCGAACTTCGTGGCCGCGTACTGGCTCCACGCCGGACCAGCCCGAAGTCCCGCCCCGGAGTTGACGAAGACGGCCTGGCCGCGAGCGGCGATCAACGCCGGCGTCAAAGCCGTGGTCAGGGCGAACGGGGCCCGGAGATTCACCGCGTACTGGCGATCAAGGTCCGCGATCGAAGCGTCCCCCACCGCGTTCAGCGAAATCATGCCCGCGGAATGGACGAGGACGTCCAGCCGGGGAATCGAGCTTGCCAGGGCCGCGGCGGCGTCATCGACCGCTGCCCGGTCCTCGAGATCGAGGGGGTGGGTCAGGACCTCGGCTCCGGTCGCCTGCAGATCACGCTCGACCTCCGCCAGTCGCGGTCGATCACGCCCCTGAAGGTGCAGGATCCGCCCGGGAGCCGCGAGGAGACGGGCGGTGGCGGCTCCGATCCCGCTGCTGGCACCGGTGATCAGAAGGACGGCATCGTTCGCAATGGACATTCGAAAAGGCTCCACGATTCAGAATTGGACGCGTTGGAGTTTCGCGTACTCGAGTACCAGCGTCTTGCGACCCACGACCTTGAAATCGACGACCACGGAGTGGACTCGACCGCGTGGGGTGAAGGTCTTGACGACTCCGGTGCCGAACTGGGCGTGCCGCACCATGGTGCCGGCCTTGAAGGCGTCGGCGAGACCATCTCCGGGATCGTCTTCCAGTTCGACGCGATAACCGCCGTCGTCGGATCCACCGTCCGCGTCATCCCCCCAGGAGTCACCGAGGTCGTGCCGTTCGCAGTGTTCGTCGGGGATCTCCGTGAGGAACTGACTTCGAATCGTCGCCTGCCTCATCCCGCGAATGGTGCGGATGGAGGCGTTGGTCACCAGCAATTCACGTTCCGCCCGGGTCATTCCCACGAAACAGAGTCGGCGTTCCTCCTCGAGTTCCAGTTCACTCTCCCGAGCTCGACTGTGGGGAAGAAGTCCGTCTTCCACTCCGACCATGGCGATCGCGTGATACTCCAGTCCCTTCGCCGCATGCAGGGTCATGAGGGTGACCACGCCCGACTCGGAGTCGATCGCGTCGACGTCACTCACGAGCGCGACCGATTCGAGGTACTCCCGCAGCGCGATGCCGAGGGTCACGATGCCGGTCTCCGTGCGCTCCATCGACGGAGCCACGAAGTCACCCGCGGCCGAGACCAGTTCGGCGAGGTTGGCCTGTCGCTGCCGTTCATCCTCGCTCTCGAAGGCCGCCTCGGGACGCTCCAGTCCGCTCTCCCGCAGCACTCTGGACACCAGGTCTCCGAGTCCGGTCGAATCCCCGGCCGCGAGTTCCTGTCGCCAACCGGCGACGATCGCCGCGAACCCGAGCACCGCCTTGCGACTCCGGGTCGCCACCTCTCCGAGCAGTGATTCGTCTCCACAGGCCATGGAAAGCGATCGACCAGAAGCCGCCGCGGCGGCTTCGACCCGCTTGATGGTGCTGCCGCCGATCCCGCGGGCGGGCGTGTTCACGATTCGACGAAACGCGACGTCATCCGCGGGATTCGCCAGCATTCGCAGGTACGCCATCGCATCCTTGATCTCCTTGCGATCGTAGAACGCGGTTCCGCGGGCGATGGCGTACGGAACCCCCTCGCGTCGGAGCTGATCCTCGAGCACGCGGCTGAGGGCGTTGACCCGGTAGAGGATCGCCATGCCTCGCCAGGGGACGCCGTCCTCGTGCAACGCCTTGAGTCGGTCGACCACGTGCCGCGCTTCCTGGTGTTCGTCAGCCAGACGCACCACGCGGATCGGCGCACCGTCCTCGAGTTCGGTCGTGAGTTCCTTCGCCTTCCGTCGGCGATTGTTCGAGATGAGTGCGCTGGCCGCTCGCACGATGTGGCCGGTCGACCTGAAGTTCCGACCGAGGGGGATGGTGATCGCCCCGGGGTGATGTTCCTCGAAATCGAGGATGTTCCGGATGTCCGCGCCCCGCCAGGCGTAGATCGACTGATCGGGATCACCGACCACGAAGAGGTTTCCGTGCGCGGCCGCGATGGCGTTGGCGATCACGAACTGCGCGTGGTTGGTGTCCTGGTACTCGTCGATCAGAACGTAGCGAAAGCGATCCTGGAGTTCGCCCCGAACCGTGCCGTCACGTTTCAGAAGCGTGGCACAGTGGCGAAGGAGATCGTCGAAATCGACCGCGTGGTTGCGATCGAGAATCGACTGGTACGCGTCATAGGCCTTGGCGACCATGCGAGCGTGGAAGTCGTCCGCTTCGGCGCGGAAATCATCGGGCGACTGGAGGTCGTTCTTCGCCTGGCTGATCTGGGAGAGCATCGACTGCGGAGGCCAGTTCGAAGGATCGAGTCCCGCTCGTTCCAACGCCTGCTTCATCGCGGTCCGCTGATCGGCGGAATCGTAGATCGAGTAGTCGGGTGCGACTCCCGCCGCGACCGCATGATCCCGAAGCAGACGGGCGCAGAATCCATGAAAGGTCGCCACGGTGAGTCCCCGGCGACCCGGAAGGTCCACCGGAAGCAACTGCTCGACCCGGTCTCGCATCTCACCCGCGGCCTTGTTGGTGAACGTCACCGCCAGGATCTGCCAGGCCGGCACTCCGAGGGAGACCAGGTAGGCGATGCGGCGGGTGATGACCCTGGTCTTCCCGGAACCCGGTCCGGCGAGGACCAACGCGGCCCCATCGACGTGCGTGACGGCCTCGCACTGGGCATCCGTCAGATCACCGAGAAGAAAATCGTGGTCGAGACTCATTCCGACAGTGTACGGGTCACGTTCGGGTCCCGAGGCTGGCGTCCATCTCAATTGTCGGTCGCCGACCCTTTATCCACAAGGGGTTGGGGATCGGCACCCCACGGCGCTGCTTCCACAACCAGATGGTGTGCTGGACAGATTCTGGGCTCCGGGTACGATTTCCGGGGTCGACAAGTTTCCTGTTTTCTTGAAGACTTGTGAAAGAAGGACCAAATGTAGTGGTTTAAGGGTTGCGACTACTACATATAGTGGTGAAACTAGGTTCGGAAGCGGGTGAATCGCCGAGGGAGGCGTTCCGAAGTTTCTACTTCCCAGGAGTGCGAATCGGATGGGTTCTCGGACCTGAAGTCGAGACGGGCGGAAACGTCCCGTCGACATCAACCCGGGTGACTGAATCACTCTTTGTGAGTGGGTGACGCAGTCAAGGCAACCGGTTGAAATCCCCCTCATGGGGTCAGTAGAGGCCTTTTCGAGTGTTCGAGGGAAGAAAGAGACCTAGCAAGGAGGAACCAAAGGTTCCCCTTGCCGTGTGTGGTCGCCATTGACGGCGACCTCCGCAGGACGGAGACCGCCGACAGGATGTCGACGACTCCCCCGCCTCTGGATTGAACGCCGACCCGGCGATCCAGAGGTCTCACGAGCGGGTCGGCTCGGACCGCTTCGGCAGTTCGAGAGCAGGCATGGTCGAGTTCGTCCGGTGGACGACCGACGCCAGGCCCATCCGACGGTCTTCAAGGCCAAGACAGGACGGTGACGCCATGACGGTGCACGCGCTCATCCAAGACGATCGCCAGGATGATCGAAGAATCGCCCCGCGATTCCTCGTTGTTCCCTCAGTCGTCTCCTCGCGCGGTTCCGAACCGGCCACTCCTCCTCCGTTCGCCCGCAAATCCGTTCAGCCGGCCCCTGCCCATCCCCGCACGGACGCCCTTCACGCCAGACCAGGCGTGGCCGTCCGCCCGATGCGGGGTGTGCCCCGGGCCCTCTCCTCCTCGCCAGACATTCCGACGTTCAAGGACGACACCCGATGAAGATTTCCCGACGATTCACCAACAGCAGCAATGATGTCTTCGACTCGGTCGAGTGGACCACCCGCTCCAGCCGCATCAGCAATGCGGACGGCTCGCTCGTCTTCGAGATGAACGATGCGGAGATCCCCGCATCCTGGAGCCAGCTCGCCACCGACATCGTGGTCAGCAAGTATTTCCGAAAGGCCGGCGTCCCCCAGATGGACGCCAGCGGCAACCCGATGACCGACGAGACCGGCACCCCCGTCCTCGGTCCCGAACGCTCCGTGAAGCAGGTCGTCAATCGACTCGCGAGTTGCTGGCGGCACTGGGGCGAGCGGTACGGCTACTTCTCCACGCCGGCCGACGCGAACGCCTTCGAGGCGGAACTCGCCCACATGCTGGTCCACCAGATGGCGGCCCCCAACAGCCCCCAGTGGTTCAACACGGGCCTCAACCTCGCCTACGGAATCACCGGTCCGGCCCAGGGTCACTTCATTCCCGATCACTCGACCGGTGAGGTCACCCTCGCCCCCGACGCCTACTCCCATCCCCAGCCCCACGCCTGCTTCATCCAGCGGGTGAGCGATGACCTGGTGGGCGAAGGCGGGATCATGGATCTCTGGACGCGAGAGGCTCGCCTCTTCAAGTACGGCTCGGGTACCGGAACCAACTTCTCGGGAATTCGCGGCGAGCAGGAGCCACTCTCGGGTGGCGGCCAGAGCTCGGGCCTGATGAGCTTCCTGAAGATCGGCGACCGGGCCGCCGGCGCGATCAAGTCCGGCGGCACCACCCGCCGGGCCGCCAAGATGGTCTGCCTCGATCTGGACCACCCCGACATCGAATCCTTCGTCGACTGGAAGGTCTGCGAGGAGATCAAGGTCGCGGCCCTGGTCGAAGGGATGAAGCATCTCGACGAAGGCCAGAAGAAGGTCGCCAACGACCTCGGACTGGTGCTCGACTACGACTTCAACGGCGAGGCGTACTACACGGTCAGCGGCCAGAACTCCAACAACAGCGTCCGCATCTCCGATCGCTTCTTCGATGCGATCGACGCCAACGAGGATTGGAACCTCATCCGCCGGACCGACGGCGAGATCCAGAAGTCCATTCCCGCGAACGGGCTCTGGGAACGCGTCTGCTTCGCCGCGTGGAAGTGTGCAGATCCGGGGGTCCAGTACGACTCCACGATCAACGCCTGGCACACCTGCCCCGAGGGCGGCCGCATCAACGCGAGCAACCCCTGCTCGGAATACATGTTCCTCGATGACACGGCGTGCAACCTCGCCTCCATCAACCTCCTCAAGTTCTACGACAGCGAGAAGCGGGTCTTCGATCTCGACGGCTACGAGCATGCGATCGGTCTCTGGACCATCGTCCTGGAGATCTCGGTCCTGATGGCCAGTTTCCCGAGCGAAGAGATCGCTCGACGCAGCTGGAAGTACCGCACCCTCGGCCTGGGCTACGCCAACCTCGGTGCGATGCTCATGCAGGCGGGCATCCCCTACGACAGTGACGAAGGCCGGGCGATCTCCGGTTCGCTCACCGCGATCCTCACCGGTCGCAGCTACGCCGCCAGCGCCCTGCTGGCCGCGGAGCACGGTCCCTTCGCCGGCTTCGAGAACAACCGCGAACACATGATGCGGGTGATCAGGAACCACCGCCGCGCCGCCCACGGCGTGGCCCGCGATTCCGGCGAGTACGAATCCCTGCGAATCACCCCGGTCCCCGTCGACCACGACGCGATCCGCGAAGCCGATCTCGCCAACTCCGTCGAGATGCTCGGCCGAGCGACCAGTGCCTGGGACGACGCCCTCGCCTTCGGCGAGAAGTTCGGATTCCGTAACGCACAGGTCTCGGTGATCGCCCCGACCGGAACCATCGGCCTCCTCATGGACTGCGACACCACCGGAGTCGAACCCGACTTCGCCCTGGTGAAGTTCAAGAAGCTCGCCGGCGGCGGGTACTTCAAGATCGCGAACCAGTCGCTTCGCCCCGCCCTGGCCTCGCTCGGCTACGAGAACGAGATGATCGACGAGATCATCGCCCACGTCATGGGTCGGCTCGACCTCGGCGTGACGATGCCCCTGGAGGATGGAAGCCTCAATCAGGAGGGCACCACCTTCCGAGACTTCCTGGTCGGCAAGGGATACGACAGCGAGGCGGTCGTGGCGTTGGAGAACCAGCTCCCGACGGTCTTCGAACTCCGCTTCGCCTTCAACGCGTGGTCGATGCCGGCCTCGGTCCTCGAAGCGGCGGGCGTCGATCCGGAAGCCGCCCGGGCGGACATGGCCTTCGACGGCCTCAAGGCCCTCGGCCTCAACTCGGCCCAGTGCCACGCCCTGAACCGCACCATCTGCGGCACCCAGACCGTGGAAGGCGCACCGAACCTCAAGGACGAGCATCTCCCCGTCTTCGACTGTGCCAACAAGTGCGGCCCCGAAGGCCAGAGATTCATCGCCCCCGAGGGCCACATCCGAATGATGGCCGCAGCCCAGCCGTTCATCTCCGGCGCGATCTCCAAGACCATCAATCTTCCGCCGGAAGCCACGGTCGAGGAAATCGGCGAGTGCTACCGACTGAGCTGGGAACTCGGCCTCAAGGCCAACGCCCTGTACCGCGACGGTTGCAAGCTCAGCCAGCCCCTGAACACCTCCGCGGACGCGGAGAAGGACGACGACCTCGACGCCGATGACGCCTTGGAATCGTCCGGCGCCACCGAAGCCGCGGACTCGATGCTCGAAGCGAGCCTCGAGGCCGCGACGAAGGAGACCCGGGTCATCGAACGGGTGGTCGAGAAGGTCATCGAACGTCCGATGCGACGTCGTCTGCCCGACACCCGCGATTCGCTCACCCACAAGTTCAACGTGGCGGGGCACGAGGGCTACCTCATCGTCGGCCTCTACGAGGACGGCACGCCGGGCGAACTCTTCATCACCATGGCCAAGGAGGGCTCCACGATCGGAGGCCTCATGGACAGCCTCGGCACCGCGATCAGCGTCGCTCTGCAATACGGCGTTCCGGTCCAGAGCCTGGTGACCAAGTTCGCCCACCAGCGGTTCGAACCGATGGGGATGACCACCAACAGCGACATCCCCTTCGCGAAGAGCCTCGTCGACTACATCTTCCGATGGCTCGGCATGCAGTTCGTGCCCGGATACCGAGAACAGAACACGCCGCGCAGGACGCCGGCGAGCACCCCGACCACCGAGGCCACCGAGACCTCGGGCGTCAACGTCAAGGAGGACACCACGTGCACAGATCCCTCATCTTCCGACGCCCCGGCGAAGACCGGCACCTCGCCGACGACCCCGGTGACCGATCACTCGCCGTCGAGCGTCATGGACGGACGTTCGTCCTCTTCGCTCGAAGCCGAGGTGAAGGACACCGTGACGACGTCGCTGAATCCCGATGGCTCGGTATCGACCACCAGGACTCACAGCGAATCCGCTCGCTCGGTGCTCGACCAGTCCAATGCGGCACTCATGGGTGACGCCCCGGCGTGTGACAACTGCGGATCGATCACCGTGCGGAACGGCACCTGCTACAAGTGCCTGAACTGCGGGAATTCGATGGGCTGCAGCTGATGTGATTCAACGACCGCCTCGAACGCCGAACGGCGTCGAGGCGGTCGTCGATTCCTTCCGTCGACGCACTCCGTCGACGGATCGGGATCGGTTCCGAGTCGGGTTTCGGCGTCTCTCCGACGACGTCTCTCCGACCCCCGCGATGGAAGTGGATTTCGGTTCAGGTTCGAGACGGTCGACGAGTGGACGGACCCTCTCAACTGGTCGGTGACGCAGGGAAATGCGGACCCGACTCCCCTCAGTCTCCGCAGGGGTGGCCCTCTCCTCGAGTCTGCTTCCATCGCTTCTCTCTCTGACCGCCGCAATGGTGGTCACATCCCCTCGCCCCCGTCACGGCCGCCCACCGCCGCGACGGGGGTATTTCATTCCGTACACATTCGGTCATCCCGTCGGATGTAGAATTTTCGAATGCTCCAGGACACTCCCGAATCACATCTTCGTTGGATCGAACGCCGGGAACGCGACCTCCGAGACCCCGATGGCTGGCTTGCGCTGGTAGCGCTCCACTGGCTGCCGCCCGGACGTTCGACGATCACCGCGACCGGCGAAACGACGGCGGACCGGCTGGTGCTTTCCGGCGCCCTCGCATCCCCGGCGGTCGTCCTGGAACTCGACGCCGAACGACTCACGGTCAGCCCCGCCGACGGAGTCGACGCCACCCTCGATCGAGTGCCCCTGTCCCCCGACCGTCCCGTCCCGTTGAACGACGATCGATCAGGATCGCCGCCGGTGCTTCGGTTCGGAAGACTCCACGTCACCCACGTCCACCGCCAGAATCGCCCCGCGCTCCGAGTGCGAGACCGAGAGGCGCCGACCCTCGTGCGCTTCGGTGGCGTACCGCGATTCCCCTTCGATCCCACCGCGGTGGTCGATGCTCGATTCGAACCCGCCCCGCCCGACACCACCGTGCCGATCACCCTGATCACCGAACACGTCGAGGATCATCCCGTCGCGGGCACGCTTCGATTCGACCTTGCCGGCACGGCGTGCGCTCTTCTGGCGGAACGAAGCGGGGACGGACTCTTCGTCGTCTTCGGTGACGCCACCAACCGCGTTGCCGGATCCGAGGGAACCTACGGCGGCGGACGATTCCTGAGCCTGCCGGGACCGGATCCGGACGGCCGGGTCAAGATCGATTTCAATCGGGCGGTGAACCCTCCCTGCTCGTTCACCTCCCACGCGACCTGCCCGACACCACCGGCTCCCAATCGTCTCCCACTGATGATTCGAGCCGGTGAACGACGTCTCCTCTGACTCCAGCCACCCCGGGAACCGAGATGATGCCCAGCCGCCACCGAGCCCTGCCCCTCCTGTCCCTGACCGCCGTCGCCATCCTCGGAGGCTGCTCGACGAGGTCATCCGGCCCCGACGCCGCGACCTCAAACCTCAATCACGTCGTCCTGATCTCGCTGAAAAACGAAGCCGACGCGGAAGCGTGTGCGGCGGACTGCCGGGCGATGCTCGGATCCATCGACTGCGTGGACACTCTCTGGGTGGGAACCCCGGTCGATACCGGACGGTCGATGGTCGATGACGACTACGAAGTGGGGCTTTGCGTCGGATTCGAGCGGCTCGAAGACCTCCAGACGTACCTTGATGCCCCCGCTCACGTTGATTTGGTGGAGTCATGGGGGCCTCGGGCCACCCGATTCCGAATCTTCGATGTCGGTCAGCCCCGTCTGGACCGATAGAACGAAAGAGCGGTTGCCACGACGAGATCGATAGAATCAGCGCCAGAAGGAAAACCATGGCCATTCAGACTTCAGTCAAGCGAAGCTTCATCTACTGGAACCTGCTCTACCTCGTACTCTGCGGCGGGCTTGGTGCCTGGGGGGCGTATGACTACTGGGTGACGATTCCCGACCGGCAGGAGGCCGTGGCGGAATACAGCGGTCTGGTCGAGGAGCTTGCCAGCCTTGAGATCCGGGGAAAGCTCTGGCAGCTCGCCGAGAAGCGACAGAGCGGCGTCGCCACTCCGGAGGAAGTCCAGGAGTTGCAGGAGTTGGAAACGGCGTTGCGGGAAGCCGGAACCACCGGTCCTCCGCCCCGCCTGACCGACGCCGAGCGAGTCCGGTACACCGAGATCAAGGATGTTCTCACCGTCGACTTCGAGAACACGCCGCCCGAGTCTCCCGCGAGTTACGACGGCTGGGTCAATCTGTGGGTCTACTTCGTCGGCTGCGGCATACTCGGAACCCCATGGTTCGTCTGGAAGTTGGTGTCCCGACGAGGCCAGACCTGGATCCTGGATGACGACGGCAGCCTGAAGACGCCGGATGGGACCTTCACCGCGGCGGAGATCATCGACATCGACATGTCGATCTGGATGAAGAAGTCACTGGCCAGGGTGGAAGTCGCCGGGCGGAACGAACCCATCGTTCTCGACGACTACGAATACCAGGACAGCTACCTGATCGTCGGCGCCCTGGCGAACCGCCTGTATCCCGACGAGTGGACCGAAGAAGCCAAACCCGCCAAGGACGCGACGGCGGCGGAAGACCCGGAACCCGGCGAGGAAGATGATCCCTCGGAAGAAACCTCGTCGGCCTCCGACGTGGAAGCATCCAAGGACTGAGGATCCCCCGGGAGCCTCTGACGGGCATTTTTCGCCCCTGTGGATGGAACCGAAAGACCAGTTCAGCCGCCCCGCCGAATGACCGGCGGGGCGGCTGTATCATGGAGGATCCGCCAGACTCTTTCCGGAGCTTCGTTGACATGCGTGCCACCACCGAGCCGACCACGGCCCTTGAAAAGACCGATCGCTGCGGCGACCTTCCCCACCGTCCCCGCGTCCTCCTGGGCAAGATGGGGCTGGACGGCCACGATCGCGGCGTCAAGTTGATCGCTCGTCTCCTGAGAGACAGCGGCATCCACGTGATCTACTCGGGACTCTGGCAGACTCCTCGAAGCCTGGCGATCGGCGCCCGGGACGAAGATGTCGACTGCATCGCGTGCTCGATGATGAGCAACTCGCACCTGGTCCTGGTCCCCAAGCTCCTGGACGAGCTCCGGTCGCTCGGCCGGCCGGACATCACGATCAACGTGGGCGGCATCATTCCCCACGAGGACGTCACGACCCTCCGGGAGTCCGGGGTGAAGGAGATCTTCCACACCGGCACCAGCATGGATGAGATCGTGGAGAGCGTTCGCCGCTCGGTCAGCCCCTACACCGCTCCCGCCTTCTCGGATTCCAACGCCGATCTCGCACGACTCCTGAGTCTCGCCCACGCTGGCAGTCCGACCACCGACGCCCCGCGGGCACGCCCGAAACGAGTCATCGGTCTCACCGGTGCACCCGGCGCCGGGAAAAGCACCCTGGTGGCCGCGATGGCGAATGAAGCGGTGCGCCGAGGCGAAAAGGTCGCGGTGGTGGCCTTCGACCCCATGAGCCCGATCACCAGCGGCGCGCTGCTGGGCGATCGTCTGCGGGTCGACTTCAACGCGGTCGACGACAAGGTCTTCTATCGCAGCCTCGCCATCGTGGGCGAGGACTATGCATCACTCCCTGACATCATCGAACTGGTGGGCGGTGCCGGCTGGGACACCCTGTTGATCGAGACCGTCGGAGCGGGCCAGAACGACGTGGCGATCCGCGAGCACGTGGATCTCACCGCGGTGGTCGTGGTCCCCGGTATGGGCGATTCGGTGCAGATGGACAAGGCGGGGATCCTCGAGATCGCCGATCTCTTCGTGGTCAACAAGGCCGATCACGCGGGCGAGCACCAGCTGGTACGGGAGCTCATGGACATCGCCGAAGGGAGACCGATCCACGAAACGGTCGCGACCGAAGGCAAGGGCGTGGTGGAACTCCTGGAACGGCTGCTCGGATGAGCCTCGCCTCGATGAAGACTCTGAAGACATGCGCGTCCCACTGACGATCGCCGGACTGCCGGAACTCCAGTCGTTCACGCGGACCGAGCGAGCCCGCCTGCTCGCCTCCGCGAACGCGCCCGGTCCGGTTCGGCTCTGGGCCTTCAATTTGAGTCGAGGGGTGTTCCTGGCCGCCGTGGTGTTCCTCGTCCTCCACTTCAACGGCATCAGTCAGCGACTGGCGGGACCGCTCGGGGTCATCGCGCTCCTGAGCGGCACCGCGGTCTTCGGATGCCTCGTTCACTTCTGGACGATCACCCGCATCCGGGGCCAGCTCCGCATGGCGATCGAGGCCTCGAGTCGAGGCCGACTGGTGCCGATCTGCCTTCAATGCGGTCACGATTGCAGTTCCGTGGAATCGGAGCGCTGTCCCGAATGCGGGGCGGACCGACGGGTCGCCCCCGACCCCGAAAACAGTTGATCTCCTCCTGAAAACCACCGAGCCAGAGGTCCACCGCCATGACCAGCACGATCATCCGCCGAGCCGACCTCGATGACCCGGCCGACCTCGACCCCATCGTCGAACAGACCGTCGCCTTCGCCGCCGAAGGTGGGCGACAGCTCGACTGGTCGACTCGCCACGCCCTGGGCGATCAGCTTCGGCGCCGGGCGGCGTTCGTACTGGTGGCGGTCGATTCCGGAGACCGGATCGTCGGTCATCTGATGGCCCAGCAAGTGCTGTCGAGTTTCGGGGGGCGGGAATGCTGCAACATCCACGATCTCTACCTGCGGGAGGAGGCCCGGGGTCGAGGACTCGGTCGCCGCCTCATGGATTCCTGCGAGGAACACGCCCGCGCCCTGGGCTGCGGCCGCCTGACCCTCGAAGTGGCGGTGGAGAACGACGCCGCCCGTGGGCTCTACCGATCGCTCGGCTTCGAGATACCGGAAGAGCGCGGCCCCGCGGGAGCCACGCTCTACGTCGACCGTCGGATCGACTGATCGCCACCGATGGATCAGATGAACACGAAGATCACGGAGCCCGCGAAGAGGGCGAAGAGGGCGAAGAGGGAGAGGTGCCGCACGCCCTTCATGATGTTCGCCTCGCCCCGCGCCAGGCTCTCCGGCAGCAGGAGCAGGGTGATCATCAGGCAAGGCAAGTTCCGGGGTCGAGCCCGAGCGTGAGGGTCTGACCAGCCATGAACGAGATCACCAGCACCACCGGGATGGTGAGTCCGATGGTGGCCAGAGCCGAGCCGAGGCAGATGTCGACCGCTCGCTGGAGGTTGTCGTGA
>NYWY01000062.1 GCA_002685335.1 Planctomycetaceae bacterium
CGGACTTCGAAACCCCTGGCGATGTGCGTTCGACCGCGAGACGGGTGATCTCTGGATCGCCGACGTCGGCCAGAACGCCCGCGAGGAAGTGAACTTCATCCGCGACGGTGAGATCTCCGGTCTCAACTTCGGCTGGAAGTGCCGAGAAGGCCAGAACACCTATTCGAGTTCCTGTGGTTCGAGCGGCCCGTTCTTCAACCCGCAGTATCAGTACTCCCACAACTCTAGTGGCGGCTACTCGATCACCGGTGGCTACCCCTATCGCGGATGTGCCCTTCCCGACCAGCAGGGGACGTACATCTTCGCCGACTACCTCACCGCGAACTTCTGGTCCGCGACGCCCAACAAGAACGACAGTCTCTCGGTCCAGAGCCGAACGAGTGAACTCCGCTCCTCGACCAGCGGCCTGAGCATCAACTCGATCTCGAGCTTCGGTGAAGACGCGCAGGGTGAGATGTACGTGCTTTCCCACTCCGGTGGACGGCTGTTCAAGATCATCCCCGCCGACCTTCCCGAGGACTGCGGTCCGCCGCCGAGCCCCTTCGACCTCAACGGTGACGGGTGCGTCAACGGTGGAGACCTCGGGATCTTCATCACGCAGTGGGGCGCCATCAACAGCTTCGCCGACTTCAATGGCGACGGACTCGTCACGGCCGCCGACCTCGGCCTGTTGATCTCCGGCTGGGGTTGCTGAGCGACTCCTGACCACGACAGTTCAACGAGCCCGGTCCTGAATTCAGGACCGGGCTCGTTTTTCTTCGGGATGGGGACGATCCGGGGTTCGAATCCCAACGGCGGAGCCGGAAATTTAGGTTGACGCCCCGGGATACCCCCGGTTTGCAGCCTCTAGAATATGTCCATGCGAATCAGAAACCGTTTGAGAACGACGAGCGAGACCCGTGGATTCGGCTCCCTCGCCCTCCTCGCCTTCCTGGGCCTGTCCTGGCTCGTTGGTTGTGCCGAGACCCCGGAGCCCCCGGCGTCCACCAGTACGGTTCAGAAGGCCCAGGCCGCGCCGATCGATCGCGGATCGGCTCCTGCTGCTTCCGCCGCGACCCGAAGCGGCCGGATCGACACCACCACCGCGGCGGGGCCGCTGGCGATCGTTCCGGCGCTCCACGATTTCGGTGCGGTGGCGCCGGGATCGATCAACCGTGGCTCGTTCGCCCTGACCAATGCCGGGGCACGCGGCGTCCGGGTCTTGAAAGTGACGCCGAGTTGCGTCTGCACCACGTTGAGTGATCTCGAAGGTCGGACGATCGGGGCGGGTGAGACGATCCGGCTCGATGCATCACTGGATGCTCCCCTGCAGCCGGGCGAAAAGAGTGCGAAGGTCTTCGTGCAACTTGAAGGCATGTCCCAGCCGGCGACCGTCGAGCTTCAGGGAATGGTGACCTTGCCGATCCAACCGGAGCCGGCCTTCGCTTCCGCCCTGAAGGGCGTCGACCAGGGGACCATTCGTCTTCGATCGACCGACGGCCGACCGTTCCGGGTTCTTGCCTCCAACGGAGGGATGCCCGCGTTCGTCGGTTTCGATCCCTCGGTCGATGATCCGAGGAACACCTACGAAGTCCGCTGGTCGATCCAGGGAATGGCGGCGGGCTCGATTCCGAAGTGGTGGGTCTTCACCACCGACCGACCCGAATGCCCGATCGTGCCGTGTCGGGTCCGAAACGAAAACACGGGGAGCAAGCGAGATCCGCAGCGGTTCGATCGTCGCTGGATCGTGCTCGACGATCTGGCCGATCTGGGGCGGCTGTCGCCGGGTGAGACCCGGGACGTGCCGATCCAACTGGATCACTACAACCCTCGCGGCCGCGGAGTCATGGACAAACCCGGATGGAGAAGCGGGCTTGCGGTTCGAAGCCTCGATCCGGCGTTGGAGGCATCACTGGTTTCCAGCACGCCGGTGTCCGATGAGCAGGTGGACCTGGTGATCCGTCTTCGCGTCGTCGGCGAGCCCACGTTGCTGTTGAGCGCCGGAGTGGAGATCTCGACCACCACCGGTTCCGCCATCATCGACGTGATCGGTGAGGTGGCCAGGTGAAATCCGTACCGTCGATCGACGAGCGTGACTCCGCCGCCGTGGCCGCCCGACTGGCGGAAGCGGCAGCCGCGATGCGCGAGGCGCCGAATCGCGATGGTTCGGTGTCGAGGATCGAGGGGACGGGGCGGCTCCTGGTGACGGGCGACCTGCACGACAATCCGCAGAACCTGGCTCGGGTGATCCGGCACGCGGCTCTGGATCGAAGCTCGGAAGATCATCTCGTGCTCCAGGAGCTCATTCATGGCGAACAGTTGATCGACGGGGTCGACTTGAGCTACCGCATGCTGGTCAAGGTCGCGGGCCTGCTCCTGGCGTATCCCTCTCAGGTGCATGTGCTGCTGGCCAACCACGAACTCGCTCAGATGGCGGGGCACTCCGTCTCCAAGGGTGGCGGATGCATGACCACGAAGTTCGACCAGGGACTCATGCGGGCCTTCGGAAGCGACGCCGATCTGGTCGCCACCGCGGTCGGGGAGTTCGTGCGCGCGATGCCGTTGGTGGCTCGGACGTCCAACGGCGTCCTGTGTGCTCATTCTCTTCCCGGTCCGACGATGATGCCGGAATTCGACCTGGACATTCTTGGTCGGGAACTGGTCGACGCGGATTACGAACCGTTGCGCGGAAGCGCCTGGATGATGGTCTGGGGTCGCGGTCAGACCGAGGCCCAGACCGAGGAGATCGCCGAGCGCTGGGGTGTTTCGCTTTTCTGTCTCGGACACGCCTTCGTTCAGGAAGGGGTGGCGATCGGCGGGCCCCGCACGGTGCTCCTGAATTCCGATCATGAACACGGTGCGGTGCTTCCGCTGAATCTCACGGATCCGTCCCCGACCATCGAGTCCGCCATGTTCGCGGCGTTCCCGATCTCTTCGATCGAGCAGTCGAGTTGAGCGTTGAACGCGTGATCGAGCGGCCGTTGCTCGCCCTCGAACTCTCGCAGAGGCAGGGGGGCGTCGCCGTGATCGACGCTGATGGCGTGGAGCATGTCCGGATGGTCGCGGGTGGTCGGCGTGATCGGGATGACTTCCTCCCGGCGATCGATTCCGTCTGTTCGGCCGCCGGGATCCGGCCTCGGGATCTGACGAGCGTGGCGGTCAATCTCGGGCCGGGTGGTTTCACAGGTCTGCGAGTCTCCATCGCCGCGGCTCAGGCGATCGCGGAAACGGCCGGCGCCACTGTCGTCGGCGTTCCCGCCGCCGATGTCGCCATCGCCTCCACGCTTGCCGGGGAGGCATCGGAACTCGTGGGCGAAGTCGCGGTGATCGCCGCGACGCGAAATGGATCCGGCTGGCAGAGTCACTTCACCCGCGGAGCGTCATCGTCGAACTGGCGGATGAAGGGCATGCCCGGACTCCGAGAGTCTCCGACCACCGACGTCGACGGCGTGCTTGCGGACGAACATTTGATGGAGGACTGGCGGGCCGCGTTCGAGGATGCCGGAATCCCGGTGATCGAACCCCGTTTCGACCCCGCGGCCCTTGCCCGGCTCGCGCTCCACGCATCACCGACATCGGAGCGCATCGACCTGGTCGTGGACTCCGATCCCGCCACCCTCCGCCCCATCTATCCGAGGGTCCCGGAAGCGGTCCGACTCTGGCAGGAACGCGACCGCGTCTGAATCTCGTCGGTCCGGCGTTCATTGTTCCAAGCACCTCAAGCCCGGCGACCACGAACCGCCGCGGTTCGAGGGTCTGCGTGGAGCCGCGACGACCAGGTGAGACGGCTGGTCCCGTCGGTGAGGTCATCACCGTCGTCGGGGTCGACGGGCCGTCGCGGGTTCGAGACCGATCCGGATGCGTCGGCTCGCAACGGTGATCCGGATGATTCCCGGACGGGCGCAGATATTGCATGCCAGTCACGAAAATCCTCCCCCGAAGGTTTGATCGTCGCGATCTGTTCGTGCGCATCTCCATGTCCACCACGTACTTGACCCCGGATCCAGGGAGTCGATGCGACGGCGAGGAGTCGAGACTCCGAAGGTGGTTTGGACGTCCGTAGAACGATGGGGGTGGCCATCAGGGTCAGTCGCGACGTTCGTGAGGCCAACGAAGCGGCACGTATCCGCATTCAACCTTCAAGCGGTGTGATGAATGGTCGATGGGTTTTCTGGTGGAGCATGACGGTCCCGACCTCGAGTGGCAGACGCTCGAACCCGACGCGGCCCCGATGCTCGACCGGGAATCTCCGAGCGATGGACGAGCAGACGCTCGCCTCGATTCGGAGTTCGATGGATGCGGTGGTGGAATCACCATGGCGAGTGAGCGGATCGATCGTGGAGGGTGTCTCGTAGCCACCCGACCGATCAGGTTCGAATTCGAGAGAAGGTCGGGCGCTCATCGGATGGGCGCGGACCACGAGGCAGGCAGGAGGAGAGAGCACGATGGATTTCGACCCCGATACGCCAAGCATGAAGCAGCCCGCGACCGATGCGTGCGATGGTGTGCGAATCACCGTTTTCGCGTCCCGACCCGAGACCATCACCCTCGCAGCGCTGTTCGAGGCGGCGGTCGACTGGGACTGCCGCGTCGCCGCGGATGTGAAGGAGTTCCGCGGACGGCTGATCGAAGGGCGATGCGAAGTCATCGTTCTTCCGGCCGAGGACGTCGACGACGAACTGGCTTCCGATGTGAGGCGACTCCAGCCCAATGCCTCGATCGTCTTCGCGGCACCGTCGGCGGGCATTCAGGAACTCACCCGAGCGATGCGATTCGGTGCGGTCGATTTCCTCCAGGGAAACCTGGGTGCGGAAGAGGTCGAGCAGAGAATCGGTCGGGCCGCCGAAAGAAGCGTGGAACGCAGCCGACGGGATCAGGCGATGAGACGCATCGCGGAGATCGGACGGCGTCTCGATGACGGTGAATCCCAGGTCGAATCGGATTCCAGTGACGGCATCGTCCACGAAATGAACTTCGAGAAGGCCTCCCTCGAATCGGATGCCGACCACGTCGCGATGTGCAGCGAGTTCAGGACCCTTCTCCGCCAGGAACTTGACGTCGAGGATCTGCTTCGCACGGCGCTTGAGTACCTGCTGGTCAAGACCGGTCCCACCAATGCCGCGGTCTTCCTCGCCGGTGGCGACGGACGATACGGTCTGGGTGCCTACGTCAATTACGAACATGCCCGTCGGACGGTCGAGCCGATGCTTCAACGACTCTGCGACGACGCATGTCCGCGGATCGCCGAGGAGAAGAACATTCTCCGCTTCGACCAGGTCGACAAGTTCACCGACGGATGCGAACTGGAACCTTCGGCCTCTGGAGACATGGAGATGGTCGCGGTTCCGTGCAATCACGAAGGCGAATGCCTCGCCGTGATGTACCTCTTCCGCGGATCCGACGCTCCCTTCACCGACGAAGTGGCGGAGACGGTCGACGCCCTTCGCGGAATCCTCGCCGCCCAGCTGGCGATGCTGATCCGCGTCCACAACCGACTCGAAGAGTCGTGGCCGGATGAACCGGCGGACGAGGGGGGAGAAGACTGGGACGACCTCGCGGCCTGAGTGCTCGGTCGTCTGGAGCCGGCCGGCGAGGTGATGGCCGGACCCGATGCCCGAAAATCAGGCTTCGGTCTCGATCGGAGCGAGTCGCACGAGGATGGTTCGCCCGCCGGTGACCCGGTCACCTTCAGCGACCAGGACCTCGGCCCCCGGTCGATCGGGGACGATGAGTTCGGTGGTCGAACCGAACTTGATCATTCCGAACCGAGCTCCGCGTCGAAGCCGATCACCCGGCTTCAACGGGCACACGATTCGACGGGCGATGGCCCCGGAGACCTGCCGGACTCCGATGGGTTCGCCGTCGTCGGTTCGAAGTCCGATCAGATTGAATTCGTTCACCTTGGCCGACTCTCCCGAGCGGGCGTCGAGATACCGGCCGGGAACGTGGAGGATGGATTCGACCGAAGCATCGCACGGAGCGCGGTTGAGGTGCACGTCGAGCACGCTCAAGAAGATTCGAACCACGATCGCGGGGCCGCCGGCGGTGGCATCGTGATGTGGGACCCGTTCGATTCGGCTGATCCGCCCGTCCGCGGGTGAGACGAGATCATGAGGAGCGTCGGTGTCGGGCTTTCTCCCCAGGGGATCGCGGAAGAAACCAGCGACCGCCACCCAGAACAGGCCGAGCGGAATCAGGGCCCACCACCATCCGATGAGAATGGCGGGGACGCCGAGGAGAATGAGAACGGCCGTCGCGAATCCCCATTCGCGACGGCCGTGGCTGGTCAGAAGCACGAAGTTCTCGTTTCCAGAAGGGCCCGTTCCGCGGGGCGGTCATCAAGGTGACCGACCGGGAGGGGCGTCATCATTCGGAGGCCTTGCCGATGAAGAATCCGAGCAGGCCGAAGATGATCAGACCGCCGATCAGTCCGCCGAACCAGACCATCAGGTTGCCGGTCATCATCTCGGCGATCGCCGGGAGGGTGTCGGTGTTGGTCACCAGGCTCATGAGTCCCACGAGGCTCAGGGAGCCGACTGCGACGATGCCCATGCCGACTCCGAGGCCGGACCATCCACCTTCGTAGGTTTCGACCATCACGGGTACGGCGGCCATGCCACCGGCTCCGCCGGCCATTTCCTCCATGCCGTTCGACGATTCGCCACCCACGGCCTCGAACAGTCCGCTGGCGCTGGCAGGTGCACCGCTGTCATCGCTGGAGTAGACCTCGTCGAGCAGTTCCGCTCCGAGGGAGGTGTCATCGGATTCCCGGGTGAGGTCGAGCAGGCCACTGCCACTCCCGACGGTTTCCAGGGACAGATCATCGTCGAGCAGGTCGTCACCGCTGGGCTCGCCACCTTCGAAGGCGCTGACCCCGGTACCCATTCCGCTTCCTGCGAGGAAGCTGTCTTCCGCCGCGGCGGCGGAGTCATCGAGGCCGATGTCGCCACCAAGGTCGAGGTCCAGGCTGTCTTCTTCGTCACCACCGGCGGACAAATCCATCGCCGGCGCGGAACCACTCAGGCCGAGGGGGTCGGATTCTCCGCTGTCTTCGAGACCGATGTTGAGGTCACCGAGATCATCGGCATCATCGGTGGCCATCATGTCGATCTGCTCGACGCGGAACATGTCCTGTTCGTCCTGCTTGAAGGACTGGACCTCACCACTGGAAGCCATCTCGAGGAGGTCGTCGACCGACTTTCCGAGCTTTTCGGCTGCTTCTTCGGCCGTGTAGAACATCTTCGCCATGTCTGGGTCCGATTCCGTGTCTGGCGGCAATGCCGCGGGGTGACGGGTTTCAAGGGGGCGATGCCCCGCTGACGCAAGTTCCGAAGGCTACCCCGCCGCGGGGGCACCTGCAAGAATGAGATTCGCAGCCCACGGCGAGCGGATCCCGGTCCACAATGGACTCATGCCTCGTTTTGCAGATCAGCCTCTTCCGATGCTCCCCGAGCCCTTCGAGCCTTCCGGCCGTCTCGGGGAGGAGGTGGCGGGTCCGTTGCTCGTCTGGTTCGATCAGGAGGCCCGTGAGCTGCCCTGGAGGCAGGATCGAACCCCATGGCGAGCCCTGGTCAGTGAACTGATGCTCCAGCAGACCCAGGTCAGCCGGGTGGTGGACCGGTTCGAGGGCTTCCTGACTCGTTTTCCGACCCCGGCGGCCATGGTCGCGGCGGGGGAGGATGCCGTTCTCGCCGCGTGGGAGGGACTTGGTTATTACCGACGGGCCCGGCTCCTCTTCGCCGCCGCGGTGAGGTTGGTCGAGGTTCATGGGGGCGTGGTACCGGACGACCCGGCGGCCTTGCTGGATCTTCCGGGGGTCGGGCGATACACCGCCGGCGCGGTGGCATCGATCGTCTTTGGCCGGTCCGAACCGATCGTCGACGGCAACGTGATCAGGGTGGTCGCCAGATTGGGAGCCATCGACCGGACGGCGGACGATCCGCGTCTGGTCGCGATGGCTTGGGAAGCGTCCAGAAGGCTCGTCGAGTCGACGGATCACCCGGGCCCGCTGAATGAGTCCATGATGGAACTGGGGGCGACGGTCTGCACGCCTTCGTCACCTCGATGCGGGGACTGTCCGGTCCGCGGAGCCTGTCGAGGCCGGGCGTCGGGCAAGGCTGATTCGGTGCCGCGACCCAAGACTCGTCCGGTCCGGACCGTCGTTCACCTTCACCTGCTCCTCTGCGAAGACCGGGGACGGCTGTTGCTCGAGCCTCGTCCGCGGGGTGGCATCTGGGGCGGGCTCTGGCAACCGCCGGGACTCGAGGCGGCGGCGAAGATGACTCCCGAGGAGGTCGCCGCGGGCCTGGGGTTCGAATCCTCGACCTCGCCGATTCCGCTCGCCAGGGTGAAGCGGCTGCTCACGCATCGGGAGGTCCACGTGCATCTCCTTCGGATTCCGCCGCCCTCCGCGGGGATGGTTCCGGAATCGGAGGTGGGATCACGACGCTGGTTCGATCGGAACGAAGCGGCCGGACTCGGCATGCCGAAGCCGATCCGGAACTTGCTCGACGGCCATGCGGACTGGACGGGGGAAACCGAGGCCGATTGATGCGGGGTCAGCCCGATCCGGTCGCGGCGGCCGGCGCCGGTTCCCGTTCCTCCTTCTCCTCACGACCGCCGGGATAGGCGATGCGGGAGTGGTAGATGGCGCAGAGGCTCTTGATGATGGAGTCCTCGATCACCTGCAGATCCCGGAAGGTGAGTTCGCACTCTCCGAACTGTCCGTCATCCAGCCGTCCCCGGGAGATCTTCCTCACCAGGGCCTCGATGCGGCTGGGAGTGGGGTCGTTCATGGCCCGGGTTGCGCTTTCGATCCCATCGCAGAGCAACAGGATCGCGGCTTCTCGAGTGCGTGGCTTCGGCCCGGGATAGCGGTACGAGAACTCTTCGACCTCTTCGCCTCCGTGGGCCGCCCGCTCCTTCGCGGCGTGGAAGAAGTATTCGACCAGCGAGGTCCCGTGGTGACTTTCGATGAAATGCCGGAGCACCTTGGGCAGACCGTACTCCTGCGCGAGTTCCAGACCGTCCTTCACGTGACCGATGATCACGAGCAGGCTCATCGCCGGACTCAGTTTGTCGTGCTTGTTGTCCCCCCCGCCCTGGTTCTCGATGAAGTACTCGGGCTTGTTCAACTTCCCGACGTCGTGGTACAGGGCGCCGACGTAGACCAGGCGGCTGTCGGCGGCGATCGCTTCCGCTGCGTTCTCCGCGATCGAGGCCACCGCGAGCGAGTGGTTGTAGGTACCCGGCGCCCGGGCCTGGAGTTCCCGGAGGAGCGGTTGGCGGGTGTCGCGGAGTTCCGCGAGGGCGAGACCGGTGGTGATGTCGAAGAGACGTTCGATGGTCGGCATCACGCCGAGCATGATGAAACCGGCGGCGAGAGCGCCGGCTCCGGCGAGCACGGCGCCCGCGGAGATCTGCAGCAGCGAGCCTTCCGCCGCCAGGGGCGTGATCGCGAGTCCTGCAGCCAGGAAGACCACCGCGGCGACTCCGCCGGAGATCACGGTCGCTCGGACGAAGGCGGAACGATTTGGAATCGACGCGAGCAGCGAGGCGAATCCGGCGCCGGTGGCGAGGATCGCGATGGTCGCAGCCGGGGCCTGGCCGGTGGAGACCGTGAGGGCGATGGCGAGCAGAACCGACGCGAAGATGGCGATTCGTCGGTCATAGGCGAGGGCGAGGGCGATCGAGAGGATCGAAGCCGCGAGCCCGGCTCCGAAGGGCGCCAGTCTTGGAAGCACCACTGCGAAGGCGGTTCCCAGCGCGGTGGCCCCGGCGAGAAGGAGCACCACGACCGCGAGTCGGGAGGTGCTGCGAGCGATGCGGGGATAGAAGATCACTCCATGGCCGGCCAACATCAGGACCACCACGGTCGAAAGCAGGAACCAGCCCGGTACCTGCCCCCACCCGGCGGAAAAACCACCGTCGGAGAAGGCCCGGGAGAGCGCCAGTCGAGCCGTCGCGATGTCTTCCGGACCGATGACCTCGCCGCGACGATAGATGACCTCTCCGGCGGGATGATCGACCTCGACCGCGGCGATCCGGGCCGCGGCCAGATCCGCGGCCTCTTCGGTGGCGGGGGCGTCGAAGACCACGGTCGGCGCGGGTGGTTTGAGGGCCGCGGTGGCGACGATCGAGGCGGGGTCGCTCGGGAATCCGGAGTCCTTGGCCAGCTGGACCACCGTGGCGAGCACCGTGGTGTCGATCGCCTCTTCGATCAGATCGATGGCGGTATTGATCGGAACCGCGTCGGCCAGTTCGATCCTCGCGGGGGTCGACCCGGGTTCGGGGTTCGACGGATCACTCGTGCCCACACGCTCTTCGGTCTCCGAGGAGGGGAGGGCGGCGTCGCCCGAATTGGTCGCGATTTCGTCGGACGTCGCCTTCGGTGGAAGGACCCGCCGGTTCGAGATGGTCGAGAATCGCTGGAATTCCGCGGTCTCCAGCAAGGGCTTTCGAGCCCAGAGGCGGCGAATGAACTCGTCCGTCCATTCCCGCCACGATGGCGTGGCATCCGGTCCTTCGCTGCCGGCGTACCGCTGGAGGATCGAAAGCGACGCATCGGTCAACGCGAAACTCTCTCGCAACTCGGGATTGACGTTGTCCAGGATGAGGCGTGACCGAACCGCGACCGGAAGTCCGGCGATCTTCGCCCGCAACGCTTCGAGCACGCCACCATCGGCCTGGTACAGCCTCGGGGCGGCGAGTCGTGCACTGTTCTGCTGTCGTTTGGTCTCTTCTCGATCCTGAATCTTGAAGGAACGCGGATTGACGAGGCTGTCGGTGGCGACCTCGCCGACCCAGATTCGAGGCTGGGTTCGTCCCCACCCGACGATCGTGGTCAGGAGCACGGCGGTGATCAGAACGACCAGGCCGCCGTAGAGGAACGCGGGCTGCCGAACCAGATCGCTGATCGACGGCGACTTCGGGCGCAGGGACGCCGCGATCCGACTGCGTCGGTTGGGACGGGGCTTGAAGAATCGGCCGAAGACTGAAATGAAGCCGGCTCCGCGGGGGGGAGAAGGTCGGATCGGCGGGCACCCAGATCCAATCGGAAGTGAACGCCCGACGGCGAACACTGTAGTCGCTGGGAGATCGCTTCCGTCCGGGATTCGAGGAGGCGGAAACTGTTTATCGGGCGAAGGGGGCGACGATAGACTGCGGGCGTGATTCGGAAACCGACATGCCTGAGCGTGGAGCCGTCCGCGGGCCGGAAGGAGAACCTGGATGTCGAGGGTTCCTCTCGCCGCCCGAGGACCGGTTCTCGGGCCTGCGGGGGCGGGCGAGGACTCCTGGCCGCGATTCTGGTCGCCATGGTCGCCGGGTGTGTTTCCAAGCCGCCGCCCGCTCCGGCGGCCGCGAGCAACGAGGTCTTTGGAACCGGGCCGGATTCCATTCCCCGGGCACCCGAGGGCATCGAAGACCGATGGGCGTCGGTCACCCTCGACGAGCAGCAGCGGACCGAGGTGGTCACCCTGCTCCAAAAAGTGGTCCATGGTCCCACGCCGACCCTCGAGCAGGCTCCTCACGGGATTCGATTCGAAGACGTGCCCCGGGCGATGATCAATGCCGCTCCGACGGTGGAGATGGCGATCCTCCGTCAGTCGTTCCATCCGGCCGAAGTCACCGTGAGCTTCGACGATCATCGGGGACGCCGGGCATCAGCCACGATCGTGTTGAGAGAGCGAGGCCCCCGGGCCTCGGTCACCTATCGGATCCCCGGATCCGACACCACTCAGGCGAAATCTCGATTGTTGATCGACGTCTTCGGACGGTTGCCCGGCAGTACCGGTCATGAACATGAGTCCCTGACGCTGGATTCGGCGGAAGCGATCCTGCGGGCCGCCATTCGATCGAATCATGGTCGCATCGAATCCCAGTCGTGGGAGCCGGACCGCTATCGGTACACGATGCTCATGCTCGACGAACTCGAGGCGGACATCGAGATCCGCCGCGAACCGGCACCGACCATTCTCTCCTGGACTGCGACCGCCGGCCTCTTCGGCCGACCCGAAGTCGCGGCTCGGCTCGGCGATGCGTTGATGGTTGCGCTGCGGGCCTGGGGGAAGGACCTCGAACCCTCCGCGACGTCGGAAGGGAATCCAGCGACCGAGGTCCCCGCCGGGAGTCGAGCGATCCGATCGGATCAGGATTGAAGCTGTGATTCCAACCGGCTCGCGACGCCGAGCAAGGTCTTCTCCGCGAAAGCGGGAGCCTGCAGATGGACACCGACGGGGAGTCGATGGCCCCCTTCCTCGGTCATCCCCGCTGGAATCGAGATCGCGGGAATGCCGGCGATGTTCGAGTTCACGGTGTAGACGTCGTTCAGGTACATCGTGACCAGATCGAGTCCGGCACCGATTTCAAACGCCGGTCCCGGAGCCGTGGGGCCGAGCAGCACGTCGCAGGTCTCGAAGGCCGCGTCGTACTCCTGCTTGATGAGTCGGCGGACCTGCAGTGCCCGCTTGTAGTAAGCGTCGTAGTATCCGGCGCTGAGCACGTAGGTGCCCAGCATGATCCGGCGGCGAACCTCTTCACCGAAGCCTTCGGTACGGGTGCGGGCGTAGAGGTCTTCAAGGCCTTCACCCGGTCGGGGGTCGGCCCGGTGTCCGTAACGGATGCCGTCGTAGCGGGAGAGATTGCTGCTGGCTTCCGCGGGGGCGATGATGTAGTAGGTCGAGATGCCGTGACTGGTCAGAGGAAGATCCACGTCCACGATCTCCGCCCCGGCGTCACGGAGTCGATCGATGGCCCGGTCCAGAGCCGCGGTCACCCCGGGGTGATTGTTCTCGTTCCGATGCTCTCGCGGGATGCCCACTCGGAGTCGGGCCGGATCGAGACCGGTGGGATCGGACGTGGATTCGACCGCGGCGTTGGAAGTCGTGGAGTCGGCCGGATCATGCCCGGCCATCACTTCGTAGAGGGCGGCGGCATCCCGGACGCTTCGGGTGATCGGTCCGATCTGATCCAGACTGGATCCGAAGGCGACCAGTCCGTGGCGGGAGATGCGACCGTAGGTCGGCTTCAATCCCACGGTCCCGCAGAAGGCTGCAGGCTGGCGGATCGAGCCTCCGGTGTCGCTGCCGATCGCGGCGTCCACGCAGTCGGCGGCCACCGAGGCGGCGCTGCCGCCGCTCGAACCGCCTGGAACGTGATCCGTCGAATGAGGATTTCGAACCGGTCCCCAGGCACAGCGTTCGCTGGAGGATCCCATCGCGAATTCGTCGAGATTGGTCTTGCCGATGATCACGGCTCCCGCGGCCCGAAGCCGTTGGACCGCGGTGGCCTCGAACGGGGATCGGTACTCGGCGAGCATCTTCGAACTGCAGGTCGTCCGTCCCGCGGTGGTGCAGATGTTGTCCTTGACCGCGATGATCGCACCGGCCAGCGGTCCGGGATCTTTTCCGGCTCGAATCGCTTCGTCGATCCGATCCGCGTCGAGGAGGGCGGTTTCAGCCAGCGTCTCGTGGAATGCATTGAGATCGCCGTTCACGCGGTCGATCGATTCCAGTGAATCTTCGGTCCGCTCGCGGGCGGAACGTTGTCCGCTCCGGACCTCTTGGACGCGGGCGAGGAGATCGTCGGCGGGGTCCATGGTGGGTGCGTGGTGAGTCATGATCAGGCGCTCAGGCGCCACCCTCCCCGAGAACCTTGGGCACGGCGATGAAATCCCCCTCGGTCGCGGGAGCCAGATCAAGCAGCACCGATCGATCAAGGGCCGGGCCCGGTTCGTCTTCGGCCAGTCGATTGACCGTCTCGTGCGGCCGGGGCATGGGCTCCACCCCGTCGACGTCGAGGGAGGCCAGATTCTCCACGTGTGCGAGAATCGTGGTCAGATCGTGCCGGGCGGCCTCGAGGCCCTCCGGGTCGAGATCCAAGCGAGAGAGCACGGCGACTCGGGCCACATCTTCGAGCGAAGGTGCGCTGCCGGTCTCGGAATTCGAATCGTTGGCGGACATCCCGCGAAGCCTACCCAGACCGGGCCGGTCGGAGAAGCCCGAACAGGTAGGATCTCCGATTCGCCGTTCGCCCCGCCACCCTGATCGGGAGTCTCGCATGACCGCTGGATTCGACCCCGGACCGTCCCCCCGGGAGTCAGAACGTGAATCAAACGCTTCGCGATCGAACCCCGCCGAGACCGGATCAGGCCGGCAGCATCCGGTGATCGCGGTTCTTTTCCGCATTTGTGTGAGCCTTCTGGTGCTGGCGGCAGGGGTGGGAGCCGGAGTGATGCTGACCGTCACCGCCCCCGTTCCCAACACCGTGGACCGGTCGAATCAGGCGACGCCGGTGATGACCATCGTCCCGAAGATCGAGCCGATCGCTCGCCGTTGGCGGGGGTTTGGAACCATGAAGCCGGCGTTGAACGCCATGGTGCCCTCCAGGGTCGCTTCAACCGTGATCGAGGTCCCGGATCTGCTCGAGGTCGGAGTTCCGGTCGTCACCGGTCAGGTGCTGGTCAGACTCGACGCCGAGGACTACCAGCGGCAGGCCGAAGCCGCGGGCGAGCGTCTGGTCCAGATCGATGCCGAGATCGATCGGCTGGATACGGAATACGCCGCTTCGAAGAGTCGTCTCACGATCGTGGAGCGGGCCCTCGAACTCTCCGAGAGCGATCTCCAGCGGGTTCGGGACGCCCGGGCGAAGGGTGCGGCTCTGCCGAGAGAGATCGATGCCGCCGAACAGCAGGTGCTGACCGCCCGTCGGAGCCTGGTGACCATTCAGGAACTCATCGACACGCTGCCGGTGAAGCGACGGATCCTCTCGGCCCAGCGGGACCAGCTGGTCAGTGACCAGAAAATCGCGGAATCCCAGGTCGCTCGCTGCGAGATCGTCGCCCCCTTCGACGGCGTGGTCGCCGCGGTGATGGTCGAAGTCGGTGAACAGGTCGGACCGGGTTCTCCGGTCGTCCGGATCTTCGATCCATCCGTGATCGAACTGCCATTGCGGATTCCGGCGTCGGCCCGAGGACGAGTCGGGACCGGGGACCGAGTGATGATCAATCGAACGGTGGGAGATCGACCGATTGAAGCGGTGGTGGACCGACTGTCCCCCGAAGACGACGCCGGAAGCCGGACGATGACGGTCTTCGTTGAAATTGATTCCCGCGATGGCGCGGTGGTTCCGGGGCTGTTCGTCCGGGGAGAGGTCGTCGAGTCCGATTCCACCCCTCGATCGATCGTTCCTCGGCGTTCCGTGGTCAACCAACGGGTGATGCTGGTGGAGGATGGGAAGATCGGTTTCGAGCGGGTCCGCACGTCGTTTCCCTTGAGCGGCCAGCGTCCCTCGACCGGACTCGAGGACGAACAGTGGTTGGTGCTCGAGTCGACCCTGCCCGAGGGTGCGAGGGTGGTGGTGGATGGTGCCCGTGATCTCGAGGAGGGCATGGCGGTCGAACCTCGGAGTCCCGAGGGGCTCGACGAGTCCGCGGTGGGGGAAACGGCCCCGTGAGTCTTCCTTCCTTCGGCGCTCGACGACCGGTTCCGGCCAACCTCCTCATGATGGTGCTCATCATCGGAGGCATCTGGTCGGGCATGACCGTGCGCCGCGAGTTCTTTCCGGAGATCGATCCCGAAGCCGCCCGGGTTGAATTGATCTACCCGGGCGCCACGCCACGGGAACTCGAGGAATCGATGGCCCGCAAGGTCGAGGATGCGGTCGGCACCATCGACGAGGTCCGACGAATCGAGACCACGGTGACCGAAGGTGCCGGCGTCATCGTGGTGAAGTTCGAAGAGGGCACGGACGTCGCCGAAGGCGTGTCCGACGTGGAACGGGCGATCGAACGTCTCGGCGACCTGCCCGAGGAGGCGGATCGAATCCGGGTGCTCGAATTCGAGCCCAACCTTCCCGTGGTGATCGTGACGCTGTTCGGAGACGCGGACGAACGGGTCCTGAAACGCGGGCTGCGACGCATCGCCGACGACCTTGACTCGTTGCCCGGCATGGGTGCGCTGCAGATATCGGGACTTCGCGACTACGAGATCCGGATCGAGGTCGACCCCGACCGGCTGGTGGAATACGGGATCGCGATCACCGAGGTCTCCGATGCGATCCAGGCCTGGATGCTCGAACTTCCCAGCGGCACCGTCCGGGGTCGGGGCGGCAACATCAGCGTCCGAACCATGGGAGTCGAGGAACGGGCGGACGCGGTCCGCATGATCGTGGTTCGCGCCCTTGCCACCGGCGAGGCGATCCGGGTCCAGGACGTCGCGACGCTCGATGACGGGTTCGTCGACAATCCGGTGGAGGAGCGCTTCGTCGGCAGTCCGGCGGCGAGCATCACGATCTACAAGACCGGGCGTCAGGATGCGGTCCAGATCGCACGAATGAGCTACGCCTACGTCGCGGGACGCAAGGGCGAGGCCTTCCCGGGACCCATCTGGTCCTCGTGGTTCAACGACGCCCGCTGGGAGGCCTACCAACTCGGCCTCGACTGCTCGGAACCGTTGCCCGCCGATCTGGTCGTTCACAACGACCTCTCCCGCTTCATCCAGGGTCGCCTCGAGCTTCTGTCCCGGAACGCGCTTCAAGGAGCGGTGCTCGTCTTCATGGCGCTGCTGCTGGTGCTGAATCTCCGGGTCGCGTTCTGGGTGATGATCGGCCTCTTCACCGCCATCTGCGGGACGCTGCTGGTCATGCAGGCCATCGGTGTCACCCTGAATCTGCTGACCATGTTCGGTCTCCTGGTCACTCTGGGAATGCTGACCGACGACGCGATCGTGGTCGCGGAGAACATCGCGGCCCGGGGCCAGCGAGGCGACTCTCCGGTGGATGCCGCGGTCAAGGGAGGGGAGCAGGTCTTCTGGCCGGTGGTGGGCACCGTGCTGACCACGATCGTCGCCTTCATGCCGCTGGTGTTTCTTCGCGGGAACATGGGCAAGTTGCTCGGCGCCCTGCCGATGGTGGTGTTCTGCGCGTTGTTGATCAGCCTGCTGGAATCGATGCTCATCCTGCCGTCGCACATGGTCCACGCGCTCCGTGGCATCGCGAACAGCAGTGGAGGCGGGATCTTCGGAGCCGCCGATCGTTTCGCCGTGTGGCGCGATGCGAACATCGTCGCGCCGCTGGTTCGAGGCTACGGCCGACTGGCGACTCTCAGCGTTCGTTTTCGTTGGATCGCGACCTCGATCGCCCTGGCGATCCTCATCGGATCGATCGGAATGATCACCGGAGGTCGGGTTGAATTCGTCTTCCTTCCCGTGGACGACGCGGAGAACGTGGTGGTCGATCTGCGGATGCCTTCGGGCACCGAACTGGAGTCGACGCGTCGAGTGGCCCGGCGGATCGAGGATGCCGCCCGCTCGCAGAGCGAGGTGATCTACACCAGTCTCACGGTGGGGCAGAGCTTCGACGTGAACACCGGCCTCGCGGATCCCGCGTCGACTTCGATCGCCCAGATCTTCTTCGAGCTCTCTCCGATCGAGGATCGGGATCGTCCTAGCCCCGAGATCATCGATGCCATTCGAGTGGCGGCGGGTGATCTCTCGGAAGTGGAACGGGTCTCGTGGCGGGAGATCGACGGGGGACCGGGAGGGGCTTCGATCACCTTCGAAGTCGCGGGAGACGACGACCGCACCGTCGATGCGACGGTGGCGGACCTCAAGAGTCTGCTCGCGTCCTACGAAGGTGTGTACGACATCGCCGACGACGACGAGCCCGGTCAGCGCGAACTCCGGATCTCACTGGTGCCGTCCGCCGCGTCCCTGGGAATCGACGTCCGCGAGGTCGCCCGGCAGGTGCGGGGAGCGGTGTACGGGATCGAAGCCCACGTCTACAGCGCCGACCGGGAGGACATCGACGTTCGAGTGGTCTTCGACGAGGCGACTCGACGGTCGGTGGGCGACATCGAGGAGATGTGGATCACCACCCGCGACGGACGATCGATCCCCCTCGCGGAGATCGCGATCCTTGAAGAGGCCGAAGCGAGTTCGACCATCCGACGCATCGATCGCAGCCGGGCGGTGACGGTCACCGCCGAGGTCGACGCCTTCACCAGTCCCGAATCGGTGGTCGCGGCGATGTCCGAGTCGATCCAGGAGATCCGGGAAGCCCATCCCGGCGTGCAACTGGATTCCGGCGGACGGCAGCAGGACGTCTACGACGCGTTCAGTTCGCTGCCGGTGGCGATGGGCGCGGCGTGCGTGATGATCTACGTGATTCTGGCGTGGTTGTTCGGGAGCTACCTGCAGCCGTTCGCGGTGATGCTTGCGATTCCGTTCTCGTTGATCGGGGTGGTGTGGGGCCACTGGATCCTCGGTTTCCAGCTGACCTTCCTGAGTCTGATCGGCGTGGTCGCCCTGGCGGGAGTGGTGGTCAACAACTCCCTGATCCTGGTCGAGTTCTTCAATCTCAATCGTCGGTCGGGCATGCCCCTGGAGCCGGCGCTGGTCGAGGCCGGAAAACGAAGACTCCGGCCCATCGTCCTCACCACGACCACGACCATCCTCGGGCTGACTCCGCTGATGCTGGAACCGAGTTTCCAGGCGAGGTTCCTGGTTCCGATGGCGATCTCGATCACCTGGGGTCTCGCCAGTGCGACCCTGCTGACCCTGCTGCTGCTGCCCGCGATCCTGGTCATCGTCGACGACCTGGTCGCGGCCCTGCACTGGTTGTGGTTCGGAATGGATCGCCCGACCCGGGCCGGTCTGAGACCGGATCCCACCGACGACGACCGGGGCTGATCGGGAATCGTGATCGGGTTCAGACGGTTCGCAAGGGATCGGTGTCGGAACGACTCAGCTCGAAGGTGACTTCGGGAAGAGCTTTGCGAAGTCGTTTCCGGAGGACTTTGAGCCAGCCGCGTTCGGTGTTGGTGTGTCCCGCCAGAACGACGGCGCAGCCTCGGCTCGCGGCGGCGAGGACGTCGTGATGCTTGAGTTCGCCGGTCACGAAGGCGGTGCAGCCTCGATCGATCGCGGCGTCGAGCAGTTCGCCTCCGCTGCCCGCGCAGAGACCGACGATTCGGTGTCGGCGGCGGGGCCGAGGTTCGTGCAGGGTGAAGCGATCCGAACCGAGACCCGCCCGAAGCCGATCGACGAGTTCGGCCGTGGTGGCGCCCGGTTCGAGGGTGCCCAGTCGGCCGGCGCCGATCCGTGGCGTCGGCTGGGGTTCCAGTCCATGCACTTCGATCGGTGGCTCCTCATAGGGATGAGTGCGGCGTACCGCCGCGAGTGCGTCGCCGAGGCATTCCGCGCCACAGACCATTTCGAGTCGGACCTCCGCGACCCGTTCCAGACGGCCGGCGATCCCCACCACGGGATTGGTGTCCTCCCCTCCTCGGAAGGTCGCCGAGATGTCGATGGCGGTCGAGCACTGGTCGTAGTCACCGATCCGGCCCGCACCGGATTCGGAGAGTGCCTTGCGAATCGATTCCGCGGCCTCCGCGGGCGTGAAGGTCACGATCTTGAATCGTTCACTCGGGCGAAGGCTCCGGCCGGCTCGAATGGCGGTTCCCGACACCGCGCCCAGAACCTCGAGCAACCAGTCGTTCACCCCGCCGACCGCGGCGTCGGCCGCGGTGTGAGGGGAATGAACGGCGATTCCCGCCCGGGCCAGACCGAGGAGCCGGGCTCCGCCGGAGTCGGCGTCGGTGATCGAAGTGCGAGGGGTGAAGATGGGGGGGTGGTATGCGACGATCGCATCCACTTCGCGGCGGATCGCCTCGTCGACCACGGCGTCGGTGAGATCGATGCAGAGCATCACTCGGGAGACCGGGTCCTCCGAAAGACCGAGCAGGAGTCCGGTGTTGTCCCAGGGTTCGGCGAACTCCGGTGGGGCGATGGCGTCCATGGCGGCCACGAGGGCCCCGACATGTGAGGTTTCCGGCATGCCGGGATCGTATTCGACCCGCACGATCCGGTCGCGTGAAGCGGGTCGGACCCCGTTGGATCCTCGCCTCCGGGGGGTCGACGCGATCTTCTGGTTTCCGACGCGACACCGGGCTCCCGCGTGACTAATCTCCGATGCGTCGAGAAGGATCGGGAACGGGATGGATCCCGGCCTGACAACCCGTTCCGCCTGGCGTCAGCATGGAGGTCCCGCCTTGAGCCACACGGTCGAAACACCAGACAGTTCCAGTGATCCCGAGACGTCCGGCCAGTCCGCCGCGATGGCCCAGGAAGCGAAGATGAAATCCGACCGGGATCGAACCCACTTCGTCCTCGACACCAATGTGCTGCTGCACAATCCGAGTTCCATCTTCAAATTCGCGGAACACGAGGTGGTGATTCCGCTGACCGTGATCGAGGAACTCGACGGTTTCAAGAAGAACAACGACGAGACCGGTCGGAATTCCCGGCAGGTCATCCGGGCCCTGGATGAACTTCGGTCGAAGGGACGGCTCTTCGAGGGAGTGGCCTGGAACGATCATGGTGGTTCGGTCCGCATTCATCGCTGCGATCGTGAACGGACGTTCTCTCTCGATCTCGACATCGCCGACAATCGAATTCTCGGGGTGGCCCATGAACTCCACGAGGCGGGGCTCCGGACAGTATTCATCTCGAAGGACATCAACGCCCGGGTGAAATGCGACGCCCTCGATATTCCAGCCGAGGATTTCGAGCACGACCGGATCGACGCGGACTGGCTCCACGCGGGTTGGATCCAGATGAGCGTTCCCGGTGAACTCATCGACGACCTCTACGAAGAACGTCAGATCCAGGTCGAGCGACTGGAGGGACATCCGGCCTCCACCCCCGACGGTTCGACGATCGAGAATCCGGCCCTGCTCCCCAACCTCTTCATGATGCTGGTGGACGACACCGATCCGTCCCACACCGGGCTGGCAAGACTCCTCGCCGATACCGGTCACGTGATTCCGGTGACCGGCCCCCGCAAGCCGGTGCAGGGAGTGATGGCGAGGAATCTTCAGCAGAAGATGGCCCTGGACCTGCTTCTGGACGACGACGTCAAGCTGCTGACCATGATCGGGCCGGCGGGCAGTGGAAAGACCCTGCTCGCCCTCGCCGCAGGGCTCCAGAAGGTCATCAAGGAGGAGCGGTACGACAAACTGCTCACCGCCCGACCAATCATGCCCCTCGGCCGTGACATCGGATACCTCCCCGGCGACAAGGACGAAAAGCTCGCGATGTGGATGCAGCCGATCTTCGACAACCTCGCCTATCTGCTGTCCACTCGAGGCAATCAGTTCAACGATGCCGAGAGTCGGACCGCGGAGCAGCGTCTCGACCAGTTGCTGGCGACGGGACGGGTCGTCCTCGAACCCATCACTTACATTCGAGGACGTTCGATCCCCCATCAGTTCATCATCGTGGACGAGGCCCAGAATCTTTCGCCCCACGAGGTCCGCACCATCGTCAGCCGCGTGGGGGAAGGCACCAAGATCGTGCTCTGCGGCGACATCGGGCAGATCGACAGTCCATATCTCGACTCCTCGAGCAATGGACTCAGTTACGCCATCGAGCGGATGAAATCCCACCCCATCGCGGGGCACGTGACGCTCGAACGCACCGAACGGAGCGAACTGGCCTCCATCGCCGCGGAACTTCTCTGATCGTCGGTCCGGGGTCCCTGAGGGTCGGTCAGTTGCTAACCTGCCCCGGACGGCCACCCGGCCGAATCTCGCTCAACTACCGGAGTACTTGAACCGTGAGCATGCTGCAATCCAGTAACCCCGCTTTCAATTCCGCCACCATGGATGGTGCCGACTGGTGGAGTGACAAATCCGCGACCGAAACCGCTTCGATTTCGGGGATCGTGAACAAGACCGGCATCTTCGCGATGATCCTTGCGCTCGCGGGCTGCGGCGGCTACGCCTTGATCCAGGCCCGGCCGGGGCTGTTGATGCCTCTGCTGATCGTCAATATGGTGGTGACCCTCGGCACGTTCTTCATGATGCGGGGCAGCGCCCGGATGGCCCGAAATCTCGGTGTCGTCTACTCGATCGCTCAGGGGCTCCTGCTCGGTGGCATCGCGATGATGCTGGAGAACATGCTCGCGGCCCAGGGGATCTCGGTCACCGGTGGGATCGCCCTCCAGGCATTCGTGATCACGATCGGATGCCTCTTCGCGATGCTTTTTCTCTATCGAGCGGGCATCCTCAAGGGCGGCCCGATGTTCCAGCGGGTCCTGATGGTCGCGACCGTCGGGGTCATGGTGGCTGCCGTGCTGTCCTTCGTGCTGTCGTTCTTCGGGGTGGACACGATGCTGTTCAACCTCGGCAACGCCTCGGGTGGCGGTACACCGGCCCTGATCGGACTGGGAATGACTGTGTTCCTGCTCGGCCTGGCTTCACTCTGGTTGATCATTGATTTCCGGCAGGCGGAAACTCTGGTCCAGTCCGGAGCACCGAAGGAGGCCGAGTGGTACGTGGCATTCGGGTTGATCGTGACGATCGCCTGGATCTACCTCGAGGCTCTCAAGCTCATCTTCTACCTCTCTTCGATGTTCAATCGGGACTGACCTCCGGCGTCCGGCACGCTGGTGACCGAAACACGAAACACCGGGATCGCGTCCAAGGACGCGGTCCCGGTCTTCGTTTTTGATTCCGTGGAAGGTCGAGGCCGGGCCTGGGGTCAGGAACCCATGGCCTGGACTCGGGCGGCGACATCACCCACGCGGGACATCCGGACCCCGAAATTCTCGCCGACCTTGACCGCGGTCCCGGCTCCCACAACCTTGTTGTTCACGAGGACGCGAAGTTCGCCGTCACTGGCCTGGGGGAACTCGATGATCGCCCCGTGGACCAGGTTGACCGCTTCGGCGAGGGCCATCCGGTGCTGGGCGACCTCGACGATCAGTGGAACTTCGAGTGAGAGAATGGAGTTGAGTTCTGCGGTCATTCGATGGTGCCACGCCCGAAACGGGCGGATCCTGATGGCGATCCGCGATCGCCTTCCTGATGTCATCGGCTCGCAAGCCCCCGGAGATCCAGAGTCGGCCGAACGGTTGGACTTCACGGAGCCGATTCGCGGTGTCCGGGTCCGATTGGAGGATCCCCGGTGCCTCGAACCCGTTCCGAACTCCGAGTGTTTTTCCTCGGTTCCGGTGACACTCGAGCCTCGAATCGCGATATCGGGCTCCGAATGGCTCCTGAGGCCCCGGCGACGCGGATCCCGATCCGGAACGCGTGGCCGATCTGATCGAATCAGGTCGGCTTCCGGAGCGTGGGTTTCGGAGGGATGTCGGGTCGAGCGGCCGAAGGGGGTGGTTCGGATCGAATGTCGGCTTCGTCGCCCTGTCAGTCGCCCTGATAGCGACCGAAGATCAGACTGACG
>NYWY01000063.1 GCA_002685335.1 Planctomycetaceae bacterium
CGAGGTCGACCCAGTCACGTCCGTACTCGAGGTCCGGGTAGTACTTTCCGATCACCCGACTCGTGCTCGAGCGGATCATCTGCCCACCCACCGGCCACAGAGCGATGAAGTACATCCGGTGACCCTTCTGGGCACACTGCCGGATGAACGAGGTCGCCATCGGTCCCAGTTCACCCTCGCTCGCCGGATCGAAATCCCAGGAGAGCAGGACCTTCGAGCCAGGTTCGAGTTCATCGAGCTGGTCGAAGGTGGCCTTGGCGAGCGGCGTGGGGAGTTCCGGAAGCGTCTTCCCGGTGATTCCGATGACGATGATCGGCACCGCCACCGCGAGCCCCATCATCAGGAAGATCCAGCGGCGGTCGAGATCGTTGAGTCGGTCGAGGAATCCCATGGTTCAGTTTCCTCCGCCGAGATAGGAGCGGTCGAGACCCATCAGGATCTTCAGCGAGGTGCTTGCGATCCCCAGTGCGATGCCGATGATGATCGCCCGGTTTCCCGCGGTGTTGAAGACCTGCATGATGTAGACGCTCAATTCCTCCATCCGGAGTCCGCTGAACCATCCGTCGGCTGGAATCCAGTCGGTGAGGAAGGGCCCGGCGGCGGTCCGGCCGAGGAGAATGATGAACGCGGTCCCCAGGAGCAGGATCGCCTCGAAGTTCTTCGCTCGAAACGCCCGGAACGCCGCGGACGCGATGTAGAAGGCAAGCATTGCGAACATCGTCGCGGTCAGTGGCTTGAAGACGTATTCGTAGATCCACCAGAACGCGGTGCCTTCGCCCTGGACGTCTCCGGCCCATGGCTTGTCGGGGTAGGCGGCATTCGGCGGCACCCCCAGCTTGAAGAGACCGATCGCCAGGGTGGCGAGGAACGTCGCGAGGACGATGAGCGAGAACGCCCAGCCGGGCCCGCGGTCGGAAAGCTTCTTCAGGTGCACCTTCAGCAGACTTCCGCCTCCGAGCACGAAGGCCATCGCCGCGATGATCGCGAAGAAGGTGGTCGCATCCTCACCCCAGGCCGAAAGGGCCGGGATGAAGTTGGCGACGATCAGCAGCACGCCGACGGTCGCTGTGATGATGAGTGGAACGGTGCGCTTCACGGTTCGGTGCTCCTCAGCCGGTCAGGGCCGTGTTCTTGAACCAGTCCACCACGGACAGGATCACCTGGTTTTCAGTGACGGTTCCCACGGTGGCGAGCAGAACGCCGACCACCAGGACCACTCCGACCAGAAGCTTGCCCATGTCCTGCCCCTTGAGACTGCCCAGCTGTTCGGGCTGCTCGGAGAGATAGGCACTGGCGGCGAAGAATTCCTCGCCGATCAGCGTGTAGTCACAGGCCGCGACGAAGAAGGGCAGCTGGCTCGGCATGGCGGTTCCCGCGATCTGGATCGCCCCCACCGAATTGCCGGTCTCCGCGAGAATCAGGCTTTCCGCGAAGAACGCACCCATGTAGAAGCAGGCGGCCGGCCGGTCCCGGACGATCAAGCCCGAAACGTAGGCCGTGAAGCCGAACTGTTCGTCGGTCACGTAATAGATGAGGTCCGGGTTGTAGGCATCGGTCCGACCCGCGGTGAGATAGGAGGCCTCCACCGTTTCCCGGGCCGCACTCATCACGAGGGAACGGCAGGTCGGAACCTCGATGCGCGCGTCGTATTCGGCCGCGGTCTTCGCCACCTTGCCCAGCACCGTGATCCCGGCCACCGTCTGGAGATCGTCCATGTCCTGGATGCCGTTGATGTACAGCATCGGACGCCCCATCTCCGTCGCCCGTCCGACGGCCTCGTCGATGGCGGAGAGACCCGCGATCTTTCGAATCTTGAGGACCGCACCCCGCCTCGCCTTGATGATGAAGAAGAGCACCACGCCGCAGAGCAGGGCGAGGATCACGAAGAGCGGACCTCGACCGAGATTCACGATCGCGGCCACGGGAGTGATGCTGTCACTGGGACTCGAAGCCTCGCTTCGCACGCTCGCCTTGCCTTCTCCTCGTGCGATGCTGTAGACGATGAAGGTGTACTCGGAATTCTGATCCAACTTCTTGACCGTCAGACGCGACGTCTCGGACGACACCGTGTCGACGAGGATCCAGTGGCCGCCATGCGGCCCGGTCTCCTCGGGTTCGATCCCGCTCTCCTGCATCGACAACTCGATCGCACTCGATCGGGCGACCCGTCGCGCCTGCATTCGAGCGTCTTCGGGGGCCACTCCTTCGACTTCGACCAGCCGGTCGTACTCCCGGGTCTCGGCCGCGGTCATCGCGTCCTTGAGCGCACTCCGGCGCTGGTCGGCATTTCGACTTCCGGTCTCGTCTTCGGTCTCGGAGCGCCAGACCTGAAAGCCTTCGAGCCCCGCGATGTCCGGAGCGCTGGTCCAGGAGACCTCGGCCACCCCACCGCCGTCCCACGGTCGATCGACCGCGATCACGTCCGTCGGGGCGGGTGGAGCCGCGGTGGCGCCCCCGGCGAAGACGATGGCCACCACGGCGATGGCCGCGCGGAATCGACGCCGAAGACCGGGTGGATCGTTGGATCTCGAGATCATGGGTCAGCCCTCGATGAGTTCGACGTTGGCGCGGGGTACGACCGCGATGCCTCCGTCGGGAAAGCGAACTTCCAGAACCCGGGCCTTCGACCCCGATCCGAGTACGGCGGGCTCGGCCGGCAGGGCCGAGACTTCACCGAGAAGTCCGAAGTAAGGATCGCGGATCACCCGGACCGTGGTACCGATCTCGAGCACGCCCGCCTCGTGTGCCACCGTGGGATCGACATCCCCCTCGTTCTCCCCCGGATCGAGGGGAACCAGGATCTCCGGTCTCATCACTCCAGCCCGGATCTGGGTCGCCCCGTTCACACTCGCCCGGCGACCCACCTTGTCCGCCAGCAGGCGCCAGGTGCGACTCGCCATCGCGATGTCGCCGAATCCTTCGGTGACGATGACGGTCAGGCCGATGGTCTCGCTACCCGTGATCGCGACTCCGAGATCACGCCCCAGAAGTTCCTTGAGGTCCTGATCGTCGATCCCGCCGGAAACCACTGCCGCGGCGCCGACCTTGATCGCCTCGCGGATCGCGCTCGCGGTCATCCGGGCTCCACCGAGCACGATCGCGTCCTTCATCGCCGGCGTGATCATTTCCGGGGTCAGCGTCTGTTCGTGATCCGCACAGGCGACTCGGATCTCACCCGCGGTCTCACCGCCGATTCCAAAGATCCCCTGGACCATGAGCACGTCGTTCTCGACGATGCAGCCTTCCTTCGGCATCACCTCGACCACGGTGCCGCCCAGGTACGCCCGGACCTGCACGGGGATCGCGGCGCCGCGGATCATCAGTTGTCCGGTGGTCGAGGAGACCGACTCGATCGTCCCGTCCGCTTCGGCCGTGACTTCCGACTTGAACATGCCGAAGATGCCCTTGGACTCGCCGATGACGTCACCCTTGGAGACCGTCTCGCCCACCGCCCGGGTCATCAGCGAGGGCGCGTCCGCCGGCGTGCAGCCGAGTCGGTTGGCGATGTTCATCGGGAACACATCCCCCTCCATGAACGTCTCGGCCACCACGTCGGACGCGGAGACCGAATCGCCCTTGGCGACCTTGAGTTCACCGGGGATCGGCAGCAGGCGACGCGTCCGATGCGTCGTCCTCGCGGCAACCTTGAGTCCTGGGGTGTAGGCCTTGGCCATGGTGTCAGGCGCGACGCGGCGCCACCTCCTCGTTCGGGTACAGCTGGATCGCCTCGATCGTGCGGCGTACGGCGTCGACTCGGGCGGAAGCGTCTTCGGGCAGCGAGAGCGGCCGGCCCCGGGCATCGAGGATGAGTCCCACGGTTCCACCCTTGGCGGTCCGCTTGACGACCTTGCCCGGGCCGTTGCCGAGATCGACTCCCCGGGCTGGATTGACTTCGACCTCCGCGGTGGTTCCGATCGGGAGATCGAGCAGGCGGATGTCGCCCCAGGCCATGTCTCCGGATCCCGTGAACCCCCCGGTGATCGAATAACTGAAGCAGGCCTTTCCAGGGCGGGCCTCGCCCTTGGCGGCGACGCAGGTGCCGAGAATCACCAGACAGTCCCGCTCGAACACTTCCATCGCGGCTCGCTCGTGTACCGAGCTCAGAACGCCCAGGTGGGGCATCATGAAGATCGAGTCCTTGGCCAGGGTGGTGAAGCCCTCGGGTTCGAAGGCGTCGATCAGCATCATCGCGGTCTGGTGCATGCGAGGGGCGTGACTGAGCACTCCGCCGGACGCGACCAGCAGGTCGAGTTTCATCCCGTCGACGATGCTGGCACCGCCGACCTCCTGGCTGAAGACGTCACCGACCGTCCGCTGCTGCTGCACGCCCTTGAGCGTGGTCGCGAATTCCTTGTGCTGCTGATAGGCGAGCCGCAGGGCCTCCCGGGCCACCGCCTGCTCGAACACCAGGGCTTCCGCGGACTGGGGAATCGTCGTCGGCCGGATCATCTTGTTCTTGACCCGGTTGCGAAGCTCTCGCTCCTCCATGCCGATGTGAACCCAGCGAAGCACGCTGTCCATGCCCGCCTCGGCGCACACGTTCGAGATGGAATAGCTCATCCCGAGGTTCGCACTGACCGTCCGGTTGAAGGTGCCGTCGAAGACACTGAAGACGTCGGTGGTCGCTCCACCGATGTCGACGCCGACCGCATTGATCCCCTGGGTCCGGGCGATCGTCTGCAGGATGTCGCCCACCGCGCCCGGAGTCGGCATGATCGGTGCATCCGTCCAGTCGATGAGCTTGTCGTAGCCGGGCGCATGAGCCATGACGTGTTCGAGGAACACGTCGTGGATCCGGTCGCGAGCGGGGCCCAGGTTCTCCTGTTCGAGGGTGGGCCGGAGGTTTTCGACCATCGAGAGATCGAATCCCCCGCTGTTGTCGGCGGAATCGGTGAACGCACGCTCGATCTCGGATCGGGCGTCGGCGTTGCCGGCGAAGATGATCGGCAGTTCGTAGGCGGATCCGAACCGCGGGCGGGGCTTGGCCGGAGCCACGAGCTCCGCGAGCTGGACGACCTGGGTGGTGTTTCCGCCGTCGGTGCCACCCGAAAGAAGGACCATGTCGGGACGAAGCTCTCGAATCCGCTGGATCTGCTCGTGCGGGCGACGCTTGTCGTTGCTGGCGATGACGTCCATGACGATCGCACCCGCTCCGAGGGCGGCTCGCTTCGCACTGGCGGCGGTCATCTCACGAACCACGCCCGCCACCATCATCTGGAGGCCGCCACCGGCGGAACTGGTCGAGATGTAGATGTCGCATCCGTCGGAGTCGTCCTCGGACGTCCGGCGGATGATGGTTCCGTCGTCCGCGATGAGGCGGCGGCCCGAGAGTTCCTGGAGTTCGGTGACGGAATTGACCACCCCGACCGTCACGTCGGCGAATGGTTCTTCGACCGTGGTCGGAGCCTCCCCGCGGAAGGTCTGACGATAGGCCCCGTCGACCTCCTCGATCATGATCGCCTTGGTGGTGGTCGATCCGCAGTCGGTGGCGACGATCACTTTGATGCGGGCCGGATCTTGGGCGGGCGCGTCGGCGGTCATGCGTCTCGGGTCCGACTCTTAGAGGTCTGGAAATCTTCCTCGAGCGAGACCACGAGCGTCCCGATCGAACTTCACGGACGGTACCCGATCTCGGTGAGGGATCGGAAACCGACCGACGCTCATCCGCTGCTCGCGGGAGGATCGGTCTCCGATCCGGTCTCGGATCCGATTCGCGACTCCTCGGAGTCGGATGAGTCGCCGCTCCCGGTCGGACCACCGTCGGGCGTCACCCCATCGGCCTCGTCCGGACCGGATTCCTCCTCGGCGGGAACACGGTTCGCCTCGCACTCGTCGAGGAGCCGCACCATGTACTCCACCGAGCCTCGACGCTCCACGAAACCGGCGAAGGTCTCCCACGCTCCGGCATCCACCAGAATCGTCGCGAAGGGGGTGAAGAAGTGCAGGGCCTGCGCTCCGAGGTAGTTCAGCGGCCGCGACATCTCCAGGAGCATGGTCGCGGGCATGGTCATCCGCCGCCGGACGACCTCCCGGCAGATTCTGCCGGCCACCTCGGCTTCCGCCTCGGTCGCTTCGAACGCATCGGCATCCTCGACCGCGAAGGCGTGGCGGACTCGATCGATCCATCGCCGATCACTCAAACGATCACCTCCGGATCCTCTGATTCCGACCGGTCGGGATGGGATTCGATGACTTCCAGCTCGATCCCCGACGCCGCCGCACGCCGGGCGAACGATCGCAGCAGGGCGCGATTCCCAACCCCATCCCGCCCCCAATAGAGGTCCAGGCCGCTCGATGAACGCCGCCCCCCTCGACTGGTTGAAAGCCATCCCCCTCCGGGATCGATGACCAGCCGTCGCGCATCCCTCCAGGCGACCGTTCGACGGCGGAGGGGATATCCGACCAGGATTCCATCGTCGTCCACCTCGAAGGTGGTCGGCAGGAACCAACGATTGAGGCCGAGCATCATCAGCGCGGCACCGGTCGCCGCCCACAGGAAATCGCCGCCGATCACTCCACACAATCCGGCCAGGGCCATGATCGCGATCAGGAGCAAGGACGTGCGTCCCGGCGATTCGGCGGCCGGCCAGGCCGTCCAACCGGCCTTCGGGGACCCGGTACCGGTCGAATCGGCGGTGTTTTCACGATCACCTTCCATCCCGCGACGGTATTCGATGCCTCGAACGTCCGCCGGGATTCTCGGAGTCTCTCCGCATACGCTGCTCACAGAATGAAGTTCCGACCCCTTCCGAACCGGGAGCCCGTCCATGACCGATTCCACCGCACCCACCGCCCGTGATGCCCATACTCCGGGTGAGCCCGATGGCTTCGAACTCGATGGAAGGGTCAGCAACCCTTTGGATCTCCTGGCCTGGGCCGAGACTCACCGGGCGGACTTCCAGCCACCGGTCGGCAACAAGTACCTCTACAGCGGCCGCGACTTCTTCGCGATGGTGATCGGCGGCCCCAACGCCCGCAACGACTTCCACAAGGTCGACAGCGAAGAGTTCTTCATCCAGTTGAAGGGCGACATCGTGTTGAAGATCTGGGAAGACGGTCGAATCGTGGATCACTGCATCCGGGAGGGCGAGACCTTCTTCATTCCGCCGAACGTCCCCCACGCCCCCTGTCGCCCGGCGGGGACCCTCGGACTCGTGGTCGAACGCCGACGCCCCGAAGGCGAGATCGAACACCAGATCTTCTACTGCGAGGAATGCGGGACCCTCGTGCACGACGAGGCGTTCGACTGCCGCGACATCGTGGTCCACTTCCGGGAAGCGATGGAATCCTTCTGGGCCGACGACACCCGGAACCAGTGTCCGAGCTGTGGCACTCGCGTCGTGAAGCCGGGGCCCTACGAGCTTCCGGAAGTGTTCCGACGCTGACGGCCGGTCAGCCACCTTCGACCGAACGCTCCACGATCGCCCGAACCACCCGGGCGAGGTCCATCGAACCACCCCGGAAGCATTCGAGGTGCGAAGTCGGGATTTCAACCACCTCCACCGACCTCGCCAACGTGCTCCAGCCGAGATCCCTGGTCCCCCCCACCGATCCAAAATCAGTCTCGGTCGTCCGCAGCACGGTCACGTCGATCGGTGCGGGTTTGGGGTCGTAGTACCGCATCGCCTCGAAACCCGCGGCCACCACGCCCCGCAACGATTGAAGCGTCCGACCGCGAGCATTGCCCCCCATGCGGTCGAGAATCCCGGCCGGAAGCACGTTCTGGAATCGCATCTTCCATTCACCGGGATTCATGAAGCGGGAAGCCAGTGACCGACGGCTCGCAAGTCCCAGAGGAGTCGAATCGATGACCACCACCCTCGGGGGTGGACCCGAAGCGGCCAGGCTTCGAGCGACTTCGAAGGCGACGAATCCGCCCAACGAATACCCCAGCAACACGGATGCCTGTCCGCTCCCGGCGACGATTCGATCCGTGAAGATCCGAGCCAGATCGGGGATCCGACGAAGCGGCTCCGCCCGGCCGGCGGTGCCGGGATAGGGGAGCCCGTGAATCGGCAGCCATTCAGGAAGACCATCGACGATCGACTGGAAGCTGAACACCGTGCCGCCCACTCCCGGAATGCAGTAGAGACCACGTCCGTGCGGCGAAGCTCCGACCTGCAGACTGACGAGATCGGCATCCTCGCGATCGATCTCCTCCGCGATCCGCGAAGCGATCGCCATCGCGCTCCCCCCCTCCAGCACGTCGACCATCGCCACTGGTCGAGCGACTCGACACTCGAGTTCGATCGCCAGACGGAGAAGATCGAGCGAATCCAGACCGATCTCCCGAAGCGACTGCCTCGAATCCACGGAGGGACGCGATGCGATTTCGGCGATCGCCTTTCGGACGATCTCGAGCAGTTCCCCTTCCCGCGGCCCGACGACTGAAGCCCGCGCCTCGGCTGCCAAGTCCTCCTCCGAGTTCACCTTGAGCAGTGCTTCCGAGATGCGACGGCGATCCGGTTTGCCGTTTCGAGTCACGGGAATCGTCTCGACGATCCGAATGACCGCCGGAACCTCCCACTCCGGGAGCCGACCAGTGAGGGCGGACCGGATTCCAGCGGCGTCGATTTCACGTTCCGGTTCCGGAACCACCACCGATGCGAGGCGGCTGCGATCTCCATCATCCAGCAGCGTGGCACAGGCATCTCGGATGCCGGGCAGACTTCGGATCATGGTCTCGATGGCCCCCAGTTCGATTCGCCGGCCCGAAACCTTCACTTGGGCATCGAGCCGCCCTCCGAATTCGATTCGCCCGTCGACTTGCCAACGAGCGCGATCCCCGGTGCGATATTGAACCTCATTTGTCCGTGGGTTCCGCTCGAATCCTTCTTGAACCCGGGCGGTTCCATCTCGCCCGAGGTACCCGAGCCCGACTCCCGTACCGGTGGCCAGCAGTTCTCCGAAGCGTCCCGGAGGCACGTCCCGCCCCGAGCGATCGACGATTCGAAGACGCGACCCTCGGATGGGTCGACCCACTGGAATCGCCGTCCGGTCCACGCCTCCAGCCACCAGTGACTCACAGGCGGTGAAGACGGTGTTCTCCGTCGGACCGTATCCATTGATCAGCGCGATCTCGGGCCGTCGGTCCAAGAGACGCCGCACGTGGTCGGCGGAAACGACATCTCCTCCGGTGAGAACCACGTCGAGATCCTGAAAGAACTCGGGCATGGCATCCACGGCGAGGTGGAAGATCGCCGCGGTCAGCCAGCAGCCCCGAACCTCGTCCCGTTGCATCCTCGCGTGCAGCCCACCAAGGTCCGCTCCTCCACCCTCCCAGCAACAGACGGTCCCGCCGTTGAGCAACGGCCACCAGATCTCCAGGGTCGATGCGTCGAAAGCGAGCGGCGCGGCGTGAAGCATGCGAAAACCGGGCCCGCCCGGCAGGAACCAGGGGTCGTCGACCAGTCGCAGAACCGCTCGATGAGGAATGACGGCCCCGCGTGGCTCTCCGGTCGTGCCCGACGTGAACATCGCGTAGAACGGAGAATCACCATCGGTCACCGCGTCCTCGAAATCCGATCGAACGCCTCGAATCGCGCGCGGATCGATCACGGTCGAGATTCCGGGAATCCTCGAAACGTCGCCTCCGACGACCAACGCCGCCAGGGGCCGGCTGGCGGCGATCTGCGCGGCCTGCCGTTCCGGCGGCGTGCCTTCGTCCAGCGGTACGAACCATCCGCCGGCCCGGACCACCCCGATCATGCCTGCGATCGTGGCGGCGGATCTCGGCCCCGCGACCGCGATCGCGCGACCGTGGGTTTCACCGACCCGGCCTCGGATTTCCGCGGCGATCGACGCCGACCACCGATCGAGTTCCCGGTAGGAGATCGTCCCGTCACGGTCGATCACCGCGGGTGCGTCCGAATCGATTCCGACCCGACGAAGGAAACCTTCGATGATGTTGGAGGGCGCGAGTGGCGGAGGCCGATCGTCATCGCCTCGACCGAACACTTCGATCCGGTTTCGCTGTACGACATCCAGACCGTCGAGGTCGCCGAGCAACGACGCGGATCCCTCCGATTCCTCCATCGCGATGTGAATTCTCTCAAGCATCGACATCACCCGATTCAGGAAGGCCTTTGGCTCCTCCCCATCGAGCACGCTCGGCTCGACGTCCACCGCCACGGGAGCCTTCCCACCTTCGGCGGGTACGACCAATGCGGCCCGGAAGACGCCGGCCCCGGTCGAAGTCCATCGAATCGACGCCCCTTCGAAGTGACGGACCACGTCATCCCGGGTGAGCACCCCGTCGAGCGGAGGCCGCACGAACGACGAATCCGGTTCCAGACCACGCACGATCCGACCCAGAGCGCCGTTTCGGTGTTCAAGCCCCTCTCCGATCGTCACCGCGACCTCCCGCAGGGTCTTCTCCAGGGAACGGTCGTCCTCGATCGCGATCGCCACCGGCAGAATCGAGGCGCCCAGGCCCGTCTCATCGAAATCGGTGGCGAACGGAACCCCGATCACCACCTTTTCACGTCCGGACGCCCGGCCCAGCACGATGGCCCAGGCCACCAGGGCCGGGACGATTCTCGCCATGCCGAGTCCCGCCGCGACATCCGCGGCCCGCCGAAAGATGGTTCCACCTCGGTGATCGATCGCCACCGCCCGGGAAACGACGCCATCGAAATCCGAATCCGGAAGTCCCATCTCCCCCAGAGTGCTTCGAAGGTGCTCCGTCCACCAGGCATCATCCGCTTCACATTCCACCGATACCAACGGCGAATCCGGCTCGGAACCGGCATGCTCCTGACCGGTGATGATCTCTTCGATGATCCTCTGCGCGGTCCGCCCGTCCACCGCCGCGTGGTGAATCACCACGAGCAGCGAGGTCGTGCCGTCCGGTTCGAGCCAGGTGGCCATGCGCCACGGCAGACCTTCGGCGATGCGAAGTGGATGTCGGAGCACGCGGGCCAGCACCGCGTCGGTCGGGCGCTCGTCGAAGGCTTCGAGATCGAATGGCACCGAATCCGAGATCGGGATCAGACGCTCTCCCAGTTCCGCCCGCCGAGCAGTCCGAAGCGTGGGATGCCTTCGCCGGACCAGGGCGAGTCTTCGACCGATGTCTTCGATCGGAACGGATCGGGGGAATCGGATGGTCCAGGCCAGATGGAAGGCTCCTTCCGCCGCCAGCGCCTCTTCCGCGAGCACGTCCCGAACCAGTGGATCCAGGGGATGCCATTCCTCGGGGGCGAGCGTCTCTTTTTCGACCTGCTTTTCGGTCGCCGAGGAGTCGGAGTCGAGGTCGGTCCCCGATTCCGACGGCGTCTCCGCTTCGACCGTCGATCCCACCAGGCCTCGAAGTTCGGAAAGTCCGAGCCCGAGGATTCGAGCCACCGGCAGCTCGACGCCATGTCGTTCGAGCAATGCCAGCTGGAGTCGAATCGCACCAAGGCTGTCGATACCCATGACGCCGAGGCTGCGGGCTTCCAGGGCCTGGTCGCCCTCATCCCGAACCGTGTCGTCGGCCAGCCGACCGAGGACGTCCGAGACGGTCCAGCCCGCGCCGCCCGGTCTGATCGTCCGGACCGTGACGGTCCGCCTCAGCCGGTTTCGGTCCACCTTGCCATTGCTCGACCGCGGAAGCGCGTCGACCGCCTGAAGTTGATCCGGCACCATCCAGGGTGGGAGGCGATCCCGGATTCGACGAAGACAGTCCGCGAGTTCCTCCGTGCTGGCCGGACCGGTGACGAATGCGAGGAGACGCTGCGAATCCACGGAGTCGGATTCGTCTTCCCCGGCAACCGTGAGCACCGCGGCGTCCCGGACCGGTTCGAGCTCCACCAATGCAGCTTCGATCTCGCCGGGCTCGACCCGATATCCGGAGATCTTCATCTGGCGATCGGACCGCCCGAGGAATTCGATCCCGCCGCGAGGGCCGATCTTCCCCCGATCCCCCGTGCGATATCGACGACGCTCGGCGTCATCGACCTCGAAACCACCGGTCGAATCGCCGAGGTAACCAAGCGCGACCGCATCACCCTCGATCACGATCTCACCCGACTCGCCGATCGTCACGGACGCTCCCTGCTCGTCCTCGATCCGGATCCGGACTCCATCGATCGGATTTCCGATCGAGGGCAGCGCCGGCCAGGTCGAGGGCTCGGTACCAAGATCGAAATGGGTCGCCACGTGGGTTTCGGTGGGACCGTACTGATTGACGATCCGCAAAGGACGGGCCATCGATGCCACGGCGAGTCTGATCCCCTCGTCGATTCGCAATTGCTCGCCGGCGCACACGATCTCCCGAAGGCAATCGGGAAATCCACCCCGGCAACCGGCGGCCAGGGCTCTCAGGACCAGCGGTGGCAGGTGCAACCTGGTGATTCCCTCCGCTTGGATGAATCGAGCGAGCGCCGTGGGGTCTCGTCGAACCTCCAGGGGTATCGAGATCACCGCACCCCGACTCGCCCAGGTCGAGAAGAACTCCTGGAAGGCCACATCGAACCCCAGAGGCGCGAACTGTCCGGTCCGAACCGCGACGGCCGCCGGAGTCCGCCGGCGTTCGTGCTCGATCAGTCCGGCCAGACCACCGTGGTGCATCCGAACCGCCTTCGGTTCACCGGTCGAACCACTGGTGAACAGGACGTAACACGGCTGATCGGGATCGATCGAAGGCAGATCGCCACCGGTGTTGGCGGCCGGAGGATCGTCGACGAAGACCAACGGGATCGAAAGCCTCGACGCATCGATCGCGTGGTTCGCGGTCTTGACCAGTTCCGACGAGGTGACGACGACCGCCACCGGTCGGGATCGTCGAAGAAGGTCCGCCACCCTGGAGACCGGGGCTTCGGGCGGGATCGGCATCGCCGCGCCGCCGGCCCGCATTGCCGCGAGCACCGCAAGACTCGTCTGGCGGGAGGGGCCGCCGAGGATCGCGATCGGAGATCCCGGGTCGAAATCCGTTGAGACCCGGGCGCGGATCGACGTGGCGAGACGATCTCCGAACTCGTCGAGCTGCTGGAAGGTCCACGCTCCGTGCTGATCCCGAACCGCCGGCGCGGTCGGATCCTCCCTCCCCGCCTGTCGGACGATCTCGGGCAGAGCTCGACGAATTCCGGGGTTCAGTGGTTCACCTTCGGACACCGAGAGCTCGGCCTGAGGAAGGTCGTGAACGACCGGATCGAGTTCCGCCAGCACTGCTGCCAGCAGTTCGTCGGCGTCGGTCTCGCGGATCCAGGCCGGATCCACGTCGAGCTCGAGTCGACAACCATCGATTTCGAACCGTGCGATCAACAGGATCGGGAACGGCGTGTGACCGGTCGATGCGACTCGCCACGGCAGCGGAGCCACGGGCTCCCGATCACCTTCGACCACACCGACCACGAGGTCCAGCCAGGGCACCCGCCCGGCGATCGGCTCGATCGGTTCGGTACTCCGGAGAATCGACTCGAAGGCCACGGCCCGACGGCTTCGACCCTCACGAATCGCGGCCGCGATGCTGGACATCGAATCATCCGCCGCGACCGGAATCGGCAGCGTGTTGAGATACATGCCGACGGTGTCGCGATCATCTGGATGGTCGCGACGGGACATCGGCACTCCGATCGGCATCGAACCCTCGGGTGCGATGCCGATTCCCGCCGCGGCGACCCGGACCGCCCGCAGCACCGCCGCGGTTCGAACCCCGCCGGCTTCGCGGATCCGGGCGTCGAGGCGCCGAACCGCCTTCGGATCCAGAAACGCGGTCCGCCGACGATCCCGGTCATCCGCGTCCGCCACCGATCTCAGATCGAGGCGGGCGGGAACCCGCTCCAACCTTCGACCCCACCACGCGGTCTCCTCTTCCGGCGGCGGCGCCAGGCTCTCTCGCAGACCCGTGTCTCGCTGATCCGTTCCAGCCGGCGATGGAGTTTCGAGGCCGCGGTCCATCGAAGCGACGGCGTTCAATTCCTGATGAAGTTCGTGGACGATCATTCGGAGCGACGGATCATCGACCGTCACATGGTGAAGCAGGAGCAGCAGGGACCGAAGCCGGCCATCCACCATCAATCCGCACGCTCTCCACGGATGACCACCGGAAACCGACGGAAGATTTCCGCCCATGCCCTCGATCAACCGACCGATCGACTCATCGTCGACATCGGGCACGCTCCGGGGTTCGATCACCACCATGCCGGGTCCCGGAGTCACCACCTGGCGAAGGGATCCCGGATCGCCTTCCACGGGAACGATGCCGGTTCGAAGTGCCGCATGGCGGTGGACGAGCGTGCTCACCGCGGTCGAGAGATCACGCCACGTCGTGCCCTCGGGGAGTTCGACGACGAGCGGCACCAGGTATCCGCGATTTTCAGGCCGGAGACGTTCGGCGAGCCACTGGCTCGCCTGAGCCGCAGTCGCCGGTGCGTCGATCGACGCGGCCCGGCCCTCGGGTCGAGGCTCCACCGTCGATACCGGCGCGGACTCCACCGCCGACCGGATGGATGACAACGTGATGGGTCCGTCGATCCCGTCCAGCGAAACGATGCGATTCGTGCGACGACGCAGTTCGAGTTCGAATCCGAGAAGATCGAGACTCGAGACACCGTGCGTTCGAAGATCGACTCCGTCTTCGATCGGACCCACCAGCGCAGACCAACAGGCATCCACGGTGGATGATCCAGCCGCGAGATCGTCGGTCGGGGGTGTGCGATCGGGAGTCACGCCTTGAATCTCGATCCTTCGTCACCGACGTCCTCCGACTCAGGTGAGCAGGCAGGATCCGGTTCTAAGATATCGACGATTGATCAAGGCCCCTGCAGCCGGATCCGCGTTCGATTTCAAACCAAAAATGAATTTTCAGAATTCGAATCGACCACTCAGACGCGCCCGGAGGACCGAGCTGCGGCCCTCCAAGGCGATCACCGGCAGGTCCTGCTCGACCGAGACCGAAATGGAAGCCTGATGATCGAGGGTCCAGCCGATCGCATGTCCGAGGGTTATCCGGGAGGTCGAGGCGTCGTATCCGAACCGGCTGCGAACCGTTGCCATACGCCCGACTCCGAAACCGCCATCAACCGCCGCGCGGAGCGTCTCATTCAACCGACGATCATCCAGACTTCGGTCCGCGGCCAGCGTCCCGCCGATCTGGACGCCACCTCCGGGTGACCATCGTGCTCCACCCTGCCAGGTCGCGAGGGTGCTGGCCTCGGCGTCACCGAAATCGACCTGCCCCTGCCATCTGATCGGGCGGCCTGGATCAGAAGAAATGCCGACCCGATACCGGTCGTGCGTTTCGATCTCCGTCTCGGTCCTGGTCTCCGATCCGATCTCCGAATCGCCCCCCGAGTCCGGGAATTCCAACCTGGTGATTCGTTTGGACTGACGAAGGCCGAATTCGATTCGTTCACCGGTCTCCGTGACCAACCGGATGGCATCGATGTCGAGGTCGATCGCATTCGGATCCAGTTCAAGATCCGTGTCCATCCGGGCCTTGATCGCGAATTCCCATCGCTGGAAGAAGGGAACCGCGTCGATCGGAAGTCCGCCCTCCAGCCTTCCGATCATCGCATGGCTGCCACGAACACCACTGGTGCCGAGTCCGGATTCGAATCCATCGCCGATCCGACGCCAACCGACGGTGTAGCGAAGACCCAGCAGGTCACCACCCAGGGAGGCACCGATCGCCGAGGAATCCGACTCGACGTCCATTCGCTCGCTCGAACCGAGTGTCTGCTGCATCCAGGCCTCCACCTGGTGTCCACCGATCTTCTGGCTGAAATCGAAGCCCAACAACGAGGTGTCGGCGTCCGACGCCCCGCCTCGAGTCGCGACGAATCCGAAACTGGTCTCTTTGGATGGCCGGAACTTCGCCCGAGTCGCCACGAAGGCGGCCCCGAGATCATCCTCAGCCCGGGAAGGCATGAACACCCGGTTCGATTCGAAAGGGTTGATTTCGCCGCCGAACACGCCTCCGAATCCAAGTCCGTTGAATGCCGTCGGGGCTCCGGTGAGACCGGTGACCGGATCATCGAGGGGCGCATCGATCTGCGCGAATTCCGGCCCGGTCCACCCGCGATCGATCGCACCCATGCGACCACCGATCACCACGGCGACCGAGAAGAGATCCTCCGGGTTCCAAGCCATCTCCAGGCCGCCGATTCCGAGGTCGCCATCCTCCGCATCGGTCGGGGCCTCGATCCGACCGAATCCATCGATCACGGGCGGCGTGGTCTGCGGCTTCTTGACCAGGTCGAGGATGTCGAGATCCGGATGGTTCACCACCGATCCGGGACCAACCGGCAGGTGGATCCCGTCCAGATCGATGCCGCCGAACGAGGATGTCGCGAGGATCGATCCCGATACCGACGAGCCGACTGAAACCGTGGCGACCAGCGTGCCGGGAACCAGCGATCTCACGACCCGCAAGCGAAGTCGATCAATCATCATGGTGGCGCATTCGATGGCCTCGTCCGGCACTATCGGACCTCCTCGCGGTGGAATTCATCGTGTCGCGTGGTTCAACCGGCGACCCTCACCCGGGTTCATCGTCAGAACGAAAACGTCCAGCCAATCTTCGCCACGATTTCAGTGGTATCGAGGGTGAACTCGAGATCGTCCGCCTCGACGTTCTGATTGAACACGACGAAGATCTCCTCACCGTCGCGAAACGCCCAGCGGAGCCGACTGTTGAGCCCCACGGTGCCGGACTGGGTGTCATATTGGACCAGGTTCTCCCAGGAGACCCGGGGAGAGAAGTAGAAGTTGACCCGGCCCGAAGCCAGCCAGGTTTCGAGGTCCCCGGTGTCCAGGGCGATGTCGTTCCATTGAAGCGAGCCGCCCAGGAGAATGCTCGGGGCCGGCTGCCAACGGACATCCGTGCCCATCTCCAGTCGACTGCCTCCGTAATAGCCGGACCAGCCGCCTTCGACCCCGATTTCCAGCGGCTCCTTCGACGTGGTCTCGAAACCCGCGCCGATCTCGGTCCAGGTGTAGTCCCCGGCCGGGACCAGCAACTCGCCCGCAACGTTGAAGTCCTCGTCCGGCACTTCCTGGCGAAGACCGAACTCAAGGAATGCACTGTCTCCCCGCTCGAACTGGATTCTGGGCACGTCGAATTCGAGATCGAGACTCTCGGTGTTGAAGTCGAGGTCCGGCACCCAGTTTCCGCTGGCTCCCACCCTGACGCTTCGAAGCCAGTCGACGTCCGGACGCCAGCGACGGGACACCCCTCCGAAGAACTCGTGCACCCCGACCCGGTTCACGAATCCCATCGCGGGGAAATAGTCGGGACCGATCACGAACCAGCCGAAGCTGGCCCGCCAGTCGTCGTTGGGATAGGACAGTCGAAGGCCGGCCGAGGTGGCGCCGATCCCCGCCACGTCCTCGGTGACCGTCTGCTGGAACCAGGCGCTGGCGGAAAACCGCTTCCCTCCCGGCAGGTCGGAGGTGACGAAATTGAAATCGGCGCCCACCAGCTGATTCGATCGACCGTCCAAGGGGTTCCCCGCGGTCGCGATCACCCCGACCGATGATTGTTCGAAGACGTTGACCAGCGCTCTTCCGGCGAAGTAGTTCCGATCCGCGGGGCTCACGCCCTTGGTCATCACCGTGTCGAGCAGTCCGACGGAGACGTCGCCGACCGATCCGGTCAACTTCACCCCGCCCATGATCTGCTGCGGTTCACCCTGGGGTGACAGTCCGATGCGACGAGAATAGAACGGCGCGGGCGTCGAACGAATCCCGCCGAAGTTGAAGTAACCGGAGTCCTCGAGGAAGAAGTCCCGCTTCTCGGGGAAACGGATGCTGAAACGACTGAAATTGATGATCCGCTGATCGACCTCGGTCTCCGCGAAGTCCGGATTGACGGTGCCCACGAAGGTCAGCGACGGCGTGACCTTCCAGAACACATCCACCCCCGCCGCGGGGTCGAACCCGGAATCCTCACCCTCCTGCCAGGTCAGCTTGCCGTAAGGCTTGACGTCGATCCCACTCCCTTGATCGATGTCGCCGAACATGCCCACCGCGGCGGCGTCGGCCACCGATTCCAGATTGATGTCGCGGTCGGCGGCCACCAGGCGTATTCGCTCGTTCCCTCGGCGGATCGTGCGTTCGATGTTGATCCCCCACTCTCGAGCCGCGGGATCGATCGAGAGGGTCCGAAACGGGATCACGAATTCGGCCGTCCAGCCTTCATCGTCGATCGATGCCCGGCCTTCCCAGACCGCGTCCCAATTCTGATCCGTGCGGCCGTTCACGAGGCGGGAATCGCTTCGGGCACCGAGCGGATTCATCGAGAACACGTATCCGGTCCGTCGATCCCGCTTGGGGTCCAGGACGATCCGGACGTTGTCGTCGGATTGGATGTCACCGTCCCGTTGCAGCGCCCGGGCGACGAGTTGATCGGTCTGGTCGTCGAAACATCGGATCGCGATATAGAGATTGCGACGATCCCTCATCAGACGCGCTTCCGTGCGCTGCGAAGGCGGACCACCCTCCACCGGGTCGACCTGCCGCCAGGTATCCGGCAGAACGGTGCCCGCATCCCAGATCTCTTCCAGAACCCCGTCGATCTCGGGAGCCTCTCGGATCGACCGGACCGGAGGCGGAGCGAGGGCTTCGGTCCCCGAATCACCGGGCAGCGGCGCATCGGGTGCTCCGGGGTCGATCGCCTGTCCGAGGGCGACCGACTGGCAGGTCGACAGTGCGATCGCGGCGAGGCGGATCAGCCGGAAGCGGTCCCGTCGAACGGACCGATGATCGTCGAAGTCATGAAACATGGCGAGAGGCGATAGTACCCTTCAGACGGACGGCACATCTTCAAAGAAACGCAAGGGAGACAAAGACTTGGACAGCCCCGATCGAATCCAACTTCGACTGGACCTTCCCGGCCTCCCGGAACTCGCTCCCCTGGTCCGGGATTTCGCCGGACGGGCCCTCGACCTCGCGGAGTTTTCCGATGGACGCCGCGAAGATCTGCTGGAGGCGTTCCTCTGCGGAGTCGAACTGGTCGAACGCACCCTGGCCCACCAGGGTGATGCCATCGTCCCCCTTGAAATCGGGGTGACGATCGACGCCGAAGCCCTCGAATTCCGAATCCTCGAACACGGCATCCCCCTGGGAGGAGATCTCGGACGGGGGGCGGGAGGAGACATCACCGACCGTATCCGGCCGAACACCATCTTCGACCGTCTCTGGTGGGTTCAGAAGGGACGCGAGGGCTCGGAACTGCATCTTCGAGTGCAACGAGAACACCCTTCGATCGAGATTCTCGAGGATGTCCGTCATCGCCTCGACCGCGAAGAAGCCGAGACCGCCCACGCCGACGTCACGCCGTCGACCAAGACCGGCGAATACCGGATCCGCGACTATCGGAAAGGCGACGGACTGGAAGTCGCCCGTCGGATCTACGAGGCGTACGGCCGTTCCTATCCCAATCCCGATCTGTACGTCCCGGATCGCATCGATCTGCTGAATCGGGAGGGGCGATTGCACTCGATCATCTGCGAATCCGCGGATGGGGACGTGGTCGGGCACTACGCGCTGGAACGACCCGATCTCGGCCCCATCGGCGAAGCGGGACAGGCGGTGATCGACCACCATCATCGGGGACACGGGCTGATGAAGCCGATGCGAGCCGCGGTCGAGGCCGCCGGTGCCCGACTCGGTCTCCTGGGAATCTGGAGCCAGCCGACCGCTCGACATCCCGTGAGCCAGCGGATGAACCTGGGCTTCGGCTCGACCCCCACCGCGCTCTGTCTGGGAACGACCCCCGCGGGGGCCTCCCTGCGGGGAGGCGTCACCGGGGAGATCGAGGACTCGAGCCGACCCGCTCGTCACTCCTGTTTTCTGTATTGGGATCCGCTGATCGAGGAACCACCACTGACCGCCTTCGTTCCCGAGGCTCTGGTGCCGATCCTCGCTCCGCTTTACGAAGCCAGGAAGCGGGACGTCCGTTTCGAGACCGATCCCACCCGACCCGTCGACGGGCACGGAACCATCCAGACGCGGTTCGACTCCAGTCGGAGCGTGGCGTGGATCGCCCTCGATCAGGTCACCACCGGAGCCTTCGACGGCGTGAAGGCCGCGATCAACGCGATGGAGACCTCGGCCGCGGCGGCCACCGTGTTCATCGATCTCCCGATCGACGATCCGGCATGCGGTCACCTCGCCACGCAACTGCTGGCCGAGGGGATCCGGCCGGCCGGCGTGGGACCGCGATTCCGGGGGGTCGAAGACGAACGACGGGCCGAAGACGTTCTTCGCCTGCAGTTGAACCCCGGTCCGGTCGACTTCCCCGGCCTCGTGGTCGAAGGCGACCTGGGACGGGCCCTCGCGGATGTGGTGGTCGGAGCCCTCGATCCCTGAACCCGGAGACGGGTCGGACCCGGCTCGGTGATACGATCGGGTGATGAGCGGACCCGTCGTGGATCTCCACACCCATCTTCTGCCCGAGCGCTGGCCCGATCTCGCCGAAAAGTACGGCTACGGGGGGTGGATCTCCCTCGATCACTGCGCCCCGTGCCGCGCGAAGATGATGATGGACGGCCGGAACTTTCGTGAAATCGACGACCGTTGCTGGTCGGCCACCCGACGAATCGAGGATTGCGACGATCACGGCGTGGACGTTCAGGTCCTGTCGACCGTTCCGATCATGTTCAGTTACTGGGCGAAACCCGCGGATGCCCTCGAGGTCTCCCGATTGCTCAACGATCATCTCGCCGGCGTGGTGCGTGACCATCCCGGCCGTTTCGAGGGGCTCGGAACCATTCCGATGCAGGCCCCCGACCTCGCCTGTGCGGAACTCGAACGCTGCGTTGGCGAACTCGGGCTTCGCGGGGTCCAGATCGGTTCCCACGTCAACGACTGGAATCTCGACGAGCCGGCCCTCTTCCAGGTCTTCGAGACCGCAGCCCGGCTCGGGGCCGCGGTGTTCGTCCACCCCTGGGAAATGATGGGCCGGGCGGAGATGCCCAAGTACTGGCTGCCCTGGCTGGTCGGCATGCCGGCCGAAACCGCTCGGGCCGCGTGCTCCCTGTCGATGGGCGGTGTCCTGGACCGCCTTCCCGATCTCCGAATCGGACTCGCTCATGGAGGCGGGAGTTTTCCCCTGACCGTGGGGCGGATCGCCCACGGTCACGAGGTCCGTCCCGACCTCTGTGCGGTCGAGACCTCGACCTCACCCCGCGATCATCTGCAGCGATTCGTGTACGACTCGCTGGTCCATGATCCCGAAACCCTCCGCCACCTCATTCGACTTGTGGGCCCCGAACGAATCGCCCTCGGCAGCGACTACCCGTTCCCCCTCGGCGAACACCGCCCCGGGGCGATGATCCGCGACATGCCCGACCTGGCGGGCCCGATCGCGGACCGAATCCTTGGTGGGACCGCGCTCGAATTCCTCGACCTCGAGTCCCGCCGGATCCCGGAGACCGATTCGTGAGCGAGGAAGTGTCGAACATCGCCGAACCGTCGCCCTTCGACGGCGTGGCCGCAAGCGAGCTTGAACCGACCCGGGCGTGCGCCGAGCGTCTCGACGCCATCGATCCGCTCGCTGCCTGCCGGGAACGCTTCCACCATCCGGTCGACGAACAGGGACGCCCGGTGGCCTACTTCGTGGGGAACTCGCTCGGGCTGCAACCGGTCGAGGCCGAACCGATCGTCGCCGAAGTGCTCAAGGACTGGGCCCGGCTCGCGGTCGACGGACATTTCGAGGCCGAACGACCCTGGTACCCCTACCACGAGCAGGTCCGAAGCGAACTCGCGGAAGTGGTCGGCGCCAGAAGCACCGAAGTGGTGGCGATGAACACCCTCACCGTCAACCTTCATCTCCTGCTGATGTCCTTCCACCAGCCGTCCGGCGAACGACGGAAGATCCTGATCGAGGACGGGGCGTTTCCCAGCGACACCTACGCGGTGTCGACCCATGTCGCCGCTCGAGGCGGAGATCCTGAAACCGACGTGATCCGGATCGCGCCGAGACCGGGTGAGGATCTCCTTCGAACCGAGGACATCGAAGCGGAGATCGTCCGCATCGGCGAACGACTCTCCACCGTCATGCTCGGCGGCGTGAACTTCCGGACCGGGCAGTTGCTCGACATCCCCGCCATCACCACGGTCGGACATGAGGTGGGCGCCACGGTCGGGTTCGATCTCGCCCACGCCGCGGGCAACGTGCCCTTGAACCTCCATGACGCCGAGGTCGACTACGCCGCCTGGTGTTCCTACAAGTATCTCAACGCCGGTCCCGGGGCGATCGCGGGAGCCTTCATCCACGAACGCCACGCGACCGATCTCGAGCTGCCGCGTTTCGCCGGCTGGTGGGGCAACGATCCCGAAACTCGATTCCGAATGCATCTTGAAGATCGATTCATTCCGGTACCGACGGCCGAGGCCTGGCAGTTGAGCAATCCTTCGATCCTCGCCATGGCACCATTGGTCGCGTCGCTGCAGACCTTCGTGGACGCGGGCATGCCCGCCCTCCGGGCCAAGAGCCGGGTCCTCACCGGCTTCCTGCACACCTGTCTTCGCGATGCGCTGCCCGAAGACGCCTCGATCATCACGCCCTCGAACGCCGAAGAACGCGGTTGTCAGCTCACGGTGCGTCTGGCCGGGGACGCCAAGGCACGGTTCGAACGACTGGCCGCCCATGGCGTCATCGCCGACTTCCGCCCGCCTGATCTGATCCGGCTCGCACCCGTACCGCTCTACACCACCTTCCAGGACTGCTTCCGCGCCGCGGAAGCCCTGCGGGACGCCTGACCAATGTCCACGACGACGCCACGCGACATCGTGATCGCCGGAGCCGGACTCGCCGGCGCCCTCCTGGCGACCGAGCTGGGCCGGGCCGGACATCGGGTCCGTCTTTACGAACGACGCCTCGATCCACGCCGAGCCGATGCCGAGAGCGGCCGCTCGATCAACCTCGCGATCAGTGTCCGCGGGCTTCATGCCCTCCGGGCCGCCGGACTCGAGGAACGGGTGCTGGAAGCGGCGATCCGAATGCCGGGCCGCATCGTTCACGGCGCCGACGGGGAGATCTTCTCTCCCTACAGCCGGGATCCCGAACGGGCGATCAATTCAGTCAGCCGAAGCGGTCTCAATCGGATGCTGGTCGAGGCCGCGGCGTCCATGCCCACGGTCGAGATCATCTTCGAGGCCCGCTGCATCGACGCCGACTTCACGGATCCGAATCGGCCGATCGCGGTGTTTGAATTTCCGGACGGGCGACAGGAACGGGTCGATTCCGAACTGCTGATCGGCACCGATGGGGCGTACAGCGCCGTTCGCGCCGCCATGCAACGGACCACCCGCTTCGACTTCTCGCAGACGTATCTCGCCGCCGGCTACAAGGAACTCTCGATTCCGCCGGCCGACGATGAGTCCGGTCCGCACGGACGGTTCAGGATCGATCCCAACGCCCTGCACGTATGGCCGCACGGCGGCTCGATGATGATCGCCCTCCCGAACATCGACGGCTCGTTCACCGGAACCCTCTTCTGGCCGTTCGAAGGCGATCATTCCTTCAACGCCCTCGCGGATGCGGACGACGCCACGGTGCTCGCCTTCTTCGAGCGTCACTACGGCGACGTGGTGCCTCACATGCCGGATCTGCTCGCCGACTGGAGAGGAAACCCGGCCAGCCCGCTGGTGACCATGCGTTGTCGACCCTGGCATCGAGGTCGCTGCGTGCTCCTGGGTGATGCCGCTCATGCGATCGTCCCCTTCTACGGGCAGGGCGCGAACGCGAGTTTCGAGGACGTCGAAGCCATGGTCGCGGCCCTCGCAACCCATCCCGACGATCTCGACCGGGCGATCGAGGCCTACGAAGACGCTCGGATCGACAATGCGAACGCGATCGCGGAACTCGCGCTCGATCAATTCATCGACATGCGTGATCGCTCGGGAAGTCGCTGGCAACGCCTGGCCAAGAAGGGGAGTCAGTTCCTGGGATCGATCGTCCCGTTCTGGTGGACCCCGCTCTACGACATGGTGAGTTTCTCGCGGACCCCCTACGCCGAAGCCCTCGAGAAGTCACGACGACAGGCGGCGACCCTGCGGTCGATCGCGGTATTTTCCGTGCCGATCACCATCCTCCTCTCGATGATCGCGCTGATCGTGGCCTTCCAGAGCTGAAGCCGCGATCATCCGGACTTCGATCCTTCGGGAATCGAGGAATCCAAGAGGGCCGAACGGCATCGAGGGGCGGGATCACCGAGGTATCCTCGCGTCATGCTCATCGACATCACTCCGCCCATCGAACCCGGCGTCACCAAAGTCTGGCCCGGAGACAACCCGCCCACCCGCGAGGTCCTCTGCCGAATCTCCGAAGGCGCATCCGTGGATCTCTCGACCCTGCGGGCGACGGTCCATCTGGGCGCCCATGCCGATGCCCCCTGCCACTACGGAGCCGATCAGCCCGGCATCGATCAACAACCGATCGAGCTGTACTGGGGACGATGCGAAGTGATGCGGGTTCGAGGCCGACGAGGCCGACGGATCGCGATCGACGACCTTCCCCGAATCCCGACCGAGCCCCGGGTGCTGCTGGCCACCGGCACCTTCGAGGGATTCGAGGTCTTCAACCAGGATTTCTCCGGACTCGAGCCGAGCCTCGTCGACCACCTCCATGAACACGGCGTTCGACTGGTCGGCCTCGATACTCCGAGCGTCGATCTCCTCGACGACAAGAAGCTTCTGGCTCACACTCGCTTCCTGGTCCACGGAATGTCGATCATCGAAGGCCTCGCACTCACCGAGGTTCCCGAAGGTCGATACGAACTCGTCGCCCTGCCCCTCAGACTGGTCGGTTTCGACGGCAGTCCGGTGCGTGCGGTGCTACGATCGCTGACGTGAACCGGCATCGACCGGTCTGGTTTCCGACTGCCGAATGAAGAGAACAAGCATGAATCCCGTCGTCTCCCCCATCCGTCGCGGCAACGCCTTCATCGTCGTCGTCATCCTGATCGCCATCGTGGCCGCCACCGGCATCGCCGTCATCGTCGCCGAACGTGGCGCGGCGATCGAAGAGCGACGAAGCGATCCGAACCTCCCCATCCAGACCCTCGACACCCTGCTGCAGCCGGTCGCCGAGTGGGCGGCGGCCGCCGTCACCGAATGGTCGGGCGCCAACGGCGGAAAGCTGCCCAGCAACACCGAAGGTGCCGGGATCATCAAGGATCTCAAGAATCGTCCGCCGATCGTCGGAGCGGCGAACTTCACCACGACTCCGGTCTATCGCCTGATGGACCCCACGCACTTCGAGATCGTGCTGGCGAGCGCTCAACTCAACGGCTCGGCCCACCTGGCCTATCCCTTCACCGCCGACGGTCGACTTCTCGCCCCGGTCCCCGACAACGTCTTCCTGAACTCGTCGGAACAGGAACGAGACGGACTGGTCGCGGATCCGGGCGACGGCACCGACCCCCGCTGACCCCGGCCGAATCAGATCCTTCAATCGATGGTGGCGACGACCTTCACCTCGACCGCGATCGGGGTGGGCAGTGCGTTGATTTCGATCGTGGTGCGAGCGGGATTCGGATTGCCGTCCCCGGCGAAATACTCGGCGTAGACCTTGTTGTAGGTCGCGAAGTCGTTCTTCATGTCCGTGAGGAACACGAGAACATCGACCACGTTCTTCCACGGGACCCCGGCGTCAGCCATCACCGCCCGCACGTTGTCGAAGCACGAACGACACTGGGCCTCGATGTCCTTCTCCACGACCCGGCCGTCGGATCCGAGGACCACGCCCGGTATCTCCTTCGTTCCTCGCTTGCGGGGACCGACCCCGGAGAGGAACAACAGGTTTCCCGCACGGCGGGCATGGGGATAGGCGCCGACGGGTTCGGGTGCGCTGTCGGAGTCGATGCGGGAAGGATCATTGCTGCTCATGGAGAAAACGCCTCGGTCTTTGTGTTCAGTTGAATGGAACCGGAACGAATCTGGACACGACGATCATCACGATCACCAGGAAACCGAGGCTGACGACGGTCAATGCGAACCACACGATCATGGCCCCGTCGAGCGCGGTCGATCCGGTGGTTTCCTGAATCTGCGGCATGGACATGGAAGATCTCCCCGATCGAATCCCTCACGCCTGCTTCATTTCCAAAAGAGGCTCTGTTCCCCCGATCACTGATGAGCGATGGTGATGCTGCGGGCCTCGGTGAAGAAACGCAGTGCCTCTTCGCCACCTTCGCGTCCGACTCCTGATTGCTTCATGCCACCGAACGGCGTGCGGAGATCCCGCAGCATCCAGGCGTTGACCCAGGTCATGCCCGCCTCGACCTTC
>NYWY01000064.1 GCA_002685335.1 Planctomycetaceae bacterium
CATCAATGCCCATGTGGGGGGACACCCCGACCGCCGCTAGTCCTCGGGACAGTCTTCGGCGATGCGGCGGCGGAATTCCGCGATGCAGGCGCGGGTGACCGGGCCGACCGTGCCGTCGCCGATCACCGCTTCATCGATCCGAGTCACGCCGATGACCTCCGCGGCGGTTCCGGTCAGGAAGACTTCGTCCGCGGCCAGAAGCTCCTCGAGGGGAAAGACCGCTTCCTCGACCTTGTGGCCGCAGGCCGGAGCGATCTCCCGCATGATGAAGCGGCGGGTCACACCGTGGAGAATCCCGGTCGACGTGCTCGGGGTCGAGATCCGACCATCCTTGACCATGAAGATGTTGTCACCCGTGCACTCGGCGACCTCACCCTCGAGGTTGAGCATGATGGCCTCGAGCACCCCCGCATCGATCGCTTCGATCTTGGCGAGGATGTTGTTGAGGTAGTTGAGGCTCTTGATCCGCGGATCGAGACACGGAATCGGAATCCGTGGTCGTTTCGCGACGATCACGTGCATCCCGTCCTCGTACAACTCTTCCGGGTAGAGCTGGATCCGGTCCGCGATGATGATGGTTCCCGGCGTCGGACACTTGAACGGATGGAGTCCGAGCGTGCCCACGCCACGGGTGAAGATCAATCGGATGTAGGCATCTTCGAGTTCGTTGGCCGCGAGGGTCTCCCGGACCGCATCTTCGATGTCATCGAGGTCGTAGGCCGGCACGAGTCGAAGCAACGACGCCGATTCGTACATCCGAGCAAGATGGGACTTGAGTTTCAAGATCCGGCCGCCGTAGGCGCGGATGCCCTCGAAACAGCCGTCCCCGTAGAGCAGGCCATGGTCGTAGACCGAGACGGTGGCCTCGGTCTTGGAGATGATTTGTCCGTCCATCCAGATGCGATTCATGGGCGGACATTCTACGAGGCCGAGCGGTTTCCGGCAGGAATCTGCCGAGTGTCCACAAGCGGCCCTCAACCCGGCTCCGAAGACTGTAAATCGCGTTTCAACGACCGAAAACCGACTTCGAGTTCGCCGTCGACGTCGGGACGAACTAACCGGGCGCGTGAATCTTCCGACGTCGAGCCGGCGGTATCCCCAGCTGCTCCCGGTACTTGACGACGGTTCGGCGGGCGATCTCGACCCCTTTCTCCTTGAGCGCATCGGCCAGTTTCTGATCGCTCAAAGGCTTCGCCTTCTCTTCCGCGTCGACGATCTCCCGGAGCATCTCCTTGATCGCCTCCCAACTCTTCTCCCGTCCCTCTTCGCCGGTCTCCCGCCCGCCCGAGAAGAATCGTCGCAGCGGATACATCCCACGAGGCGTCTGCAGCCACTTCTCGCTCACCGCGCGGCTCACCGTCGCGACGTGCACGCCGAGCCGCTCCGCGACCTCGGTCATCGGCAGGGGCTTCAGGAACTGTGGCCCGTGATCGAAGAATTCGCGTTGGCGCTCCAGCACCACCCGCACCACCCGAAGGAGCGTGTTGGACCGCTGATTCACGGCATCGATCAGCCAACTTGCATCACGCACCGCGGTGTCGATGAAGGTTTTTCCGTCCGCGTCCAGTTCGGGCTCCTCCCGCATCTTCTCAACCTGGGGATTGATGCGGAGCACCGGCATCGTGCCGTCGGAGAGCGCCGCGATGTAGACGTCGTTCTCCGGTTCGTATTCGACGATCACGTCAGGCATCACGAACTGGGCGTCGGGATTGGCCAGTTCCCGGCCCGGCCAGAGTGACAGCTGCCGCATCAGAGCCTTGGCGACCTGGACCCGCTCCAGCGACATCTCCGCGTCCTTCGCCACCCTCGGGAGGCGGTTCTGCACCAGATCCTCGAAATGTTCACCGATCAGAACCGCGGCATCGGTCCAACTCCCCTCGCCGTCACCCTCGAGGTCGACGATCGCATCGATCTGCAGAAGCAGTGATTCCTGCTTCGATCGAGCGAGGAGACCCGGAGGTTCCAGCGTCCGATGCAATCGCTCGAGCGTTCTTTCCAGAAGCGGAACGGACCAGTCGTGGATCCCGAGCTCGAGCCCCTGCTCGAAGATCGTCTCGAGGTCGGCACCGAGGTAGCCGTCGTCATCCACGTATTCGATCAGTCGCCGACCCGCGTTCGAGACGTTCTCCGCCACCTCCACCAATCGCCACTGGTCATCGAGTTGATCCGTGAGACTCTTCCCCCGCTCCGCGGTGTTCGCCATCGCGTCCATCTTCCGATCCCGCTCGCCGGCACCGGCCGCCGGGCGACGGACGTCATCCGCGCCATCCCAGACCTCGCGATACCGGTTCTCCAGATCGGTCAGTCGCTGGAAGTCCTCCCCGGATTCACCTGCGATGAACTCGCGTTCGGTGTCGGCGTCCCCGACCTCGGCGTCACCATCGGTCCGTGCCTCGCCGTCACCGGGTTCGACCAGCTCGAGCGCCACGTTGGACTCCAATTCCTGCTCCACCCGCTCCTGCAGGAGCGGTAGCGGCAACTGGAGGATCTCCATCGACTGGATCATCCTCGGCGCCAGCTTCATCTGCTGACCGAGCTTCGTGTGTTGTCGGGTATCGAATCGCATCACGGACATGGCAGGATCAAGGCGCCATCGCCTTGTTCGGATGTGGACGCGACCGGGTTCGGCTTCCAGCCGAGGAGAGCCACGCGGGACGCCATTCCATCGGCGTCCTGAATCGCGGGCAGACCGCGTCGAACCGTGCCATGGGCATGATATCGCCGCGGTATCGCGTCCCCCTGCACAATCCATGCCATTCCTGACTCTTTCACCCGAGTCGTCAATCGATCGGTCGACGTTCCGTGATGGCGTCCGCCAGGACCGCCCGGCTCGCGTATTCGATCTGGCTTCCACTTGGGAGCCCTCGAGCCAGCCGGGTGGTGCTGATTCCGAGGGCCCTGGCCTCTTCCGCCACGTGGAGGGCGGTGGTATCGCCCTCCATGTCCGGATTGAGCCCCAGGACCAGCTCCTTGACCGCCACCCCCCGGGCATTGCGAGCCGGATCACGGAGCCGGGCGAGAAGATCCTCGACCGTCAGTCCATCCGGCCCCACGCCATCCAGCGGATCCAGTCGTCCGAGCAGGACGTGATAGATCCCTCGATGCATTCCCGTCTGCTCCAGGCTGATCAGATCCCGGGGCTGTTCGACCACCAGGACCACGGAGGCATCCCGGCGTTCATCCTGGCAGATCGAGCACGGATCCTCATCCGCCAGATTCCAGCAGACCGAGCAGTGTCGAACGCTGTCCTTCACCCGGACGATCGCATCGGCCAGACCGATCGCGTCATCCCGCCCGCTCTTGAGCACGTAGAACGCGAGCCGCTCCGCGCTTCGACGCCCGATCCCGGGCAGCCGCGCGAATTCGTCGATGAGGTTGGAGATTGATTCGGGATACGACATGACTAGATCAGGCCCGGAAGCCCTCCGGGAGGCAGGGGTATGCCCAATTCGCCGGCGGCCTCCTGCAGATGGGCGCCGATCATGTCCTGGGCTCGAGTGAGCGCGGCGTTGACCGCACTGGCCACCAGATCCTCCGCCATCGCACGATCCTGACCCTCACCATCGGCCACCAGCACCGACATCATCGCCGGGTCGATGTGCACGGCGCGAATCCGCATGGTGCCATCCGCGATCGCCTTGACCGCACCCCCGCCGACTTCGGCTTCGACCGTCATTTCAGCCAGTTCAGCCTTGGCCCGTTCGAGCCGTTCCTTGATCTTCGGGAGATCCTTCATGAGACCGCCGAGACCGGCCATGCCTTTCAGTGCGTCGAACATCAATCCTCCTGGGTTTCGGGGACGCCGCTGGAATCGGGTCGCGGCGAAGTCCGCCGGACCTGGACGACGTGAGCATCAAAGAGATCCATCGCTTCCTGGACGAGCGGGTGTTCCATCGCGGCCCGGGACTCGTCGGTGGCCGGGGCCGCGGATGCCGTTCGCTCCGAGCCGGCTTCGACGAATTCGATCCGCATCCGTCGCCCGAATGCCGCGGACGCGAGATCCTCCAGACCCTGCGGACGCTGCATCGTGAACGCCACTCCCGGGGACGCATCCTTTCGGCGTCGCAACCGGAGCGTTCCACCCTCGAGCCGTTCGAACTCGAAGTCCGCGAGCATCACCCGTTGACGGGGGGTGGAGGCCGCGGCCTGGAGTCGGGCCCATGGTCCTTCGCCATTCGAATCGCCGATCGATCCGGTCTCGCCCGCCGTGGGTTCCGATCGACCCGGAGACCTGTCCTTCGCCGTCGACTCCACCCGGGCTGGTCGGGCCTGCGACCCGGTCGGGCCGGGGCGGGACGCCTCGGATGCCACAGGGGTGTCCGGGACCTTCGCCGGAACCGGCGTCGAAGATGGCCGCGGGGCCGGCGCGGCAGCGGAGCCCTGCTCAGCCCCCGTCAGCCTTTTTTTTTTCGTCGGCTCGCCGGAAGAGGTCCCGGAGAGCAGCGACGCGGCAGCGGCGAATCGCTCGGAGAGGGCCATTCTCGCCACCACCGCGTCGACGATCGCCCGCGGCACGGTGCTTATTCGCACTCGTTGAGCCGCGGCATCACAGAGGGCCACCAGATGCACGAGCTGGGTCGGATCGTAGGCCTGGGATTCCGCCGCGAGATCCGCGGCCTCCCGTTCACCGGTTTCGAGGATCTCCGCATCACCGCCACAGGTCGCGGCCACCAGCAACTGTCGAAATCGCTCGGCGAAACCGTCGAGCACGCGTTCGGCGGGCAGGCCTTCACCCAGCAGATCCGCGGTCGCCCGAAGCGCTGCGCCCACGTCTCCCGCCCCGATGGCGGAGACCGCCTCGGCGACCCGATCCTCCGGCGGCACCCCGAGGACTCGCTCGAGCAGCGCCGCGTCGATCGCCCCGTCGGCCGCGGCGACCAGACGTTCCAGAATGCTCAATCCGTCACGCATCGAACCATTGGCGAGCCGGGCGACCCGGGCGATCGCGGCCTCGTCGGCCTCGATCGACTCTGACTCCAGCACGCTTCGCAGATGTTCGGCGATGCGGGGCACGGAGATCGGCCGGAAGTCGAATCGCTGGCAACGACTCTGAATGGTCGGCAGGACCTTGTGCGGTTCGGTGGTGCAGAGGATGAACTTCACATGCGGCGGCGGTTCCTCCATGGTCTTGAGCAGGGCGTTGAACGCCGCGGTCGAGAGCATGTGGACTTCATCGATGATGTAGATCTTGTACGGCGCCCGGGCCGGAAGGACACTGGCGTTGGAGATCAGATCGCGAGCGTCCTGAACGCTGTTGTTGCTGGCACCGTCGATCTCGATCACGTCGAGATCCTCGCCCCGAAGGATCGACGCTTCGTCCCGGCTCTCCGGCGAGGCGTTGAGTGCCCGGGCGAAGATCCTCGCCATCGAGGTCTTTCCGACCCCTCGGGTTCCGCAGAAGAGGTAGGCGTGGGCGGTTCGATTTCGATCGATCGCCCGCTTCAAGGTGTCGGCGACCGGCTCCTGCCCCACCACCTCGTCGAAGGTGCGGGAGCGATAGCGTCGGGCCAGGACCTGGTAGCCGGCATCGTTCTTGGTGGCTGGTTCGGACATCAGTGGCCGCGACCTCGGGAAGAAGCGATACGCGGGATGGCGACGGGGAGGACGGCCAGGCGACCGAAGGCCCGAACGACGACACGTATGGCTGCTGCCGTCAAGCCCTGACCAGGTTGGCGAGCCGTCCGTCCGACGGACCCGACCGTCCTCCGCATCGCGATCCGCGA